>JBDUBO010000060.1:0-23873 GCA_040004115.1 Gammaproteobacteria bacterium | reverse complement strand
AACTGGCAGCGGGGAATTGATCAAAGGCCGTTTCAGCGTCGCGGCGCCCGCAATGAGTCGTCGCGCTCCTTGGATACGCAGCGAGGTCGGAATATGCCGCTGTGCGCGGATATATCGCCGGCTGGTGGGTGCCGGGCTCATGCTCTGCGTGCTGCTGAGGGCATCGGCGGAGCCGTTGCCCGAGCCGCCGCAGGTCTTGTTCAAGGACCTGTTCGTTGCCGTGCAAAGCGCGCAACTGTTCGCTGACAGCAAAACTTTTGCGGACGCCAACCCTAAATCTTCGCCGGCGACAATTCTGGCGCACTACCATAGCGACAAACCGGTGACACAGCAGGCGCTACGCGCCTTCGTTGCGGAAAACTTCTTGGTGCCGGAACAGGCCATTGGACCGGAGCCGCCCGCGGAGCGGGCCACCATGGCCCGCCATATCGACTCGCTGTGGGATCAGTTGACGCGCACCAGCACCACGGCACCGAAGTATTCCTCGCTGCTACCGCTGCCGGAAGCCTACGTCGTTCCCGGCGGACGATTTCGCGAACTGTATTATTGGGATTCGTATTTCACGATGCTGGGATTGGCAGAGAGCGGACGGCACGATCTGGTCGAGCACATGGTGCGCGACTTTGCCTATTTGATCGACACCTATGGCCACGTGCCGAATGGCACACGCAGCTACTACTTAAGCCGATCGCAGCCGCCGTTCTTCTACGCGATGGTGGGGCTGTTGAGCGAGGATCCGGCGGACTCCGATGCGCGCTATCTACCTGAGTTGCGTCGTGAGTACCGGTTCTGGATGCAGGGCGAGGAGGGGCTCAAGGGCGGCACCGCGCATCGCCGAGTGGTCGCCATGCCTGACGGTGCGATATTGAACCGCGATTGGGATGATTCAGACACGCCGCGCGACGAATCCTTTCGCGAAGACACCGAGCTCGCGCGGCGCAGCGGGCGCGATCCGAAACGGCTGTATCGCGACCTGCGTGCCGCGGCCGAAAGCGGCTGGGACTTCAGCTCCCGCTGGTTTGCCGATGGCAAGAACCTCGCGACCGTTAACACCACGGAGATCGTACCGGTCGACCTCAATAGCCTGCTGTTTGGCCTGGAGGAGGCGATTGGCGCAGGCTGCAAGCGTGCCGGCGACCTCGCGTGCGCCACTGAGTTCGCGCATCGAGCGGCGGCGCGGCGCCGCTCGGTCAATCGTTACTTGTGGGATGCGACCGCCGGCATCTATCGCGATTATCGCTGGGTGAAACATGCGCAAGTACCGCGCATCTCCGCGGCGACACTGTATCCACTGTTCGCAGGACTGGCCGACCAGCCGCAGGCGGCAGCGGTGGCAGCGGCGGTCTATCGAGATCTGCTCAAATCCGGCGGCATTGTCACGACGCCGCTGGTCTCCGGACAACAATGGGATGCGCCCAACGGTTGGGCGCCGTTGCAATGGATCGGCATCTCCGGTTTGCGCCGCTATTCCATTGCGCCGCTGGCGGACAGCATTGCCTGCCGATGGATGCTGAACGTCAATCGCGTGTACGGCGAGAGCGGCAAGTTGGTGGAGAAATACGATGTCATCTCGACAGGGAGGTCCGGCGGCGGCGGTGAATACCCGACCCAGGACGGCTTCGGCTGGACCAACGGCGTGATGCGCAAACTCATGGCGCTTTACCCCAGGTATGCCGAACGCAGCGCGCCGGAATCTTGCGGCGCACCGGTCGACGTTCATCCCTGATGCGGCATGCGGTCGCGTACACGGTGCATGTTCGTGAGATGATTGGGTCACAAACAATAATGGGGTATTCGAATGCATTACCGAGTGACGCAGGACAGAATGGCGTGGCGGATTCGTTGCGCGTCCGGGTCGTTGCTGATGCTGGTTGCATTGGCTTGGGCCGGCCCATGTCGCGCGGCAGAGGATTCACGCCCCCTGCCGGGGGAGGAGTACATCTCGGCGGCGCGCAGCGCCCAGGTTCACCCGCCGCTGGCGGCACCCAATCGTGCTGCGGGCGAGGGATTGGGACCCTACCATCGCCTGGTGATTCGAGGGGCGACATTGATCGACGGCACGGGTGCTCCAGCCATAGGTCCCGTGGACATCGTCATCGAGCAAGATCGCATCATGCGCATTCAGGGCGTTGGGTACGCGCATCTGCCGATAAACGAACAGGGCCGGCCTGCGAAAGGCGATTATGAGATCGATGCCACCGGCATGTACGTGTTGCCGGGATTCATCAATTCCCACGCCCACATCGCGGATGCCTCGCAAGGCAAGGTGGGCGACGTGCCGCCGGCCGAGTACGTGTACAAGTTATGGCTGGGCCATGGCATTACCACCGTGCGCGAAGCGGGATCATTCAATGGCTTGCGATGGACCCTGAACGAGCGCAGGCGCAGCGCAGCGCACGAAATCGTTGCGCCGCGCATCGTTCCATACGTGGGCTTTCCCGTCGAGGTTGATACACCTGGCGGCGTCAGCACTCCGGAGGAAGCGCGGCGCTGGGTCGATGCCGTCGCTGCCGCCGGCGCAGAAGGCATTAAATTCTTGGGATCGCCGCCGGACCTCATGCAAGCGGCACTCGCGGAAGCGAAGCTTAAGCACCTGCGCAGTGCCTGCCATCATTCGCAAACCGCGGTGGCGCGCATGAACGCGTTGGATACCTCAAGTTGGGGGCTCACCAGTCTGGAGCATTGGTACGGCTTACCCGAAGCACTATTCACGGACCGGCGCGTACAGGATTTTCCGCTCGACTACAACTACAGCGACGAGTCGGATCGATTCGGTCAGGCCGGGCGCCTCTGGTCGCAGGCCGCACCGCGCGGCAGCGAGCGCTGGACGCAAGTCATCGAGACGTTGAAAGGCCGCGACTTCACCTTGGTGCCGACGTTCACCATTTATGAGGCGAGCCGCGACCTGATGCGCGAGATGCGCGCGGAGTGGCACGAGGAGTACACGTTGCCGACGTTGATGCGTTGGTATGCTCCGAATCGCGAGGCGCACGGGGCGTACTGGTTCAACTGGACGACCGCGGATGAAATTGCCTGGAAGAAAAACTATGCCATTTGGATGTCCTTCATCAACGATTACAAGAATGCGGGAGGGCGGGTCGCGGTCGGCGATGACGCAGGCTATATCTACAAGCTGTTCGGATTTGCCTATATTCGCGAACTCGAGCTGCTTCAGGAAGCCGGCTTCCATCCGCTTGAGGTAGTCCGCGCGGCAACCCTGTCCGGTGCCGAGCTTCTGGGAATGTCGGACCGCATCGGATCGGTGGAAGCGGGCAAGACGGCCGATCTTGTGATCGTGAAGGAGAATCCGCTCGCCAATTTCAAAGTGCTGTACGGCACCGGCGCTGAAACTCGACGACGCTACGCGCAAGCCCACCCGAGTCGGGGGTGTCCGTTACACGATTCACGACGGGATTGTTTACGACGCGCCCGCGCTCCTCGGTGACGTGAAGCGCATGGTGGCGGCAGCCAAGCAGCGGGAAACAGCGTCGGAACAATAGGCGTAGAGAGGTTGAGAGGTTTTCGCATGACAGAGCCATCTGCCGCGAATCTGGAACTGGCACTCGTGCTTCCGCTCGGGGTGGTCGCAAATCAGCTGAAAAGAATAGAAGCAGATTTGCGATTTCTGAACATGAAGGCGCTGGTCCATGCGAAGGAGCGCGACAGCGGTGCTGCGGCCGCGCAGATCGCAGCCCGTCTCGAACAAATCAACGAAGCGCTCGATCTCATTCGCGGTCTCATGTCGGATATCGAAGCCGACACGCAGCCTAGCTCCGCGCGCCCGGCAGCTGCGAGCTTGAACGATCCGGCGCTTCGCAAACCGCTTCCCGAGCGGGACGACTAGGTTTCGAGATGCGAACGCGTCTGCGCCAAGCTCGATCGCGGCAAACTGGTAGGCTGGGGCGTGACTTCAAAGATGCATGACTTCATCGTTGTTGGCGCCGGTATGGTCGGCGCTTCGGTCGCGTATGAACTTGCGCGTTCGGCGCGCGTTTGCCTTTTCGAAGGAGAATCCCGCCCCGGCCTGCACGCGACGGGCCGCTCCGCCGCATTGTTTGCGCCGAGTTACGGAGGCAGGGAGATTCGCGCCATCACCCGGGCGAGCCGTGCTTTTTTCGACTGCCCGCCGGTTGGATTCTCCGAGCACCCGCTGCTGCGGCCGCGAGGCAACCTCTACATTGCTCGCGCGGTTCAGCGCGCACGGCTGGATCAAATGGTGGCCGCCATTCGCGCGTCGGGCGGAACCGTATCGTTGATCGATGCGCATGAAGCCATGCAGCGGGTGCCGCTGCTGCGCGAGGGTTATGTCGCGGCGGCGGCCCTCGATGCCGATGCCATGGACATCGACGTCAACGCGCTGCACCAGGGATTCTTGCGCGGCGCGCGCGCGGCCGGTGCCCTTCTCGTCACGGCAAGCCCGGTGGCCGAGGTGCAGCGTTGCAACGGCGTATGGTCCCTTCAATACCCCGGCGGCGCGGTGAGCGCACCGGTCTTGATCAATGCCGCAGGCGCTTGGGCGGATGAGGTTGCAAGTCTCTGCGGCGCGCGCGTCCTTGGCCTCAAGCCTCTGCGTCGCACGGCGGTGTTGGTGGATCCACCGGAGGGCGTCGACATTCAGAATTGGCCGGCAGTCATCGATGCGGACGAGCAGTTCTATTTCAAGCCCGATGCGGGCAAGCTGTTGTTGTCGCCGGCCGATGAGACCCCGAGCCTGCCCTGCGATGCGCAACCGGAGGAGTTGGATATTGCCGTCGGCGTGGACCGGGTGCAGGCCGCTCTGAACCTCGAGGTGCGGAGGATCAGCCATCGATGGGCGGGCCTGCGAACCTTTGCTCCGGATCGAGTTCCCGTGGTGGGCTTCGATGCCGATTGCGCCGGCTTTTTCTGGTGCGCGGGTCAGGGTGGCTACGGCATCCAGACCGCGCCGGCCATGGCACGAACCGCGGCCGCGCTGGCGAAACAAGAAAATTTGCCGGACGACATCGCGGCCGAAGGTTTGAGCGCGCGGGATCTCTCGCCCAGCCGATTCAAGCCGACAGTGGGATCATGATCTAAACAGCGCCCACGCGCTCGCCAAATCTTGAACCACGTGGCCGAGCGATTTGTAGACGGTGATGTCCGACCGCGAGCGCCGGCCTTCGATCCTGCCCGCCAACACTTCGCCGATCTCGGCGACGATATGCTCATCGGAGATGAGACCCGCCTGTTTCGCGCGTAAGAACTCGGCGCCTTGCCGCAGCACGCCCTCGCGACTGTCGGCAATGAAGCGCGATCGAACGACGAGATCATTATCCACTTCGACAGGTCCGGCCATACTTGATCCCACAACGTTTACATGGGTTCCCTCCCGCACCCAGGCGCCCTGCAGAATGGGTTCACGCGCGGCGGTCACCGTACATATGATATCGGCGTCGCCGACCGCGGCCTGTACATGCGGCGCGGCATTGAAAGGGATGCCAAGTTCGGTGCTCATGCGCCTGCAGAATTCAGCAGTACGCTGCGGCGATCGTCCCCAGATGCGAACCGCTTGAATGGCGCGCACCTTGAGCAGCGCGCGTGCATGCGCGGCCGCTTGCTCGCCATAGCCTAAGATGCTCAGCCGCTCGGCGTCGGGCCGCGCCAGTGCGTGCGTCGCCACCGCGCTGGCCGCCGCGGTGCGTATGGCGGTGATTTCACCGGCATGCACGACGCAGACGGGCTCCCCCGTGGCCGGTTCGAACAGCACCACGAGCCCCTGATGGGACTGGCGCCCTTCCGAGAAATTCTCAGGGTAAACGCTGACGAGCTTGGCGCCGAAGGCGGCGTGCTCGCTCAAGGCGCCCGGCATGATGCCGAACATATGCCCGTTTCCCAAAGGGATGATGGATCGCAGCAGCTGGCGGGTGACGCCGTTGGAAAAATCCACCATGGCCTGCCTGACGATGGGAATGCACGCCTCGTATGTCAGGCGTCTTGCGACCTCATCCCGTTCGATCACGCGCACGGCGCGGGAGTAGAGCTAACTTACGCCGGTCGCGTGTTTCTCTCGCTGCGGAAGCTTCCAGTCGGGACGGATGAAATGGCAGGTATAGCCTCCGGGATAGCGTTCCAGATAGTCTTGATGATCGGGTTCCGCCTCCCAGAAATCGCCGACCGGCGCGAGTTCGGTCACCACCTTGCCGGGCCACAGCCCCGAGGCCTCGACATCGGCGATGGTGTCCTCGGCCACCAGTTTTTGATCTTCACTGGTGTAGAAGATGGCCGAACGATAGCTTAGCCCTCGATCATTGCCTTGCCGGTTCGCGGTGGTGGGATCGTGGATCTGGAAAAAGAATTCGAGCAGTTTGCGGAAGGTGAGCTTGCGCGGATCGAATATGATCTCGATCGCCTCAGCGTGCGTGCCGTGGTTGCGATAGGTGGCGTTTCGCACATCGCCGCCCGTATACCCCACCCGTGTTGAGATGACGCCCGGGTAGCGGCGCAACAGGTCCTGTACGCCCCAAAAGCAGCCGCCGGCGAGAACCGCGCGTTCGGTTGATGCAGTCATCTCGTTACTCCTTTGCCACCTGGCTTGCCGATAGATTGAACAATTGCGCCGTGAATGTCCACGGCGGGTTCAATGGGGCCGGAGCAGCCAAAATCAAGCCTGTGAACGTCTGCTACGGCAGATCCTGCAGCGCACCGAAGGTCCCGGGCGAACTCGCGCTTTGCAGCAGTACGCCGGGCTTGTTGGTAATCACACCGTTTTCCACCGTTTGCGAAACACCCGTGGCAGTGATGATGTCCGATAGACCATCGCCGTTCACGTCGGCAATCGCAATTTGGTACGAGTTCATGACCGGATAGTTGGCTGCCGCCAAGTACGTTCCGGGGCCAGCTGCGTTCTGCAGCAGCACGGTGACCGCGTCTGTGCCGCCGATCACGATGTCCGGCAGGCCGTCGCCGTTGATGTCGGTGACGATGATGGATTGAGCGAGGCTACTGACGGCCGTGACATAGCTCGCCGCGGCGAGGAACTGCCCAGGGTGAGCGGCGTCCTGCAGCAACACCGACACGGTCGGTGCCGAGCCGCCGGTGGGGCCCGGGTCGGTGATCACAAGGTCGTTTAAGCCGTCGCCATTCACGTCCGCAATCGCAACCACATTCGCTCCGGAGACGTTGTCGTTCTGAGTTTGAGTGAACACGGTGACGGGTGCGGAGAAGGTGGTCGCCGACGGGGCTCCGGTATGCATGAGCACTTTGACGCCGATGGCGTCGGTGAGCGCCACGTCCGCTGATCCGTCGCCGTTCAGATCGCCGACCGCGACCCAATTCGCGCCCCCTGGGTACAAACTGATAGGGCTCGCGAACGCGCCGGGTGAGGTTTGGATGAACAAGGACACATTGAAGTCCGCCGACACCAGATCGGGCAAGCCGTCGCCATTCAGATCGCCGATGGCGACCTGCGAGGCGCCCGGAGAAGACAGGATCAGCGGTGTGCTGAAGGTCCCGGGCGTTTGGGCATTATTAAAGAATACGGCGAGTGTGCCGTCGCTGTAGCTCGTGGACACGACGTCGGGCAGGTTATCGCCATTAAGGTCGGCGCTCGCAAGGAACAGGGGATCATCGCCGTCGGCGATCAGCCCCGGCGCCGCGAAAGCACCCGGTCCTGTCGACAGATAAATTTTCAGATTGCCGTTATTGAAGTGCGGGTGGTAAATGACCGTGCTGGTCGTCACCAGCGAAGTTTGGCCGTTGTTGTTGAAATTCCCGGCCACCAGTCCGACCGACAGTTCCCATGGGGTGTAATTTCCGCAGTATCCACAGTCGTTATTATTATCGCAACTTGCGAGTACAAGCAGCGGTGTGAGAATGGCCCAGGTCCGAATGTGTGTGAACCGCGACATAATTCCTCCCTACGCGTATGGGACCGCACGTGAGTGCGGGCCGCAACTGTCTAAAACGGTCGACAGGTGAACTCGTTGACGAGACTAACGCAATCCATCGCCGCTGGAGTTGGCGCAGTGCGGATTCTTCGTTTGGTAGAAATTACAAAGCGAGCACTGCGGTCGGCGCCTTCTCGCCGCGCTAGGCTTCCAGCAAAGTGATCGCCATTCGCATGTGCACGGCGTCCGCTGGCGCCACCATGAATACGCCGGGTTTGGTTCGGAAGTCCCCCGAGAAATCTGCCGGGTCCGCGACGCCATGCCAGGGCTCTATGCAGATGAAATCGGCGCCCGGCTTGGTCCAGATCCCAAGATAGGGCGTATCTGGATAATCGACTCGAATTCGTGGCCCGTCGGCGGCGCCGTAGGTGACGGAGTGGCTGCGGATTTCATCGAGGATGATGACATCGCCTTGAAACAACTCATCGACAAGAGGCAAGCGTCGATTCGAAATGGGTGTCGGGTGTGGCCGCGGCGTCAACAAGCCGTCGGCGTTGAGGCGCCGTATCGGCGCGGGCTCATCGCTCGCGAATTCGATGAAATGCGCTGCTCGCGCTCGGCCATAGGGCAGCGGCCAGCGAAATCCGGGGTGGTAGCCGAAGCTTGCAGGCATGGGTTCATCGCCGGCGTTGGTGATGCGGGCCGTGAGGGATAGCGTCGAACGCTCGAGTGCAAAGCGGACGTCCAATTCGAATTGGTAGGGGTAGATCTCGAGACTGGCGGCGTCGGCCTTCAACCGAAAGGACGCGGCGCTCGGAGTTGGATCGACCAGATCGAAACGCGCGGCGCGGGCGAAACCATGCCGCGAGAGATGATATCGATTGGAATCGATGCGGTAGGCGCCGCCGGCAAGGGCACCGACGATGGGAAACAGCAGCGGCGCGCGTCCGCTCCACACCGCCGGATCGCCATTCCACAGCAGATCGCGCCCCTCACGATCGCGCAGCGTCGATAACTGTGCGCCGTGCGGGTTGACCTCGGCGGTAAGGTCGCCGGAGTGCAAAGTTACCCATTGATCTCGCTGTTCTGACACGCTGGAATCCTCCGGCCTATAATGAACTACATAAATATCATGACAAACCCCTCGACGGTCACCCTAAGGTCACGCGGCAGTTGAATATCGAGGACTTCGATTTGCGATCGCTGCCGCGGTCATTTTACGAGGATCCGTATCCGACCTATGCGGCGCTCCGTGCGGCATCGCCGGTGCATCGTTTGCCCGACGGTTCGCTGTTTCTCACCCGCTACGCGGATCTGGAACACGTGTATCGCGATACAACGACGTTCAGTTCCGACAAGAAAGTGGAATTCAGGCCAAAGTTCGGCGATTCGCCCTTGTACGAACATCACACCACCAGTCTGGTGTTCAACGATCCGCCGCTGCACACCCGAGTGCGCAAGATCATCGCGGGTGCGCTGACTCCGCGGGCTATAGCCGCCATGGAGCCGGGTCTTAACGCCGTGGTCGATCGACTGTTGGATCAAATCGAATCGAAAGGCCGCGTCGACTTGATCACGGAGTTCGCAGCCGTCATCCCGATAGAGATCATCGGCAATCTTCTGGGCGTACCGCATGACGAACGCGACTCGCTGCGTGGCTGGTCGCTGGCGATTCTCGGCGCGCTTGAACCCGCGCCGACGCCCGCGATGCTGCAATCCGGAAATCAAGCGGTCCTGGATTTTCTCGTCTATCTGAAGCAACTGGTCGCCGATCGCCGCCGTCATCCGGGCGAAGCCGCCAACGATGTTCTGACGCGACTCCTGGGTGAAGAGCACGACGCTGCGCAACTCACAGAAACGGAGTTGCTGCAGAATTGCATTTTTATTCTCAATGCCGGACACGAGACCACCACCAACCTAATCGGCAACGGTCTGCAATTACTCATCGACTGGCCCGATCAGCGCCGGGCGCTGCTCGAGAATCCGCAACTGATCAAGACCGCAGTCGAAGAATTTCTGAGATTCGAGAGTTCCAATCAGCTCGGCAATCGGCGCACCACCGTCGCTACACGACTCGGAGGTCATGAACTGGCGGCCGGCACCCAAATCAGCCTGTGTATCGGTGCGGCGAATCGAGACCCCGAGCAATTCGAGGCTCCCGATCAGCTGAACCTTGGCCGCCAGCCGAACCGGCATCTAGCATTTGGATCCGGCGCGCACCTCTGTATCGGAGTCAACCTCGCTCGATTGGAAGGCAGGGTCGCGATAAGCAGCTTTCTCAGCCGCTTTCCCCGATATCTACCTGCCGGCGCTCCGGTTCGCGGCGGCCGCGCGCGATTTCGCGGTTTTCTAGCGGTGCCGATCGAGGTGGGTTGAGGCAATGTCAACCGCGCGGCCCAACGGACTTGAGCCGCCGTGACGCGGAATATGTTAATTGGATCGGTTTACCACGTACCGGTCATTGCCAATGCACCGGCCATTGCCGAAGAATCCTCGCCGCAATCTTCACGCTGCAGTATCCTGAACAGATAAGCCGTTTACGGGATGGCTCTCATCGGTGATTCACCCGAGAGCGGCGCGACTGTTTCGACAAAAAATCAATTAGGGGTCCCCGTCATGCCTATTTCCAATGGATTGGTCGCCGTTGCGGCGCTGCTGCGCGCGTGGTCGCGCTGCCTGCCGATGGCCGCCGCCGCGGTGACCGCCACCGTGATCGCGTTTAGTCCCTCTGATGCATCGGCGCAGCAGACCGGCACCAGCCGTTTCAAACCGTATGCCCGCAGCGGCCCGATCGTCGCTCATCGGCAGCCCTTGTCGCTGCTGGCGAAGGAGCGCGTCAAAGTAGTCGTGACGATGAGTGATGAGTCGGTCGCTGAGGCCCGCGCACTCGCGCCGGACCATAGAGTGAGCCGGGCAGATCACGATACGATTCGGTCGCGGGTGGAGAGGCAGCACGCGACAGTCGAACCGGCCATAGCATCGCGCGGCGGCAGAGTGCTGGCGCACTACCACGCCGCCATGAACGGCATGAAAATCGAGATCGCGCGCGGCGAAGTTGCCGGCCTGTCGAGCCTGCCCGGTGTGGTTCAAGTAGTGCCGGTGCCCAAGTACTCGTTGAAGAACACGGTCAGCGTGCCGTATATCGGCGCGCCGGCGGTTTGGCAGGGAACGCCTGGATTCAAGGGCGAGCACGTCAAGATTGCCATCATCGACACCGGCATCGACTACACCCATGCCGATTTCGGCGGACCCGGTACCACTGATGCCTTTCTGGCCGCCGCCGCGACCAGCACGGCGCCCGCGGATCCGAGCTTGTTTGGTCCGAATGCACCCAAGGTCAAGGGCGGCATCGACCTCGTCGGCGATGACTACGATGCAAACACACCCGGCAGCGTGCCTGTACCGGATCCCAATCCGCTCGACTGCAATGGCCACGGCAGTCATGTCTCCGGCACGGCCGCCGGCTTCGGCGTAGCGAATGACGGCAGCACCTATCACGGTCCTTACAACGAGGCCGCCTATAGCACCGGATTCGACATCGGCCCCGGGGTTGCACCACTCGCCGACCTGTACATGGTGCGTGTATTCGGCTGCAGCGGCTCGAGCGACGTCATTTCAGACGCCATCGAATGGGCGGTACAAAATGACATGGACGTGATCAGCATGTCGCTGGGCGCTGCCTATGGCCCCGGCACCAGTTCGGACTCGGTTGCCGCCGACAACGCAGCAAAGGCCGGCATCATCGTGGTCGCCGCGGCGGGCAATGAAGGTCCCGCGCCCTATGTGACTGGAAGCCCGGCTGCTGCATCTCTCGCCATCGGTGTCGCGGCAATGAACGCGCGCCCATACCTTGCGAATGGCGTGCATATTGCGTTCTCCTCGGGCACCGGTGCGAATGGGGTCGAGGCCAATAGTCTGCCGCTGCCGAGCGGCGGCGTGGCCGCCGTGGTCTTGACCGCGTCGACCACCGCGCTGAGCTTGGGGTGCAATGCCGGCGACTTCCCGGCAAACGCCGCGGGCGCGCTGGTGATCATCTCGCGCGGGAGCTGCGCCTTCGACCAAAAGATTGCGAATGCCGAAGCCGCCGGTGCAGTCGCACTGGGTGTCGTCAATAACGGCACGGGCTTCTTCAGTCCCTTGCTTACCAATCCCACCATCCCGTTCATCGAGCTGCAGATGACCGACACGGCTACTTTCCTGGCCGTGCCGGCGTCGGCCACGGCGTCGGTGCTTCCGGCAAATGTGCCCGATACGACATTCAAGCTCGCAGCCTCCTTTAGCTCGGGCGGACCCCGCGACGAGGATGGTGCGCTCAAACCCAATGTCACTGCGCCTGGCGTCAATGTGTTCTCGGTCAACGTAGGCTCAGGCACCGGCGGCACTTACGATTCGGGCACGTCCATGGCGACCCCGCATGTCGCCGGAGTCGCGGCGCTCGCTGTGCAGGCTCACAAGGATTGGGATCAGTTGAGTTTACGTGCGGCGGTGGTCGAGACCGCATCGCCGACTGCGCTTCCGGACTATGCGCCGCGAATCGAGGGCTCAGGCCTGGTACAGGCGGTGGGAGCTACCGCCACGGATGTCACCGCTCAGGGTGACGACGACGGATTGGGTCTGTTGTCGTTCGGCGTCGCCGAGCTGACCCGCGACTATCGTGATGAACGGGATGTCGTCGTTCGCAATCACGGACGCTTGCCGGCTGCGTTCACGGCCACCGCGACCTCAGCGGGCGGCGTGCCGCACACCGTCAGGCTGTCGAGCTCGAGTGTGTATGTCCGTGGCAGCAACGAGACCACGCTGCACATGTCGCTCGCGGTTCCGGCCAAAACCGCCGGCGCGACGCACGATGCGTCGTATAATGTTGCGTTTGCAGATGCCTCCGGCGTCATCACCTTGAAGCCGCTGTCGTCCTCGAATCACGGTGTCAGCCTTAATCTGCCCTACTACCTGGTGACGCGGGCGCGCTCCAATGTCGATGCCGATTTGCGCGACGGCAAGGCATCCAGCATTCGTCTGACGAATCGCAACGGCGTGATCGCCGGCAACGGCGACTTCTATGCCTGGGGACTCAAGAACCCGAAGACCGGCACCATCGATGCGGCTTACGAGCCGCGCGCCGTCGGCGTCCAGACCAATCCGATTTCGGCTACCGACAGCGTTCTCGTGTTTGCCGTGAACACCTATGGCCGCTTCTCGAATCCCGCGGTGGGTGAGTACGACATTTATATCGACGTCAATGGCGACGGGGTCTACGACTTCATCCTGTTCTCGGCGGATGTCGGCAATGTGGAACTTGGAGATGCGAACGGTCAGATCGGTACCTTCCTCCTCAATCTGGCGACCGGCGATCTGTTCGCGGAATTCCCGGCCGATGCACCCACCGATGGCTCCACCGTGCTGATGCCGGTGTATGCATCCGACCTGGGGATTTCGCCGACCAATCCGCGCTTCACGTACACCGTGCACGCCTTCGACAGCACCGGAGCGGGAGAGGCATTGGCGGGAACCGCTTCCTTCAATGCTTTTTCGCCCGCGATTTCGAATGCCATGTTCGTGCCGGTCGTGCCCAACACCAGCGCGGACGTGCCCGTTACCGTCAATAAGGCCGAGTTCAGGAAGACTCCCGCACTCGGCTACATGGTCGTGACGGAAGACAACGTTTCCGGACGGAGCCAAGCGAATCTCCTGAAGTTGGATCACTGACGAGTGGCGGCCGCGCCGGAGTCAAATGACTTCGGCGCGGCCTTTTTTTTAGTCTTTGCACCCGCCGGAGTCGGTGGATATCACCCTGAATCCGTCCGAACGAAAATAGCACCCAGCACGGCCGATGCGGGGTCCTCTCATTTTCCATGCAAAAAAAACAAAAAATGCCGCACTTCCGCCAGCAACGGCAAAGGCAGACAAGACTATATCGACGCGGCGCACGGCCTTGATCGAGCTACGCGAGAGCCCCTGTATCCAAGACGGATTCGATTTGTTTGATCAAGTTGTGCAGCGGCGAGACTTCAAGGGGTTCTCGTTCCAGCGTCAAGCCGACAAACATGGCCGGCAAGCTTTCACGTACTTTAAGTGCAAAAAGCGCTCGGCGTTCAAGCTCTTGAGCGACCGCATAGTGGGGCAACACGCCAATCACGTCGCTGTTCAGAACTCCACTTTTTACGCCATCGATGCTACCCGCTGACTCCAATCGGAGCCGCTGACTGGATGCGCCGAACCAGGCGCGCAGCAGCGCCGGAAATGCGCCGTCAGGATCGGGAAGCAAGAAAGTCCGGTGCGCCAAATCTGCTCGGCTGACATCATCTGACTTGCGCGGCGGTTTCGAGACAATGAAGCGCAGCTGGGCGGGAGAGAGGCTGCGGTTGTAGCCATCCTGGTGCAACGCTGCGCGATCCGATCCGTCCAAGATAAGTGCCGCATCGAGTTCAGCGCGGCGTACGCGCTCGCGCAGCACATTGCAAAGTCCGATATTGATCTGCACTTGAACCGACGGCCAGCTGGAGCGAAAAGAGTTGAGCGCCTTGGGGAGTATATAAGAGCTTACGGATTCGACCGAGCCTAAGCGGATGACTCCGCGCGTGTCGGCGGACACGGCGGCTAGCGCCGTCTCGCTCGCCGCAATAACTGCGCGGGCGTGTGGCAGCAGCGTTTCTGCCGCGGCCGTCAAGCATGCTTCCTTGCCGGGACGCCGTAACATGATCGGTGCACCGATGACGCGTTCCAATGCGAGCAGCGTTTCGGAGATCGTGGATTGCGCCATTTTCAATGCGCGCGCGGCCGCGCTGACGCTGCCATGCTCGCTCACAGCAACCAACACCCGGCAGTGACGGACCTCAAGATCGTTGACCATTTCTTACCCATCGGCCGATGCGATACCCGTATCGGCATTTTGGAGCGCCATGCGCCGCTCGGCAAACTCTGACACATACTCGCCACTTGGTGGAAGAAATTGTCGACACTCGATCCTACCGCAGCGCTCATCGTCATTGACGTGCAAATCGGGTTCGATGACCCGGCTTGGGGCAGACGCAATAACCCGCAGGCGGAGACGCGTATTGGCGAACTCCTTCAGTTGTGGAGACAACGAAACGCCGCCGTGGTTCACGTCCACCACCATTCGGTCGCTAAAACAGGTCGATTTCGGCCGGGAACACGCGGTTGCCTACCGAAGCGCGAGGCCATGCCTCTAACCGGCGAGCCGGTCTATACCAAACGGGTCAACAGCGCCTTCATCGGCACCACTCTCGAAACGGACTTGCGCTGCCGCGGCATCGAGACGCTTGTCATTGTGGGCTTGTCAACTAATCACTGCGTTTCCACAACCGTGCGTATGGCAGGCAATCTTGGCTTCAACACCTACGTTGTGGCGGATGCGACGGCCACTTTCGACCGCGCCGGGGCTGATGGGCGCATGCGTCCTGCCGACGAAGTCCATAACGCCGCGCTCGGCGACTTGCACCAGGAATTCGCTCAAGTCATCGATACGGGCTCGGTGATCGCAGCCCTGACTAGCGCTTCGGTAACTACGTAACGACCGCTCAGCCGTTAAACGCCTCGCACGGGAGAATCATCATGAACATCAAGACACCCGCTAAAAGCGGTCGCGGGCAGAGGAGTCGCGCGACCTCATGGATCGCCCTCGCCTGCCTCGGGTTGAGCACGAGCAGCGCACTTGGTGCGGATTCCCCGCCGACACCTGCCGAGATAGATTCAGGACCTGGTCTTTTGGAAATTATCGTCACCGGCTCGCGCATCGCGCAGCCCAATCTCAGGAGTACTAGCCCCATTCAGGTCGTCAGCGCGAAGGACATTGAGATTCAAGGCACGAACAATATCGCCGATCTCATCAACAACCTGCCGCAGAACTTTCAAAACTCAGTGGCCGATCTATCGCCGACGCAAAATCCATTGGGTGCGGCCGGTGGTCTCGCCAGTGCGGACCTCCGCGGCTTAGGCCCACAGCGCACACTGGTGCTCGTAGACGGCCGGCGCTTGGGGGTAGGCGATCCCAGCACCTTAAACCCCAATCCTGCGCCGGATCTCAATCAGATACCCCCGCAACTCGTGGAGCGCATCGATGTCGTCACAGGCGGGGCATCCGCTGTCTACGGGTCAGATGCGATCGCGGGCGTGGTGAATTTCGTCATGAAGCACAACTTTCAGGGCATCGAAATCGACGGCCAAGCCGGTATCGACGAACACGGTAATCACAACACCTTCATGCAAGGTCTGGAGCGTCAGGCCGGTTTCCCCGCGCCATCGGGAACTGTGTGGGATGGCCACAGCCGCAATCTGGCCCTCGTCATGGGCGTCAGCAGCGCGGACGATAAGGGCAATATCGAAGGCTACTTTACCTACCGCGACGCAGATCCCGTCTCGCAAGGCAATCGCGACTACTCCGCCTGCAAATTGAACATCAATCCGAGCGCTAGCAATCAGAATTTAATCAACGCCCCGAGCTGCAATGGATCGCCCAATTCGAATCTGATCGGCCCGGTGTTCAATCCGAATGTCACGTGTGCTTTTGGTTTCGACTGCCTCACGGTGCTCGGCAATCAGCTGCTGCCCTGGCCGCAGGCCGGTTCTTCTCCGCCTGGCATTTTCAACTCCAACCCCTACCAGACCTTGTCATCGCAAGACACCCGCTACATGGGCGGCTTCTTCGCGCATTACAATGTTAATGACTACGTCAAACCCTATCTCGATTTCAGCTTCATGCACGATCGATCCACCTCCGATGTGGCGCCGTCCGCCGCCTTTCTCGGCGCGAATCCCAATGACCCCACCGGCAACGGCGGCCTGCTGGTCAATTGCAGCCCCACCAATCCGCTGCTGAGTGCACAGGAGAATGCCGTCCTCTGCAATCCGCTCAACAATCCCACCGTCTATCCCACGACCAACGGGGCTACGGCGGTCGATGTCCTGATTGCGCGCCGCAACATCGAGGGTGGCCCGCGCACCGCCGACTTCGAGCACAACAATTACCGCACGGTGATGGGATTAAAAGGCGCGCTAGGTGATGCCTGGATTTACGATGCCTATGCCTCCTTCTACTACACCTCGCTGTTTCAGTCCCAAGGCGGATTTCTAAGCTGGAACAAGCTCCAAAACGCGCTCTTGGTCGTCATCAATCCCACCACTGGCGCGCCGCAATGCATGAGCGGGGCTGGCTGCGTGCCCTGGAACATATGGACGCAGGGAGGCGTCACGGCCGCACAGGCCGCTTCACTCGTGGCCTTGGGCACTTCGCACGGTTCCATCACCGAGCGTATCGTGAACGCCAATGCCACCGGGGAGCTTGGCAAGTACGGTATCGTCTCGCCCTTCGCCAGCAATGGGCTGGCGGTCAACTTAGGCGTCGAGCACCGCTCCGATCAGCTTGACTACACTCCGGACCAGGAGGAGTTGGCGAACGACCTCGCCGGCTTCGGCGGTGCGGGCGTTGCCATCAACGGCGGCTATCACGTGCAGGAGGAATTCGTCGAGCTGCGCGCGCCGCTCGCGGAAAAACAGGCCTGGGCGGATTTATTGACGATCGGCAGTGCGTTTCGTCACTCCCAATACAGTACCTCCGCGGGCGGCGTGAACACGTACAAATTTGATGTCCAATACGCGCCCATTGGCGACCTGCTGCTGCGGGCCTCATTCGATCGCGCAATCCGTGCGCCCAATATCATTGAGACTTTTATCCCTGACGCCGTGACCAACACCAGCGTAGTGGCGGCGGACCCTTGCGCCGGGCAGACACCGAGTGCGAGCGCTGCTGCCTGCGCACACAGCGGCGTTTCGGCCGCGCAATACGGCCACATCGCCCAATGCCCGGCGGGACAATGCGCGACCTTGCTCGGCGGCAATGTGGATCTGCGGCCGGAGAAGGCCAATACGCTGTCGTACGGCATTACCTTTTCGCCGTCCTTCTTGCAGGGGTTTTCCGCCAGCATCGACTACTACAAAATCCTGCTGAAGCAGGCAATCTCCACCGTGCCGCAAAACATTGCCCTGAATAACTGCCTGGCGACGGGCTCCAGTGCCACCTGCAACTTGATCGTTCGCACTCCGAACGGCGCCTTGTTTGGCACCACTATCGCGGGTGGTGGCTACATCACGGCGACCAATGTAAATATCGCCGCTAACGAAGCAGCAGGCGTCGATGTTCAGCTTGCGTATCGGTGGGAAGTAGGCAGTTTCGGTAAAATGTCCGCGACTTTTTCCGGAAGCTATCTGCAGCACCAAACGGCGCACCCTCTACCCAGCGTCCCCGAATACGATTGCGCCGGCCTGTACGGCTCCACGTGCCAGACGGTCAATCCGCGGTGGCGCCATATAGCGCGGCTCTCGTGGGAGACGCCGCTCAACGTCCTCGTCTCCGCGCAGTGGCGCTTCATCGGCTCGGTCAAACTCGACAGCAACACTGGAAATCCCGAACTGTTGTCCTCGGCTCCCGGCTACGCGGCCGGCGTGTTCGACAGTTTCGATGCGAAACTGCCCAGTGTCAGTTATCTTGACTTAAGCGCCATTTGGGATGTGACGAAGAACCTCAGTCTGCGCGCGGGCGTCAACAATGTGTTCGACAAGGATCCACCGTTGGTGAGTTCGCTACTGGCGGGGACCGGACTGCCCAACACCTATCCCACGTACGATCTACTGGGGCGGGTAATGTTCGCGGCGTTCACCGCGAAGTTTTGAAGTGAACTGCAATCGGAAACGCGGAGCCGCCGCGTGGGTTGAGTTCGTGGCGCTGGCCGTGATGGCACATCGTCACTGCTATATTTCTTGACAAACATTGATTTTTTTCTATGAAGCAGAAGCCCAACATGAATCAGCTGCTTGTATTGAAAAACCTGCTGTCATTTGAGGAAAGCCACTCTTTATCTACCGTGTTTCCGCGCACTCAAAGCGAGGCGGCCCGAGAAGCTGGACGCCGCAAACTGCAATGCCGGGCGCCGTACTAAACGCACGCAAGACCTATTCAAGTTCGGAGAATCAGCAATGCAGAGAAAGTACCTTTCCCTTGCAGCAACATTGTGCGCGCTCACTTATGTTGCAGTGGCTTCTGCCCGTGCGGCTCCAGGCTGCATTGAGCCGGAGTATCACCAACTCGACTTTTGGCTCGGGGATTGGGATACCTTCGAGCCAGAAGGCGCGCTCGGCGAGTCCCAGGCGCGTGCCCACGTCGACCCCATCCTCGCGGGCTGTGTCGTGCATGAGCTTTATGAGCAGACCGACGGGCTCATCGGCGATAGCTTTCTAAGTTATGATGCAATCACCAAGCAGTGGCAACAGACGTGGGTGAGCAACTTCGGCGCGTACATGTTCCTTACCGGCACGTTCATGGATGGCGTGCTGACTCTCAAGGGGACCTCGCACACCAAGACCAAGGATCTGCCACACCGAATCACCTGGAAGACGGGAAAAGGCGGGGTCCGGGAGACGGGTGTGATGTCATTGGACGGTGGCAAGACTTGGGTGCAGGCGTTCGATGTGCTGTTCCTCAAACATAAGATGGGGCCTGCGACTCCGCGAAAGACAATGCCAGGTAAGGAGAGGTAGAAACTTTCTTGATTGCAGGCTGGCCATGATCATCAAAGCAGAAAAGCCAAGCCATCCGTGAAATTCGTGTTGGCATGCCCGCAAAGAAAGTGGCGCAGGTGATTGGAGGAGGAATAGGTAACACCCTGTGAGTTCGCCTTCACGCCAGGGCAATTAACTGATCCACGAGCGTGGCGTACTGGTACGAGCGGGATCATGGTGGGCTTTTGTTTTGCATTTTCGTTACGTGCGATTGCCTGTTTTTATTACCGCAGGGAAATTCTCGCAACTTACTGTTTTTGAACTACCCGCAACTAAATCGGCGCTGCTAGGCACTTATGTCTTTAAGATTCTCCAGACTTGACCGTTACATTTTGCTAATTGTTGATAAGTGCATTCCATAATAAGAAGCGTTTCTCACAAAGGAATGGCATGAATAAACCATCCAGCTTCACTCATGGTTTTGTCGAGAACACGACGGAAAACACACACCACTCGCGAGGAGTAAAACATATGACTGAATTGGACCCGCAGAAACTCAATGCAATGATTGGCAAGATGCTCGGTGACCTTGGAGGCGCTTTCAGTGTTCCAACCACACGTATTGGATTGCGCTTAGGGTTATTCAACGCGCTCAGCGCAGGGCCGGCGACTGCCGCTGATCTTGCGGTCCGAGCCGGCGGATTGACGCCGCGTTACGTTCGAGAGTGGGCGCTCGCGCAAGCGGCTAATGGCTACATTGACTTTGATTCAGTGACAGATACCTTCAGCATCACTCCCGAGCAAGTGATGATTTTCGTAAACAAAGACAGTCCGGTCTATCTCGCGGGCGCCTTTGATGTGGCTGCCGCCATGATCGAATCAGAAGTCAAAGTTGAAGCTGCATTCCGTTCCGGTGCCGGTGTCAGTTGGGGCAACTTGGGGGGCTGTCTGTTCTGTGCAACCGGTGCTTTTTTTCGACCGGGCTATGTCAACAACATCGTGCAAACCTGGATTCCCGCCTTAGATGGGGTTAGCCAAAAACTCAAAGCACGTGCCAAGGTGGCTGACATAGGCTGCGGCGTGGGCTTTTCCACTGTTTTGATGGCGCAGGCCTATCCGAACAGTGACTTTGTTGGATTTGACTTTCACGAACCTTCAATCACAGAAGCCCGCAAGCATGCCAAGCAGCACGGCGTGAGCGATCGGGTACGATTTGAAGTCGCAAAGGCGAAGGAAATTGCTGAAAAGGATTTCGACTTGGTCACCATGTATGATTGCTTGCACGATATGGGTGATCCTCGAGGATGCGCCGGTCACGTAAAAACCATCCTCAAGAAGGACGGGACCTGGATGATTGTCGAGCCGATTGCCGGGGATAGGCCAGAGCAGAACATGAACCCCGTGGGGCGACTGTATTATAACGCATCAACCATGATCTGCGTTCCCACCTCACTCGATCAGGAAGTCGGAGAAGGGCTCGGCGCTCAAGCGGGCCAGGCGAAGCTCTCTGCCATCATCATCGACTCCGGATTTTCCACCGTGCGGCGAGCGGCCGAAGGACCTTTTAATATGGTGCTGGAGGCGCGTGTTTAGGTAAACTGTGACACCGCATCGTTAGCCGCAGGGGCGCGCGCGCCGCTGGAGCTGTTTGCAACCGGATCCACCGTCTACGTCGGGAGTGGAGTCTTCTTCGAGGAACGCTCGCTACAGCGACAATGAGACGGAGTACTGACAAAGAAGATATTCGATCTCGGCTGCAAGGAATCGCATCGCCTGCTTGGGACTCGATCAGTGTGCGCTGGACGCTGGCATTCATTGCCTTCGCTTCCGCGAGACTCAAACCAACGAGACCGTTGGAAGCTCGCTCGATATCGATGATGTTCGTCGTGGCAGTGCTACCGGATTCATCTTCAATGACCAACTGGACCTTCATTTTCATACAGATCTCCTGCGTCCCAGGCGTACTGCGGCAGATGTCGTAAATGTTCGTCAATCGCGCGGCACTTTGGTTCACGGCCGCGCGCCTGGCACAGGATGCTGAAGATCCTCAATCTCGCATAGGGCATGAATCGGGCTGCTCTGCGCCAGCCATTCGGCGTACGCTGCGGGGCCCGGCAGATCGTCATCCGGCGGAAAACCACGGGCGTCCACGCAGGCAACCCATTGATCCCTCGAATTCAGGCATCTTTGTTCTACCCGGCAATCAATTTCCCAGGGAACGAAGAGATTATATTGGTAGCGAAACGGTTCACCGATCTCGAGGCCAAACGCTGCCAGCGGAATATCGACTCCGCCGGCCTGGGCCAGTTCCATGCCACGGGTGGGGTCGCCAAATTGGCTACCTCGAATCAGAAAGGTGTACAAATGATCATCGCTCCAGCCGAACGCGACCTGTAGAGCCGCGCGCAGTTGCGACAGCGTAGCCTGTTCGGCCATTCGCAGGCGGCGTTTCACTGGCGGCGACACACCGCGCAGCCGCGCCGTCAATTGAATCGCACCGATTTCCGCATTGTCGGCCATGCCCAGACCCTACCACCGGTTCCCCGTCAGGTTCAATCCAGTCCCCAGCACCCACTTCGGACCGCATCTCCGATGCAGGCGTCTTAACGCTAACGGAGCGCACTTACGAGGGCGCGCGCAATACCCGCAGCTTGCTCTGAAAATCCTCCATGTTGATGTAGGCGCCGCACATGTGCCGATGGCCCTTGAAGGAATGGCGGCCATGCATGGTGCGCCAATTATCGAAGAACAATACCGTGCCCGGCAGCAGCCGCATGGAGATTTCGTGCGCGGGATCGTTGATCAAGCGATGCCAGAGCGCCAATGCGCGATAGAACTCGTTCATACGGGCCGCCGGCAGACTGAAGGGCGCTCGATCGTAGTTGTTGTAGGCGATCTGCCGCACATCGCCATGATCATCAAGCTCGATGATGGGGTGCTCCGCCCGCAGATGCACCCCGTCCCCCAGGTAATGGGCCGGCACCTTGATCTCGGTCAACACTTCGAAGGCTTGCGGGTCGCTGTTGCGGATGGTTTCCGCTACTTTGAAGCCATCCACCAGTGTGCTGTCGCCTCCCGAGCCGTCGAATTGCAGGCAGCTGAACATCTGAAAGCCCGGCGAATCATTGCTGTAGGTGCCGTCAGTGTGCGGACCGATCGCGACTGAGGTGTAGGCAGTGTCTTTGAACGCCATGTTGGCGGAGAATTCCCACATGCCGCCGAAGATGGTCTCGCGCACGTAGCCCACACGCTTCACCAGCGCTTCCGTCCCCGCCAAGGACGCTTCGGCTCCGGTGGTCAGGGCGAAGCCGAATTCTTCGACCAAGGAGAGCCAGCGCAGCAAGCCGCCATCCGAGTCCATGATTTCGGCATGGCTCACACTGGGGAAGTTCTTGCCCAGCGTGTCGCGGTCCCATAGCGTGCGGTGCGGCGCGCGCGGCCGCCCTGCGTCCTGCGCGATATTCCAGAGGAAATCAGCGGGAAATGTGCTGACGCTGTCGTCATGCCGCCAGGTGATCTGCAGCGTGTTGCCGCCGTCCTTGATTTCGATTCGGCCCGGCGCGATGTCCTGAGGTATCGAAAACGTATCGACCTCGCGCTGCAGCGTGTCGGCGTTGAGGCTGTGCTTGGCATGGCAGTGATCACGCAGCCAATACGGCGAGAATCGCGCCGCAGGCGCCGCGGCAGCCCAGTTCACCTCGACCTCACCGTCGACGACTTTGGCGGACTTCAGCAGCGCTCCGGCGCGGTCGACTTGCTTCAATACGGGCTGATTCATTGGAGTGTCACTGTTGTTAATTGTGATGCTACTGAACGATCGTATAATAATGGAAGAGGAGCGTCAATTCGGCGGTGAATCCCTGCGTTAAAAGCTGAGGAAACTGTTGGTTGCGGAGCGTAAGTCGAAGGAAGCGGCGCGTGGGGCGGCGATGGGCGCCCAGGCAAGGTTGCGGCCGCCTTGCCGGGCGACGGGATCCACCGGCGCAAAGTTCTCGCCAGCGTCAATATCCACCGCCGGCAGGAGCAGCGGACGTCAGGAACCGCCGGCGCATGAGCCGCCGGCGTCAACGTCGGCTCGCAGGCTATTGCGCCGGCGTCACCGTGGTCTGAGTGCCAGTGACTTCGATCTCGACCCGGCGGTCAGGCTGCAGGCAGGCGATCAATGCCGGCGTGCGCTTCTCGCCCCGGCACTCGCCGGGCTTCGTGACGGGCGACGACTCGCCACGTCCTACGGCCGAGATCTTGGCGGCTTCGATGCCCTTCGATTGGACCAAGTAGGCTTTGACGGATTCAGCGCGCTGCTCGGAGAGCCGCTGGTTGTAGGCGTCGGTACCGAGGCGGTCGGTATACCCTTCGACCGTAATGGTTCCGTACTTGGTACCGACGAGTTCCGTCGCGAATCGATCGAGAGCAGCTTTGCCCTCTGGCCTCACAGTCGCCTTGTCAAATGAAAACAGTGAGTCGGCCGAGAAACTCACTCGCCGATGCTCGATCACGGGCGGAGGGGGTGGCGGCGGAGGG
>JBDUBO010000059.1:0-24108 GCA_040004115.1 Gammaproteobacteria bacterium | reverse complement strand
GGAAATGCGGCGTCGATGCTCGCCAATTCGGCGTCGCTCAGTTCCAAGGCATACGTGGCCGCATTCTCGGCGACGTGATCAATACTGGACGCCTTGGGAATTACGAAGACGTTGGGAAATCGCAACAGGAATCTCAAGGCCGCTTGTCGTGCAGTCGCTGCGTGAGCGCGGGCTATGTCGGTAAGCACCCGGCCTTGCTTAATTCGCGCATCGAACGCGGTTGTCGATTGCCCGAACGGCGTGTACGCGACCACGGCGGTACCGTGCGCCTGGCACCAGGGCAGCACGGCATGTTCGATGGCACGCTCTTGAAGGTGATACAGCACCTGATTGCACGCCGGATGCCCCGGCCCCGCGATGGCGGTTACTTCGTCGAGGTCGGCCACGTCGAAATTGCTGACTCCCCACGACAGGATCTTTCCCGTACGCAGCAGCGTGTCGAAGGCCGCAATGGTTTCCTCGAGCGGGTGTGCGCCGCGCCAATGCAGCAAATAACAATCCAGACGATCGGTGCGCAGGCGCGCCAGCGATTTCTCGCAGGCCGCGAGCGTGCCGCGCTTCGAAGCATTGCTGGGAAGTACCTTGGAGACCAGAAAAACTTCGTCGCGCCTGCCGTCGATTGCCTTGGCAACGAGCGATTCGCAAGCCCCCGAGCCGTACATCTCCGCCGTATCGATATGAGTCAGCCCCAGATCGAGGCCGCGTTGCAGCGCGGCGATGGCCGAATCAGCCGATTGCTCGATGTTCCAAGATCCCTGACCAATGGCGGCGACCCGGCGTCCCGTGCCGCCAAAAATGCGCGTCGTACCCTGGTCGATCATGGCTCATGTTCGCGGAGCGTCGGCAGTGCGTCAATCGCCCCTCGACACCGTAGTGCGGGTTGTCATAACACAGCCATTGGATTTTACAGGGGCGATTGAGGTATACATGCAGAGCCTTAGGCTCTCGCAGTGGTTCTTCGCAGTGGGGGAATCTCGAACATGACGATGCCGGCCGTCCAGGAGGGATACCGCAGCGAGCTGGTCTGGGATTTCATGCGCTCCTTCCCGCTGCGCCGCGCGGCCTCGCTGCTTGCCTTCGCTCTCATTTATTCGCTACTTATGATATTAGGGTTGATCCTGCGCGAAAGCTCGCAGCACCTGACAATTGTTTGGCCGGCCGCCGGCATGCTCTTCATGGCGCTTTGGTTCTCGCCGCGGCGCAACTGGGTCTGGATCCTGGGGGTCCAGATGGTTGCGGAACTGGTGATCGACGGCGTGCGCTCCGATCACTTTACTTGGCGGCAGTACGGTCCTTACATTATAGCCAATTCGCTCGATGCCTTGGTGGGCGCGATCGTGGCCCGCCGGCTCATGTCCGCTCCGGAACTTCCGCGCGTGCGGCATGTACTGCAGTTCGTGGCGGCGGTGGCCATCGGCGCCGCAGCCAGCGCGGTGCTCGGCGCCTTTGGTTCGGCGCGCCCATTAGAGGGAGCCGGCTACCTGCGCGAATGGCAGCTGTGGTGGACTGGAAACTGGCTGGGATCCCTATGCGTCGCGCCCGTCATCATGACCTGGGCGGTTCGCTGGCGTATCCCCGAGATCGCCGCTCCGTCGGCGCGCGCGTTCGAGGTGGCGCTCGTCGGCTGCGCATTGGTCGGGATGACTATTTGGGTGTTTTCGGCCGCGCCGGGAAGCGTGGCCACGATTCTCGATCTGCCGTTCATTCTTTTGGCGCTGGCCATCGTCGCGGCGTTTCGCTTGCCGCCGCGTTGGTGCGTGACGTTCGCGGCGGCCTCCGCGCTCCTGTCATCGTACTTCGCGAGCCGTGGCTTGGGGCCCTTTGCCGACGATCCGAATGCCTTCGTACGCGTAGGCGCCGTGCAGTTGTATCTGGCCACGCTGATCGTGATCAGCTTCATGCTGTCGATCGTGCTGCTGGAGATGCGCAATACGGTACAGCTTCTGCGTACCAGCGCCGAGCGTTACCACAACTTCGTCGAACAGAGTTCCGAGGCCGTGTGGCGCATCGAGCTCGATCTGCCCATGTCGCCCGACCTTTCGATCGCCGGGCAGATCGAGTGGCTGCGGCAGCATGCCTACGTCGCCGAATGCAACCTGACTTACCTCCGTCTGAACCGGCGGTTAGGAATTGCCGACGCCGACGCGCGTTTGTGGCGCGCCGACGTGCCTTGGTCCACAATTTTCCTCGACAACATCGAGCCCGCGGCACGACAGGGCTACTCGATGGACGGGCTTCAATTTACCAGTTCGGCCGACACCCGGCCGCTCACGTACATCACCGGATTCCGTGGGGTCATAGAGGACGGAAAACTCGCGCGCGTTTGGGGCGTAGCTCGCGATGTCACCGAATTGGTTGAGCTCAACGACCGCTTGCGCCAGAAGCAGGATCGATTGCAGGTGTATGCGCGGCAGTTGGTCGGCGCAGAGGAGCGGGCCCGCCGCGCGACGGCCGTGGATTTGCACGACGGGATGGGCCAGCAATTAGTCGGTCTTGCGATGACTTTGGAGGCGGCGGCCTCACGCTCGACTCCTGAAGTGCGGCTTCTGCTCGGCGAGGCGACCCATGCGGTGCGCGAAGTGCAGTCGATCACTCAGCGGGTGATCGCGGATTTGAGCCCCCCCGGGCTGTACGAACTTGGGCTGGAGCCCGCCCTCCAGTGGCTCAGCGTCTTTATGCGCGGCAAGGACAACTTGCAGGTTGACCTACAGGTCGTAGCCGATGCCGCGGCCTACGATCTCGAACTTCGAGTCCTTATATTCAAGCTCATTCGCGAGCTGCTCCGCAATGTGGTCAAGCACTCGGGAGTACAGGCGGCGTGCGTCACGGTGACGCAGACAGGCAAGGAGCTGTGCGTCGTGGTCGAAGATCGCGGCGTCGGATTCGAGTGGCAGCTTAGCTTGTTCGAACCGCGCAGCGAAGGTTTCGGATTGTGGAGTGTTGCGGACCGGGTGCGTGCCGCAGCCGGGGAGATGACGGTCGATACTGCGCCGGGCCGCGGATGCCGCGTCTCGGTGGTGTTTCCTTCGGGAAACAACCATTCAGCCGCAATCTGATCCATTCTTCGCCAGGCGCCGCGACATGCGCAGCGCCGCTTCACGGCCTTGGTAGTAACCCTGCACCACACCCAGCTCATCGAACCCCAGGCATTGATAGAAGTACCGCGCCTCCTCATTGTGAGTGCGCAATTCCAAGTTGATGCGGGACACTCCCGCTTCGATGGCCGTCGCCGTCAGCCAGTCCATAAGCTGCCTTCCCAGGCCCTGGCGACGATGTTCCGGCGCCACGGCGAGCAAATTCAAGTGCGCTGCCTCATCCCCGAAATGCATGATGGCAAAGGCGGCGATCCGCTGCTCGCGGCGGGCGACCACCACCGAGGACTCCGATCCGGAAATAAAGTGCTGCACCCGTGCGGGTGTCCACGACCAGGTCAGGCCTTGCTCGATCAGGTCGCGCGACATGTCGGCAATTTCGCGCGCATCCGTGCTGTGGGCAAGTCCCAATATCGCAATTTCCGACATTTTCATTGCACCTTAGTTTTCGTGATACACAATGCCCGCCCTGCGAGCCGACGGTCCACAAGTCTGCGTGCTAGCGGCTGCGGTAGCGATCGGTTGCCAGCACGAGCTCGTGCGTATTGCCCGCCTCGAATGCCGAATGTCCGGCGTCCGGTACCATGCGAAGTTCAGCCTCCGGCCAGGCGCGATGCAAGTCCCAGGCACTAGTCGCCGGACACACCACATCATAACGCCCCTGCACGATGGTGGCCGGTATGTGCCGGATACGCGGAACATCGTCCAGCAATTGGCTTTCGCTGCGCAGGAATCCCCGATTCACGAAGTAGTGGCACTCGATGCGCGACACGGCGAGCGCGAATTGATCTTCGCCCCACTTCCTGATGTTGTCGTTATTGCTATGCAGGAAGCTCGCTGATGCTTCCCATACCGACCAGGCTCGTGCCGCCGCCAATGCCGCGCGCTGATCGCTGCCGATCAGGCGCTTATGATAGGCGGTCAAGAAGTCGTCGCGTTCATCGAGTGGAATGGCGTCTCGATAGGCTTCCCAGGCATCGGGGAAGATCTCCGACGCGCCATGCTGATAAAACCAGCGAATTTCGGCATAACGCAGCAGGAAAATTCCGCGCAGGACGAGTTCGCTGACGCGATCGGGATTGGCCTCCGCGTAAGCCAGCGCCAAGGTGCTGCCCCATGAGCCGCCGAATACCAGCCAGCGCTCGATGCCCAAATGCTTGCGCAAGCGTTCGATGTCGGCGACCAGATGCCAGGTCGTATTCTCGATCAGGCTTGCGCTTGGGCGGCTGCGACCGCAGCCACGCTGATCGAACACCACGATGCGGTAGTGCAGTGGATCGAAGAACTGCCGCGCGCGCTTGTCGGATCCTGCGCCGGGCCCGCCGTGCAGAAATACAGCCGGTTTGCCCGCCGGGTTGCCGCATTCCTCGTAATAGATTTCATGCACGTCGGAGACGCGCAGGTAGCCGTGACGAAATGGCTCGATCGCGGGATATAACTCGCGGTGCGTGGCAATGCGCTGATTTGTGGCAGCGCGCTGGCGTGCGGCAGCGCGCGGATGTGCGGCGGCGGAGCGCGGGCCGGGGTGCGACGCTTCGCGCGCCTTGGCAGGGCCGCTCGTGGATTTGGCGGCATATTTGACCGGTTTCTTCTTGGCCGCGACGCGCTTCGGCGCGGGTCGGGATGCGGCGCGGGATTTGAGCGGCGCGCCCTTTTTCTTCTTCATCTTTTTTCCTTTTTTCAGCTCTTACTATTTATATCCGCGAAACCATGGGGCCGAGCGGCCGCCCGCCGAGCAGATGCAAGTGCAGGTGATAGACCTCCTGACCGCCATCGGCATTGCAATTGATGATGAGCCGATAACCGCTGTCCGCTATACCCTGTTGCTGCGCGAGATCGCGCGCCACAATGAACATGTGTCCGACCAACGATTCATCCTCGTCGGCAATATCGTTTGCGGTGGGAATGGGCTTGTTCGGGACAATCAGTATATGCACCGGAGCTGCCGGCCGGATGTCCAAAAAGGCGATCACACGGGAGTCGCGGTAGACCACGTTGGCCGGCAGCTCCCCGGCGATGATTTTCTCAAAAAGCGTAGGCATTTCAATGCCTCCGAGATTTCAGGGACCTCAAGATTAGCAGGAACGGGGCCGCCCCTCGGACTTGCCATACAGGCCTTGGATACCGTAATAGTAATAGGAACGATTCTCATGTAGAATCGCATCTATGTCGATAACCACTGAAATCAGCGCGTCAGTGCCCCAGTCCAGGGATATCCGGTTGACGGAACTCGGCATAGGGACGCGTGCGCGGGTGGTTTCTGTGTCGTCAGCCGAGGCCGCGGCACCCGATCTCGGACGGCGCCTGGCCGAATTAGGCTTTCTGCCCGGCGAAGCGGTTCGAATCGTCGCCAAGGGATTGATGGCGCGTGCGCCCATCGCTGTGCGCGTTGGGACAGGAACGTTCGCTCTACGGCTTTTCGAGGCCGCCTGCATCCGCGTGTGCCCGGAGCAGCCGCAAACCGCTTAAGCCCATGGAGGCTCTGCCCAGCGCTCCGAGTCCCCTCATCGCCCTGGTTGGAAACCCCAACTGCGGCAAGACGGCGCTATTCAATATTCTTACCGGCAGCCGCCAAAAGGTTGCCAACTACGCCGGGGTCACGGTGGAGCGCAAGGAAGGCTCGTTACGTACGCCTTCCGGGCTCAAGCTACGCATCTTGGATTTGCCAGGAGCCTACAGCCTCGATCCTCTGACTCCGGACGAGCAGGTCACCGCCGACGTATTGCTTGGCCGCCGCGCCGGCGAGAGCCAACCGGACTTCGTGGTCTGCGTCACGGATGCCACCAATCTGCGCCAGAATTTGCGCCTGGTGTTGAGCTTGACGAGACTGGGTCTGCCCATGGTGGTCGCGCTCAACATGACCGACATCGCGCGCCGCAAGGGCGTAGTGATCGATGCCGAACGCCTGGCACAGGAATTGGGCGTGCCCGTGGTCGAAACCATCGGCGTCAAAGCCAGCGGCGTGCGTGAATTGATCAAGCTGCTGGATGCCTGGATGATACCGCAGCGTACGCTTAACGCCGGCGCCGGCCCGACGGTCTGGCACACGCCGAGTGCGGCGGATATCGAGCATGACCAAGCCGAAGTACGTCGGATCTTAGGGCTGGTGGGCGGCGATCGGCTCGATGTCGAGACCCTCAGCGATCGTGTAGATGCCGTCGTGCTGCATCCGGTGCTGGGACCGTTGATCCTTGCCGTCATCCTGTTCCTGGTATTTCAAGCGGTGTTCGCCTGGGCGCAAGTTCCCATGGACGCCATCAAATTCGGGGTCGCCGCGTTCGGCAATTGGCTGGGCGCCGCGCTGCCCGCCAGCCTGCTCCGCGACCTGCTTGTCAATGGAGTGCTCGCCGGAGTCGGCAGCGTCTTGGTGTTTCTGCCGCAGATCATCATTCTGTTCTTCTTCATCTTGATGCTCGAAGACTCGGGATACTTGCCGCGCGCCGCTTTCCTGCTCGATCGTGTCATGGGCAGCGTAGGGCTGTCGGGCCGTGCATTCATTCCATTGCTGTCGAGCTTTGCCTGCGCGATTCCCGGAATCATGGCGACGCGCACCATCCAAAATCCGCGCGATCGGCTGGCGACCATCATGATTGCGCCGCTGATGACGTGTTCCGCGCGCCTGCCCGTATATGCGCTCATCATCGGTGCCTTTATCCCGCGCCGCACGGTTTGGGGCGGCTTGGAGTTGCAGGGTGTGGTGCTGTTCGTGCTCTACGTCATCGGCGTCGTGAGCGCCATGGCGGTGGCCTTCGTGCTCAAGCGCAGCGGTCCCGGCGGTGGATTCCATTCCCTGATGCTCGAGCTGCCGGCGTATCACTGGCCCAACTTGCGCAATTTGGCCTTGGGGTTGTGGCAACGCGTCGAGATATTCATGAGCCGCGTCGGTACTATAATTCTCTCTTTAATGGTTATTTTGTGGGCGCTGAGCTCATTCCCCGCGCCGCCGCCCGGAGCCACCGGGCCGGCCATTCAATACAGCATTGCCGGGCACTTGGGCGCCTTGCTTGCCGTTGTGTTTGCCCCCATCGGCTTCAATTGGCAGATAGCGATCGCCTTGGTGCCCGGACTGGCAGCGCGCGAGGTGGCGGTCGGCGCTCTCGGCACCGTGTACGCGCTGTCGGCGACGGGCAACGACGTGAGCGGCGCCTTAACGCCGTTGATCGCGCAGTCGTGGAGTTTGCCGACCGCATTGTCGCTGCTGGCGTGGTACGTGTTCGCACCCCAGTGCTTATCGACCCTTGCCACGGTCAAACGCGAGACCAATTCCTGGCGCTACCCGATTATCATGGCCGGATACATGTTTGCGTTGGCCTATGTCGGCTCGTGGATTACCTTTCGGATCGCGACGGCGCTGACGAGCTGATGGAGAACGAATCCTCATGAACAGCGTTCTCGATAATTCTTTGGTGGGATTTGCGTTGCTGGCTAGCGCGGGATACGCCGTGATGAAGCTTGGTCCGCGCAGTCTCAGGCAGAGTGTGCTCGCGGGATTGAGCAGAGTGTTTGCCCAGGCGCCGGCCGCCTTTAGCCTGCAGCAAATTTCCGAACGGCTCCGCGCCGCATCGGCCGGCAAGGCGCAGGGTGCGTGCGGTGGCTGCGACAACTGCGGTTCGGAGCAAACGCCGGCGCAGCAGGCGGCTGCGCAGAAATCGGCGCCGGCCGAAGTGCTAGTCCCGGTGGGGAAAATCGGGCGGCGCGCAGACGCCGGCACTTCTTAGAGCGAGTACGCGCTGATTTCGATACCTGCGGAATCAGGATTCGATGGATACGCATGATGTCATGCAATCCGAACGGCAGCGTCGGAATGTCCAGTTTTTGGATCTGGCTTTAGAAATTGGCTTTCCAGATCCCGGGCGCTCAAAGGTTTCGCCAGCAAATACCCCTGAGCTTCGTCACAGCCGATGGCCTTAAGCCACTCGAGTTGTCCGGGGCGCTCGATACCCTCTGCGGTCACCAACAGGTTTAACGATTTGGCGAGCGAAATAATCGCCTTAACTATCGCCCCATCGCTTTCGGAACGATCGACGTTCGCAATGAAACTACGGTCGATCTTAACGCGATCCGGCGGAAATCGCGTGAGGTATGACAGCGACGAATAGCCGGTTCCGAAGTCGTCCAACGCAATTCGGCAGCCCAATTGACGGATACGGTTGACGCTGCTGCGGGCAGCGGTCAGGTCAGTCACAAAAACAGATTCGGTGATTTCCGCCTCAATGAGCGAAGTGGGCACGCCGGCCCGATCGGTCTCGGCTTTGATGATCCGCGATGGATCTGCGAACAGCAATTCCTTGCCGGACATATTCACCGCCACTGGAACAGCAATGCCTTCCGCGTGCCACACCCGCAACTGATCGCAGACCGCACGCATGATCCAAGCTCCAATGTCCACGATCAGCCCGCTCTCTTCAGCTACTGGAATAAAGCGATTGGGAGAAATATCCCCCAGCTCTTCATCGAACCAGCGCAGCAGAGCCTCAGTGCCCATAAGGGCTCCATCTCTCAACCGAAATTTTGGTTGGTATCGCAGCTGCAGGGCATCATCGCGCAGGGCTCGGCGCAGTCGCGTCTCTAGTTCGAGCGAATCCCGCAGCTTTGCGCTCATGGCCGGCATATACGCCACCACTTTCGGACCGCCTTTGATTTTCGCCTGATACATGGCCGTGTCGGCGTGTTTAAAGAGGGTTTCCACGTTTTTGCCATCTTCGGGATAAACCGCTATTCCGATGCTCGGCGTTGCGAGGAACTCAAGCGTCTCGTAGGGGACGGGTTTCGCCAAGGCAGCGCAAATTGCCGCGGCCAATTCCGTCGCGATCGAACGGGGGGCTGGGTAGCGGAGTATCACCACGAACTCGTCGCCGCCAAGTCTTGCTAGGAACGCTGGTGGCGCACTGGCGGCTCGCGAGGCGAGCAGCGATTGCAACATCGCCGCAACTCGCTGCAAAATGACGTCACCAATCGAGTGTCCGAAAGTATCGTTGATTCGTTTGAAGTTATTCAGATCGACGTACAGCAACGCGAGGCCTTCATCGTTCTCCTCGGCAAGAGTCAGCGCGCGAGTGACCTGATCCAAGCAATGTTGTCGATTGGGTAAGCCCGTCAGCGGGTCATAGAACGCCAGTTTCTCGATGTGACGGGCGGCCCTCGTTCGCTCACTGGTATCCTGACGAACGACCAAGACGTCGCCACCTTCCACCCGCGTAAAGCGCAGCTCGCAGGAACGGACGCCCCCCACCGAGCAATCAAGGTCACGCAGTTCTATTTTTTGAGCCTGACCATCCTCGGCGGTCCGGTGAATCGCTTTCAGCACATTGGCGAAGTGCTGGCTCGGAATGACGGTCTGCAGGGATTCTTGACCTTGGGTCCATCGTATCTCCCCGGCAGGCGAGACCACCCATAGCGTGTCGGGCATCGCATCCACAAGCGTCACAATCCTTGCCTCTCGATCCGCGTTACGCAGGATGTAAGCCAGTCGATGCGGCAGCAAGGGCCAATTGACGGGTTTGGTCACGAAGTCGGTTGCCCCGGCCTCAAAGGCGTGGTTTACGGCGTCCCGATCATCGAGGCCCGTTACCATCACGATCGGCAACGAAGCGCGTTTTACTGCACGAAGTTGCCGGCACACCTCGAAGCCGTTTAGCCCGGGCATCTCGACGTCCAGAAGTACCATGGCGACGTCCTGCGAGAGAGCGGCCTGCAACGCATCAGTTCCATTATCGAACGATAATGGGGTAAGTCCTGCCGCTGCTGCCGCCTCTGCCAACAGCAGTCGACCGAGGCTCTCATCATCGGCGATTATCGCAACGGGTGCAGCTGGGCGCTCACTCATGCGCTTTTCCTTTGGACGCTAAACTCCAGGTTTTCGAGCAATAGCGGTAGGGCGCGCGACAGCTCAGCGTAGCGGTGTCTCGCGGGCGTCGCTTCACCGCGGGCGCAACATTCTTCCAACACCGATAGGCAGTGCGCAAACTGGATCGCACCCACATTCGCCGCGGCGCCCTTAAAGCGATGTGCCACAGATCGAGCGGTGACAAAATCCTCGAGCGCCAATGCCTTGGACAGACCCTCGAGCGCTGGCGCGGCGCTGTCGCGAAACAGTGCCACCAACTTGCCAAAAAGCCCTAAGCTCGGGCCAAACCCCAAGTTGCTCAAGTTGGCAACACGATCGGGGTCGAGCACGGCAAGGCTTATATTCAGGTCATCGGTCCTTTTCTGCGGCTGCGCGGCGTGCGCGTCAGTCCACCGCGTCATCAGCGCGGTGCACTCGGCAAAGGTGTAGGGCTTGCTCATGATGTCGTCCATTCCGGCGAGCAGGCAAGCCTCACGATAGGCGTCCGCGCTGTTGGCAGTGAGGGCTACAATCGGCACACGACGACCTGGCGGCTCTGCGCTACGGATCGCTTGCGCCGTCTGGTAGCCATCGAGTCCGGGCATGTTGAGATCCAATAAGATCAGGTCAAAACGCTCGCTGGCCTGGCGGGCGATGGCGGTCTTGCCATCGACCACCCAGACGCTGGTGCAGCCCATGGCCGAAAGATAACCTTCCGCCACCGTCGCATTGACTGCATCATCCTCGACCACCAGCACATGCGTGCCCGCCGGCGGCGGCTGACTGTCATGCCACGGCGATTCCTGTTCCGAGTGGCCGTCGGTGCCCAGCAATGCGTATTCAAGGAGTGCCTGTGAAACAGGACTGCGCAGCAATTGTCGCACTGACAGCTTGCCTTCCAGCTGACGCTCCGCAATGACCGCGGTACTGGCGCAGAATAGCGCCTGATGCCGGAATCGTTCGCTCAGGAACAGTTCGATTGCGGCCGGGTAGCCGTCGGCGTCGACAATGACCACATCATTCTCGAGAATGTCTCGAATACGGCCGAGTTCGTCGACACGACTGGGCCACCCGAGGCGCACCGCATAACGGGACAGAGACTCCGCAAAAGCGGTACGTCGGGTCATAATGATGATCGTCCCGGTACATCGCGATCGCTCTGCGGACACCACCGGGATCTTCTCCAATCGCAGCGGCAGATTCACCGTAAATGTCGAGCCGCGTTGCTCCTGACTGGTCACTTCAATGGTACCGCCCATCAATTCCACCAACTGCTGACAGATCGAGAGTCCGAGGCCGGTCCCGCCGAAGCGCCGCGTCGTGGTCTCGTCCGCCTGCGTGAAGGGATCGAATATTTTGCGGATGGAGTTCGCACTGATACCGACACCTGTATCGGCTACGGTCAGACGGACATGGCGCTGCGCCGTGTCGACGTCGACGTCGACGATATCGCAGGTGACCACGACCTCGCCACGCTCGGTAAATTTGAGCGCGTTGCCGATCAGATTCATCAGAATCTGGCGGATGCGGAGCGCATCCCCGAACACTGTGAAATCTGTGGTGGCACAAGGACACACGGTCAATGACAGCCGTTTGGCTTCGGCCGCTCCCGAAAACATGGCCACCGTCTCTTCAAGCAGTTGCGTTAGATCGACTTGCAACGACTCTAGCTGAATCTTTCCGGCCTGCGCTTTGGACAGATCGAGCAAGTTATTCAAAATCTGCAGCAACGTTTGCGCGGACGACCTTATGGTGTTCACTTGGCGTGCTTGCGCATTGGGCAACGGTGCCCGTGCCAGCAACTCCGTCATGCCAAGTACACCGTTCATAGGTGTGCGCAATTCATGGCTCATCCGAGACAGGAAGTCGCTCTTTGCCTCTCCCGCCACGATGAGTTGCTGGTTGGCTTCGCGCAGTTCGCTAGTTCGCAGTGCGACTTCAGACTCCAATTGTTGTTGGGCCATTAACGCTCGCCGCAGACGTGCTCGCTGCGAGCGGACGCCCCAGACAATTATCGAGCCGGCGAGAATGACGTATAGCAGGTATGCCGTTGTGGACAGCCACGGTGCGGGTGCTTTGTGGATTTTTAACCGGAATGGTGTGGTGCTCCAGTGTGAATCGGCGTTGGCAGCACGCACTTCGAGGGTGTGATCGCCGGCATCCAAGTTCGTGAGAGTAACCCGGCGCAAGGAGTGTAGGTCTATCCATTTTTCCGTCAATCCAGACATGCGGTAGGCCAGGCGATTGCGCTTCGGGGACTTGAAATCTAGGACGGCGAAATCGAAGGAGACTACGCTTGACCGGTAATCGAGCGACATCGTGTCGAGAAGCCAATTCGGCACGGCGGTATGCACCGGCGCTCCGAGCACTTCGACGCCCGTCATCGTGATGGTTGGCGCGGCACTCTCGGTCGACAAGCGGGCAGGATCAAAGATGTTGAATCCCGCGGTTCCGCCAAACGCCATGCGACCATTGCGTGTGCGAAAATAGGCGAACGAGTTGAACTCCTCGCTCTGTAGACCGTGTTCACGATGGAAGGTTGTCACCGAATACTTCCGGGGATCGAATCGCATGAGACCGGAATTGCCGCTCAACCAAAGCTGGCCACGCTGATCCGGGACGGCCGCATAAATCGTATCGCTCGTTAGGCCGTCTTCGTGCCAGAAGCGCCTGAATTGCACGGACTTCGGCTCGTCGCTGCTGCCCGACAAGAGATCAAGGCCTCCACCATCCGTCGCCACCCATATTCGACCATCTGCATCGAGGCTCAATCCATAAACGGTATTTGCCGACAAGCTCTGCGGATCGGAGGCGTCATGTGTGTAAGTGTGAATCACAGTTCCGTCCGCGCGCGCAAGGTTCAGACCACCCCCATCCGTCCCGATCCACATGAAACCAGTCGGGTCCTCCAAGAACGCCGTGACGTTATCGGAACTGACTGCGCCGACAATTTGCGGAGAGTGTGGTAGTTGCTGGACCAATCCGGTCGCGGGGTTCAAAATGTTTGCCCCCCCGCCGTGGGTCGCAATCCAGACCCGTCCATCTCGCGTCTCGACGATTGCGGCGATGCCGGGCGCGCTAAGGCTGTGCGCGTCGCCGGGCTGCGCTGGGATCGTTGTCAGTTGCCCATCGGGGTTGAGTTTCTTTAACCCGGCGCCCCAGGTCCCGATCCACAAACCGCCGCTACGCTCGGCGGCCAAAGACATGACCCGACCGTCGCCCAGTGCATTGTTGCGTGTCAAAAGGGTATCCAGACTTATTGCCGCGCCAGTCCGGGCATCCAGCTTATAGAGGCCGCCGCCCAAGGTGCCTACCCACAGATTGTCATCGGGCGCGTCGGCAAACGCGGTCACTAATTTGCCGTCGAGCCATGCCGGATTGCTGCCACCAAAATTCCAACTCCGTGAATTCCATCGGTCGACGCCACCGGCACGCGTGCCGATCCACATGAGCCCGGCACGGTCCTCATAGAGTGACATTACAAACGAGTCGCTCAATGATCCTAAATCGGACTTGTCGTGCGTGTAGTGGCTAATCTTGCCGCTGAGGCGATTCAGGCAGTCCAGGCCGGCGGCGGTTCCGATCCACAGGTTGCCTTCATGATCGTCCAAGAGCGCATGGACCTCATTACTGCTCAACGAGCGGTCGGAGTCACCACTATGACGTATGTTCCGAAGCGTCAAGCCAGAGTAATCCAGATGATAGACGCCGGTGTCGAAGGTTGCTGCCCAAAGGGTGCCATCATTGCCGTCGACGATCTGCTGCACGTCCTGCCCTGCTAGTAGACTGGCCGAGCCGCGCAGATACGTACTACGTCGCAGACCTTCACTACCGAAAGTCCAGCGATCAATACCGCCATTCGTGCCGACCCATACCTCGCCGCGGCGATCTTGCAGTAACGAGTAAACTTGATCGTCAATCAGCGACTCGGGACGGCCGGCCTGATGACGCAGATGCGTGATGTGACCGGAGCGAGGATCTAAAATATCGATCCCCGCATCCAACGTGCCGATCCAAAGTCGATTCTCGGGATCTACAATAATAGTGCGAACCTGATCGCTCGCCAGCGACTTAACCTCACCCGCAACATGTGCATACGTCGTGAACGTGTCCGTTGCGCGGTGCCAATGCGCGACTCCTCCCCCTTTCATTGCGACCCACAAGTCCCCGCGCCTATCCTCCACAATCTGGAATACAAAATTGTTCGGTAAACCGTCGCGTATAGTTGGATCAAAGGCGTAGCGATGGATTTCATTTCCATCGTAGCGGACGAGTCCGTCTTCGGTTCCGAACCACATGAATCCGGTGGAATCTTGCAACGACGCATAGACCGTTCCTTGCGGCAGCCCATCTTCGCTGCCCAAGTGATCAAGCAACATAGGATGAGAGCTCATCGCCACGGCGGTCAGTGGAGTCCACAGCGCTAGAAGCATGGCGCGCCAGCTCATCGGATCGCGTCTCCGGATCGGCGGTTCCGCGTCTTTTGCGTGGTCACCTTGCTTGCCACCGAAACCGTATCACCGAACAAATCGCCGCTGCCGACCTCGCATCCCAGTTCGAGCAGCACCTGACGTTGCGCTTCGGTATCCACGCCCACAGCCACCGGCAAGATGCGCAGCGCCTTGGCCGAGACAATGCCCGCTTCGCACACGCGGCGCGAGATGACGTCCGTACAAATTGAATTGACGGAGGCTCGGTCAAGTTGCAAACCGGACAATGGCGCCTTGGCCATAAGGTCGAGCGAACCCGATCCCCGACCAAATTCTTCGATCATGATTTGCGCGCCCAGTGCTTTGATACCAGCGCAGAGCGACGGCGGGAGCAACACAAACACGCTCGCCGCGATTCGCACCTCAATCCGGGCGGCCGCGATGGGACAAGGCTCGAGAAACGCTTTCAAATCAGCCAGAAAGTCCGCATGCAGCAAATGCTGGCGCAGGGGTCCAAAGGAGAACGTCACTGAGGCGTTCACATCGGGCGCGAGGCGGGTCAGCTCACCGCGAAGAGATCTCAGCAGCGCGCGCGATAGCGCAAGCGCTTGGCCGGTGACTTCGGCAACGTTCAGAAATTCCAGGGGTGGGACCTCGCCGCGCAACGGCTGGATCCACATTGGGTAGGCGACCATCGCAACCAGCTTTCCACTTGCCAGATTGTGCCGTCCGCGGCAACTGGGCTGAATAGCGCTGGCCGCGATAGCGGCACGCAGTTCACCTGAGACGTCCAGCCGGGAACGAGTGTTCAATTTCATCGTATCTGAAAAAAAGCGGGCTCGGACGGCGGTGGAGCGAAGCGCTTCGCCCGCCGCCATGCGCGCACAATTCAGCAACTCCTTGCCGGAATTGGCATCGCGTCCCAGCAGCGCGACGCCGGCGGTTCCAGATAGCTCGTATTGTTCGCTACCGACGTAAATCGGAGCGGCGATACTCTCGAAAAGCTCACCACAAAATGCCTCGATGCGCTGCCGATCGAGAGTGCCGAGCGCAAACATAAGCAGCGATTCGCTCAGCTGTCCGGCGCACAAGCAACTCTGAACGCATTGACACTCTTGCGAGAGTCGCATCAGTACGGCGGACACGACCGTTTCCGCGGTACGCCCATCGATCTTGGCAATTTCATGCACGCCGCTCAAATTAATCGCGATCAGGGCGACCGGCTGTTCTGAGAGCGTTTGTTTGTCGACGACTTCCTGAAACAGGCGCAGAAAATCTCGACGCTCCGGGTAAGGACGCGGATATGTACCGCTGGCGGAAGGGGAATTGTCTAGAAGATCGGGCGCCGACTCCGGTCGCACCACGCACAGCGCGCGGTCGGGCCCTTCCGGCGTCACCCGCGCCCGGAAATCGTAACCTTGATCGGTAAAGGTCGATTCGAGCGGGGCGCGTGCGGCAATGGCTTTGCGAATCAGGAGTTGGACTGCCTGAGCGGCCGCTTTGGGCCAAACAGATTCTAACGATTTACCGCTGGAGGCCGCCGGGGGCGATAAGTGCCGCACCGATCGACCACCTCCGTGACTCACGATGGTACCGTCCCGGCTGAGTGACATGACCAAGTCGGGCATACTTTCGACCAACTGCTTCTCGGCGGCGATGTTCACCGCAGCAATCTACACAAACGCCACCCGCCAATCGTCGATGTAGGTCCGAAACCTCGCGGTGTTGTCTGTGAACGCGGTCTCGGCGTCGGGAATATTCGTTCGGCAACGCTAGTCTATGGACGCTCGGGCTTTTGGGCGCGGGGCTTGACAAACCGCTCGCAAGTGGGGCCACCCGAAGAGAACGACGCGAGCCGAACATCCGCCGAAATCGTAGGGCGAATTACTGTCCCTGATCACGCCCGCAATTTCGCCCGCAGGGATGAAGTAGGACACCTTGCCGGGAACACCAAGCGACTCAACACTAGTCTCAAGCGCGGCAATGCCGAGCCCCCGATTTAACCGTTGATTATTGAACTTGCGTCACAAATTTCACGCACTTGTGAGTCAGCCCGATCACCTCGCAGATTCCAGGCTCGCGCTCTAATGGCTGCGAGCCGAATCTCGGCATTTCAGCAACAGGGCAGCGTGTTATGCGAATCACTACGGTTTCCGGACTGAGCTTACTTGCACTCGCAATTGGTTCGTCGCTCTCGATGGCTGAACCGCAAACGGTGCCTGGTGGCGCGACGCCCAAGGTGAATTCTGGGCTCGGCGCACTCACACGCTACATCGTGAAAGGCACGAGTTCCCAAACGGCCGGTGAAATCGTACGCCGCGTCGGGGCGACGGTTCAACAAGACCTCGCCATCATCAATTCAGTCGCGGCGGATCTCACTGAGGATCAAGCCGCCCAACTGCGCGCGGTTGCAAGCGTGCGGCTGTTCAAGGACCGATCGCTGGCGCCGCTCGGTGCCTCGGCGCCGCTCGTGCTGACGGATGGCACGGCTTTGAGCGCGAAATTGGATCAGTTCCAGACGAACTACCCGTTGCTCGTCGGTGCTGATTTGGTCCAACGCAGTGGAATCACCGGCAAGGGCGTAACCATTGCTGTACTCGACACTGGACTGTGGACCGGCGGCAAGGATAATTTCAAACCGCGTATTCTCGCCAGCGTCGATTTTGTGAACCCCGGCGCGAAACCGGTGACCGGCGATCCGTACGGACATGGCACGCACATCACGTCCATCGCAGCCGGCAACATGCCCGTGGATAACAAATATTCCTTCGGCATCGCCCCGGGCGCGAATCTGGTCATCGTTCGTGCATTCGATGGCGAGGGCGAAGGCAGCTACACCAATGTTATTGCCGGCATTAACTGGATCGTTGCGAACCAGCAGAAGTATAAGATCCGGGTGCTCAACCTGTCCTTCGGTGCGCCGCCGCAGTCGAATTACTGGGACGATCCGCTCAATCAGGCCGTCATGGCCGCGTGGAAAGCCGGCATCGTCGTCGTTGCATCCGCGGGCAATGAAGGTCCTAGGCCGATGACGATTGGCGTGCCGGGCAATGTGCCGTATGTCATCACCACGGGCGCGCTCACGGATAATAATACCCCCTACGATCCGACGGACGATCGCTTAGCGTCCTTCTCGTCGGCTGGTCCGACCATTGAGGGATTCGTCAAGCCCGAAGTCGTCGCACCAGGCGGCCACATGGTCGGGTCTTTGTGGTACCAGAGCTACCTTGCCAATATCGATCCCGGCTCGATGAAGAAGGATCAGGCGCTCTTTACGATGTCGGGCACCTCGCAGGCGGCTGCCGTAACGTCGGGTGTCGTCGCGCTAATGCTGCAAGCCAATCCGACTCTCACTCCGGACAACGTCAAGTGCCGCCTTCTTTCTTCGGCTAGCGCGGCGACGACGCCCACGGGTACGCTCGCTTACAGCGTGTTCCAGCAGGGCGCGGGGCTGATCAACGCGTATAACGCCATTCACAACTCCGCGCTCGGCTGCGCCAATCAGGGTCTAAACATTGCCGCGGATCTCAACGGAACCGCTCACTTCGGCGGCCCAGCTAATCAGGACACCAGTGGCAATTACTACATCATGAACATGACCGGTTCATCGTGGGGCGCGCCCGTTTCGGGTGACGGTTACACGTGGACTAAAGGTTATACGTGGACTAAAGGTTACACGTGGACCCAAGGATATACCTGGAGCCAAGGATATACCTGGAGCAAAGGGTACACGTGGAGCAAAGGATATGTCGGGAGCAACGGATACACCTGGAGCAAAGGATATACTTGGAGTAAGACGCTGCCTTGGTGGGGAACGAACGGCGCCACGAATGCGACGACAGCGCCTGCTTCGATCGACTGGTGGGTTCCGAATGAGTAAACCGTGCAGCGAGATAGGCCTGAGTTTGTGACAGACGCTATTACGGAACTCATTTTTCGAACACGCCTGCACGCATCATTGCTCCACGAATGATTCCGTGTTCGGGCGATGATCAGATGGGCCATCTCATCGCGGCGGATCCGTTTGCCAACCACCGCCCAACGCCCGGTACAGCTGGACCACCGACAGCTGCGTATTGAGACGCGCTGCTGACAGCGACAGCTCAGCGGTGAATAAGTCGCGGTCGGCATCGATGACATTGAAATAAGGGGCGTATCCGACCCGGTAGCGTGCCAGCGCAATGGTATTCGCGCGGCGTTCAGCATCGACCTGTGCTTCCTGGGCGGATTGCACATCGGCATCTTGCTGGCGGGCGATCAGCGCGTCGGACACTTCTTGAAAGGCGGTCTGGACGCTCTTTTGGTACTGCAGCAGCGCCTGGCGTTTTTGCGCATCGGCGAGGTCCAGCTGGTACAGGTTGCGCTGTGAATTGAGCAGTGGCTGCAACAGTTCGCCGCCCAGCGACCAGGTGCGCGCAGGGCCGCTGAACAGCGACGACAGTGCGCTGCTGACGCCGCCGCCGGCAGCCGTGAGTGTGATGCTGGGAAAGAGGTTCGCCTTGGCCACACCCACCTCGGCATTGGCCGCCACCAGACCCTGTTCGGCTTCGCGTAGGTCCGGACGGCGCTCGAGCAAACTGGAGGGCAAGCCCGCGGCCGGGACCGGCGCCGGCGACTGATCGGGACCTGCGCTCGTGGCACGTCCCCCGCTTGCGGCGCGGCCGTCGCCGCGCAATATCTGGTCCGGATTATGGCCGAGCAGCACACTCAATTGATTCTCTGTCTGCCCGATCTGGCGCAACAGGTCCGGCAAGTTCGCCTTGGCGACGGCCAATTGCGCCTGCGCCGTGGCGACATCAAGCTCCGATACCGTGCCGCGATCGTGCTGCGCTTGAGTCAGGTCCACGAACTTCTGCCGGGTGCCGACGGTGCGGCGGGTGATCGCCAACTGCTCGTCCAGCGTCTGCAAAGTAAAGTAGGCCGTAGCCACGCCCGCCACCAGCCCGGCCGTGACATCTTGTTTGGCGTAGGAGGATTGCAGCAGCTGGGCGCGGGCCGCCTCGGTGGCGCGCCGGTACTTGCCCCAGAAATCGATTTCGTAGGACAGCGTGCCCTCCGCGGTAAATAAATTACTGACGGCTGGGCTGCCCGCCGGCAGTTCGTATGCGGAGGTTCGCCGCCGCGTCGCATTGGCGGCAACGCCAATCTGTGGCAGTTGCTGTAAGCGGACGGAACCCAGCGCGGCGCGCGCTTGATCGACGCGCGCCGCAGCGATGCGCACATCGAAATTGTTCGAGAGACTTTCCCGGATCAGCGACTGCAGCGCTGGGTCACGGTACACCTGCCACCAACCCGCATCCGCGACGGTATCGGCAGTGGCGCTCTGCTCGAATCGATAGGCCGCCGGGGTCGAGGTGTCCGGCCGCCGATAATCAGGGCCCAGTGAGCAGGCGGCAATGCAAGTACAGGCCGCTAAGCAAGCACCCAGGAACGCACGGCGCGCGCGCCAAGTCGGCGTGCACTGCATGGCTGTCGGCATCCACAGTCTCATGGCGGCGCTGCCGGCACGGGTTTGCGCCCGCGGCCGAGGCGCTCGGCCAGGCGTTGCATCAGTACGTAGAACACCGGAATCAAAAAGATGCCGACGAGGGTGGCCGCGCCCATTCCGAATACGACGGCGGTGCCCAAGACGCGACGCGCCGAGGCGCCGGCGCCAGTGGCGATGGCCAGCGGCAGGGAACCAAAAATGAAGGCGAACGACGTCATCAGAATCGGCCGCAATCGCAAGCGGGCGCCGGCAATCGCCGCCTCCACCAAGGGTTTGCCGCGCTCGTATTCGAGCTTGGCGAATTCGACGATCAGGATGGCGTTCTTGGCCGCAAGTCCAATGAGCATCACCAGTCCGATCTGGGCGTAGATGTCATTCTGCATGCCGCGCAAGGCGAGTCCGCCGTAGGCGCCTAGGACGGCGAAGGGAATACACAGCAGCACCGCAAAGGGCACCGCCCAGCTCTCGTACAGCGCAGCCAGCACCAAGAACACGAACAGGATGGCCATGCCGAAGATCGGGCCGCTTTGGCCGCTCGATATCTTTTCCTGATATGTCGTGCCGGTCCAGTCGTAGCCATAGCCGCTCGGCAGGTCGCGCGCCAGTTCTTCCATGGCTTGAACGGCCTGCCCCGAACTATAGCCGGGCGCGGCAGAGCCGTTGATGGTGACGCCGCGGAATACATTGAAACGTTCGATATATTCGGGACCCATTTTCTGCCTGATTGCGACCAGGGTTGAGAGCGGCACCATATCGCCTTGAGCGGTACGCACGTACAGCCCATTGACCGAGTCCGGAGAAGCGCGCGCCGCGGCTTCGGCCTGCGCGGTCACCTTGTAGGTTCGACCGAACAAGTTGAAGTCGTTGATGTAGTTGCCGCCGAGGAAGGTCTGCAGGGTGGCGAAGACGCTGGAGAGCGAGACTCCAAGGGTCTTGGCGCGTTCACGATCCAGCACGAATTCTATCTGCGGCGTGCGGGTATTGAACTGGGTGAACACGCGCGCCAGTTCCGGCCGCTTGTTCGCGGCGGTAAGAAAATCCTCGAGCACGGCGGCAAATTTTTGAATGTCTCCGCCGCCGCGATCCTCGAGAATGAACTCGAAGCCGCCCGCGCTACCGATGCCGGGAATGGGCGGCGGATTGAAGAAAAAAGCATTCGCCTCCTTGATTCCCGCGCCTATCTTGTTCAGCCGCGAGGCCAGCGCCGCCGCGCCGTGAGCGGAGTTCTTGCGTTCGGACCAAGGCTTTAATTCCGCAAAGATGGTGGCGGCATAGGGCGAGTTGGTGCCGACGAGTATGTTCAACCCGGTGATGGCAAAGGTGTCCTTAATTTCGGGTTGGGCGCGCACCTGCTTGATAAAAGCATCGACCACGGCCTGTGTGCGCTGCATCGAGGCGCCGAGCGGCAGGGTGACCAGACCCATCAGATAGCCCTGATCCTCGTCCGGCATGAATCCGTTCGGCCGGTCGTATACCAGCCAGCATGCGGCTGCGGTCAAGACCACGAACACCAACATTGATTGCACGCTGCGGCGGATGCGGTTACGTACCGACTCGGTGTAGCGCACGGTGAATCGCTGGAACAGTCGATTGAACATGCCGAAGGCGCGGCCCAGCGGACCGCCGAAATGCGATTCATCGGTGGGCCTGAGCAGCAAGGCGCATAACGCCGGGGTCAGAGTGAGCGCGACGATCAGCGAGATTGTCACCGATACCGCCAGCGTCAAGGCGAACTGCCGGTAGAACTGGCCGGTGAGCCCGCCCAAAAAAGACACGGGCACAAATACCGACACCAGCACCAGCGCAATCGCGGTCACCGGTCCCGCTACTTCTTTCATGGCCGCCTTGGTTGCCTCGCGCGCGCCCAATCGGCGGCTGTCCATGATTTCGGTGACGGCCTCGACGACGACGATGGCGTCATCGACCACCAGACCGATGGCGAGCACCAAGGCAAACAAGGTCAAGGTGTTGAGCGAGAAGCCGAGAGCCACGAAAGCACTGAAGGCGCCGATCAGCGACACGGGCACCGCGATCATGGGAATCAACGTCGCCCGCCAGCTCTCCAGAAAGATGAATACCACCAGCAGCACCAGCAGACCCGCTCCCACCAAAGTGACCACCACGTCATGTACGGACTCGGACACGAACAGGGTGGTATCGAAAGGAATGGCATAGTGGATGCCTTGTGGAAACGTGGGTGCCAGTGCGTCCATGGCCTGGCGAACACCCCGTGCCACCTCCAAGGCATTGGCGTCCGGCAACTGATAAATGCCGATGACCGCGGCGGGCTGGCCATTGACCTTGGTGGAGCGAGAATAGTCGGTGGCGGCCAGTTCGATGCGCGCAATGTCGTTCAAATGGACGATGGCGCCATCGGATCCGGTACGCACCACGATGGCAGCGTATTCCTCGGGCGTCGACAGCCGGCCTCGCACCGAGGCGACGTACTGCATTTGCTGTCCGGGCGGGGCGGGCTCGGCACCGATGGTGCCGGCGGGCGCCACGACGTTCTGCTCGTTGATGATGCTGGACACGTCCTCGGCGGTCACCCCCAGGCGCGCCATCTTTGCCGGGTCGAGCCAGATGCGCATGCCGTAGTCGCGGGCGCCGAATACGATGACCTGGCCGACGCCGCGCACGCGCGCCAACGCGTCGTACACATGCAGCGTGGCGTAATTCGACAGGAACAGATAGTCGTACCGTGGATTGTCGGAGCCTATGGCCACGGTGAGCAGGATTTGCGGCTGGCGCTTGGCCACCGTGATGCCCTGTTGCAGCACCTGGGCCGGCAGCTGGCGTTGTGCGATGGCAACTTGGTTTTGCACATCGACTGCAGCAATGTCCTGCGCGGTGCCTACATCGAAGGACACGGTCAGGCTGTAGCTGCCGTCATTGGCGCTTTTGGAGTCCATATAAAGCATGTGCGGGACGCCGTTGACCTGCTGTTCGATGGGCGCGGCGATGGACTGTTCAATGGTGGCGGCGTCGGCGCCGGGAAAGCTCGTGGATACCACGATAGTTGGCGGAGTTATCAACGGAAAACGCGCCACCGGTAGGCCCGACAGCGACACACCGCCGGCAATTGTGATGATGATCGCCAACACCGTGGAGAGAATCGGATGATCGATGAAGTAGTCGATCATGCCCGGTTCCCGGTCATGTTCCGCTCGGGGCCGCGACCGCCAAGGGGGTGGCTTTGACCGACATCCCGGGCTTCAAGTGCTGCACGCCATCGACGATCACCACATCGCCTGCCTTCAAGCCCTGTTGCACCTGCCAGTCGGGGCCCACTCGCAGCCCCATATGCACGTCGCGCTGCTGCGCGTGTCCCGACGCATCGACGATCCAGACGTAGTTCTGGCCCTGCAGATCTTGCACCGCGCGCTGCGGCACCACGATGGCATTGGGGTCTTGCTGGGCCGTTACCCGTACGCGGGCGAACTGGCCGGCGTGCAGCAGCCGCTGCGGGTTGTCCACCTCGAGGCGCAGCGCCAGGGTGCCGGTGCGGGCGTCCACGGCGGGGGCGATGAAATTGAGCCGCGGGACCTGCGCATATTCAGATCCGTCCGCCAGAAAAATGCGAAACGGCGGCGGCGACTTCGCGTCCTGGCTCGGGGCACGGCCGAGTTCGCGCTGCAGGCTGAGCAGACGTTGCTCGCTGACACTGAAATTTACATACATGCGGTCGTTTTGGTAGATCGTGGTCAGCAGTGTGTTGTTGGCCGTGACCATGCCGCCCTCGCGCAGCAGTGCGCGGCCCATCACACCGTCAATCGGGCTGGTGATGACGGCGTAGCCGAGATTCAATTCCGCCGATCTCACCGTTGCCCTGCCGGCGTCGATGGATGCCAGATTCGCCTGGTTCTTCGCCACCGCCGCGTCCAGTTCCTGTTGGCTCACGGCATCGATCTCCGACAGCGATTTGGCGCGCTCCAGGTCGCGTCGCGATTGCGCGAGCGCCGCCTCGTTCTGCGCTAGAGCTGCCTTTGCCTGCGCCAGTGCGGCGATGTAGGGCTGGCGATCGATGATGAACAACAGCTCCCCGGCCTTGACGCGCTCGCCTTCGATCGGCACGCGTTTCTCCAGCATGCCGCCCACCCGCGGTCGGATCTCGACCGCGTTGATGGCTTCAGTATCGCCCACATATTCAATAGGAAATGACACCGGATGCGGGGTGATGGTCACGGTTGCAACCGCCACGGCTGCCGCGGGCGGAGGCGCGCTTTTAGAGCAGCCGCCAATCAGCAGCGCAATGGACACACCGCCCGCGAC
>JBDUBO010000058.1:0-24301 GCA_040004115.1 Gammaproteobacteria bacterium | reverse complement strand
ACCGCCAATTCGGCATCACCATTGCGGCCAGCACCATCATCTCGACGTTCAATTCGCTGACCCTGTCGCCGGCGCTGGCGGCGTTGCTGCTGAAGCAGCGGAGCGCGCCTGCGGATGCATTTCAACGCGGCATCAATCGCGTTTTCGGTGGATTTTTCAAATTGTTCAACCGCGGCTTCGAGAGCGCGTCGGAGCGTTACGGCCGCGGCGTGCGGCGGATTACGGCCATCCGGTTCGTGGTACTCGGGGTGTTCGCCTTGCTGCTGGTCGCCACCTGGGGCATTTTTAACATCGTGCCCGGCGGCTTCATACCGGCGCAGGACAAGCAGTATCTGATCGGCATCGTGCAGTTGCCCGACGCCGCCTCACTCGATCGCACGGAAAAAGTCGTCTTGGAAGTTTCCAAGCTTGCCACCGGCACTCCCGGAGTGGCCCACGCCATCGGCTTCTCCGGCCTTTCGGTGCAGGGATTCGTCAATTTGAGCAATGCAGCGGTGCTGTTCTTTCCGCTCAAGCCCTTCGAAGAACGTAAAGCCAAGTCTTTGTCGGCCGGCGCAATCGCAGCGGAGCTCAACAAGAAATTCAGCTCGATTCAGGATGCGGTGATTTTTGCCGTGCCGCCGCCGCCTGTGCAGGGTTTGGGCACCACCGGCGGATTCAAGCTGTACCTGCAGGATCGGGCCGCGCACGGCTATGATGAACTTGCCCGCGTCACGGCCGAGGTCTTGACCAAGGCCCGGCAGCAGCGCGAGCTCAATCCCTACGCAACGTACTCGACGTTTCAGAACAATGTGCCGCAGCTGTTTGCGGATGTGGACAGGGTCAAGGCGAAGAATCAGGGGGTGCCGCTGTCGAATGTATTCGACACCTTGCAGGCTTACTTAGGCTCGGTGTATGTCAATGACTTCAATCGCTTCGGGCGAACCTACCGTGTATATGCCCAAGCCGAGCCGCAGTTCCGCAGTCAGCCGGAAGACATTGCGAACTTGAAGATGCGCAACCTGCAGGGTGACATGGTGCCCATGGGTGCGGTGGCTGATGTGCGTTTCCAGTCGGGACCGGATCGCGTCTCGCACTACAACGTATACCTGGCCTCGGATATCAACGGCGCGGGCTCTCCCGGCACCTCGTCCAGTCAAGCCACCGCCGCCATGGAACGCGTGCTGAAGGAGACGCTGCCGAATGGCTTCGGCTACGAATGGACGGATCTTACGTTTCAACAAAAATCCGCGGGCAATACGGCCATCCTGGTGTTTCCGATCTGCGTCTTGCTGGTGTTTCTGATTCTCTCCGCGCAATACGAGAGCTGGGCGCTGCCGCTGAGCGTGATCCTGATCGTGCCCATGTGCCTGCTCTCGGCCATGTCGGGTGTATTTCTCAAGGGGTCGGATAACAATGTGCTGACTCAGATCGGCTTCATCGTGCTGGTCGGGCTCGCTTGCAAGAACGCCATCCTAATCGTGGAGTTCGCGCGTGAACGAGTCGAGCACGGCTTGACGCCGATCGAAGCGGCGATCGAAGCGTGCCGCCTGCGACTGCGGCCGATTCTAATGACCTCATTCGCCTTCATCATGGGCGTGATACCGCTGGTCACCGCCAGCGGCGCCGGCAGCGAAATGCGCCAGGCCATCGGCATCGCGGTGTTTTCCGGGATGTTGGGCGTGACCTTCTTCGGCTTGTTCCTGACGCCGGTATTCTTCGTCACCATCGAAACCTGGCTGGAGAAGCGCAGGAATGTGGGACTTGGACTGCCGCCGCCATCCGCCGCGGCAACGGAGCAAACCCGTGCGTAACTTCATAGGCGGCGCAGCCGTGGTGGCCCTCCTTGCGGGCTGTGCAGTGGGCCGCAACTACCATCGCCCAGAGACGCCGGTAGCGGCGCAATTCGCCAATGCCGGCGAGCCGGGCTTAGGCCAAGGTGACACCGTCGAGCGCTATTGGGATCGGTTCTCGGATCCCTTGCTCAATAGCCTGATCGACGATGCGCTGGACCACAACAAGGGCTTGGCGGCGGCGGCGGCAAATTTGCAAGCGGCGCGCGCCGCACGGCGCCTGGCCGGATTCGATCAGTTCCCGACGGTCACGCTGCAGGGCAGCTACAGCCACATCTTGGAATCGCAGCAGCAGCTGCCCGGCATCGATCGGCGTGACCGCGAATTCGACCACGCAACCGGCGGATTCGACGGCCTGTGGGAACTCGATTTATTCGGGCGGGTCAGGCGTAACGTCGAGGCGGCGCGCGGCGACTTGGGCGCGAGCGAAGCGACGCTGCGTGACGCCCGTGTCAGCGTCATTGCCGAGGTGGCGCGTGATTATTTCATCTTGCGCGGTCTGCAGGATCAGCTGGTGCTGACCCTGCGCAATGCCGACAATCAAGAGCGCACGGTGAAGCTCACGCACACGAGGCTGGAGGCCGGCAGGGGCAACGAGCTCGACACTTCGCGCGCCGAGGCTCAGTGGCAGACAACCTTGTCGTCCATCCCAACTTTGCAGGCCTCGATTGCGACGACTACGTATCGCTTGAGCGTGCTGACCGGACGGCAACCTACCGCGCTCGGCGATCGGCTGTCGTCGCCGGCTCCGATGCCGAATTTACCCGTTTTGAACGCGATCGGCACGCCGGAGCAGTTGCTGCGGCACAGACCCGACGTGCGCGTCGCTGAACGCCGCTTGGCGGCCGCCACGGCGCGCATCGGAGTCGCGACGGGCGATTTATTCCCCAAGGTGACGATGGTCGGCGAAGTGGGTTACTCGGCGCCGACTTTCGGGGATTTCGGAACGGCCGATGCGCGGGTTTTCTCGGTGGGCCCGAGCATTTCTTGGGCGGCTTTCGATCTTGGCCGGGTGCAGGCGCGAATCAAATCGGCCAAAGCGCAAACCGACGCGGCGCTCGCTGCCTATGAAGGGGCGGTGCTGAATGCGCTCGAAGACACCGAGGGCGCGCTGATCACGTACGGCCGCTCGCAGACCCGGCGCGAGGCTCTGCGAATGGCGGCGACCGCGAGCGACAAGGCGGCGGATTTGGCACAAAAGCGCTTCGAAGGCGGCTTGATCGATTTTCTCGAAGTGCTGGACGCGGAGCGCACGGCCTTGAGCGCCGAATTGCTGCTGTCGCAAAGCCGCACGGATGCCGCCACATCCCTGATTGCGGTGTACAAGGCGCTGGGTGCGGGCTGGTCGGTGTCGGAGCCCCAGATCGCGGCGAACCCGCAGCGCTGATCGGTCATAATGATGGTGTCGACGCCATCATAAACTTGAGTACGCATGCAATGAAGATTTTTTCCTGGAACGTCAACGGCATACGCGCCGTGCTGAAGAAAGGCGTGTTCCAGCCCTTTCTCGACAACTATCAGCCCGACGTGGTCTGTCTGCAGGAGACCAAGGCAGAGCGCGGGCAATTCGAGATCGATTTGCCCGCATACCGGGAATACTGGAATTCCGCGGTGAAGAAAGGCTATTCTGGCACGGCGATTTTCTCCAAACAAGAACCGCTGTCCGTCGTCAACGGCTATCCGCGCGAGTTTGCGAAGGGCTTCACCTTTGCCGACGAATTGCAGCGCGACAGCGCCGAAGAAGGCCGCGTCATGACCGCGGAATTCGACAAATTCTACGTCGTGACCGTGTACACGCCGAATGCGAAGGATGATCTCAGCCGCTTGAGCCTGCGATTCAAGCATTGGGATCCGGCCTTCCTTGCCTATTGCAAGGAACTGGAACGAACCAAACCGGTGATTTTTTGCGGTGACCTCAATGTGGCGCACACCGAACTCGATCTTGCCAATCCGAAGCCGAACCGCGGCAAAAAAGGTTTCACGAACGAAGAGCGCGCGGGCTTCCAGAACTTCGTCGATGCGGGTTTCATCGATACCTTCCGGCTGTTCACTCAGGGAAATGGCCATTATTCGTGGTGGAGCCACTTCGCGAATTCGCGGGCGCGCAACATCGGGTGGAGAATCGATTACGTGCTGGTGTCGGGAGCGTTGCGCCCTGCGGTGAAGGGCGCTGAGATTCATCCCACCGTCATGGGTAGCGATCACTGCCCGGTCAGCATTACGCTCGATGTCTAAGGCTCCGGGCGCGCACTGGCGCGGACAGCCGCTGCGGGCGGTGCTGTTCGACCTCGACGGCACACTGCTCGAGACCGCGGCGGATATTGCATTGGCGCTCAATCGCACGCTGCTCGAGTATGATTGGGAATCGCTGGCGGAAGTCGACGTGCGCGGCATGATCGGGCGCGGCGCGCTGATTCTGATCGAACGCGCCGCAGCCGCGCAGGGCCGCGTCATCGATGTGGCGACGCAGGCCGCCATGGTGGAGCGCTTTTTTCACCATTATGGCGAACTCGAGGAATTGAACGAGGACAGCGCGCGTCCTTTCCCCGGTGCGGCCGAATCGCTGCAACGCCTGCATGACGCTGGCCTTGGCATTGCGGTAGTCACTAACAAGCAGTATCGCTTCGCCGGCGCGCTGCTCGCGCGGCTGGGGCTTGCCGGCTGGGTGGATGTCGTGGTCGGCGGCGATACCTGTGCACGCCGCAAGCCGGACCCGCAGCCGCTGTTGTTCGCCTGCGAGTCGCTGCACGCGGCGCCGCTCCATTCGCTCATGGTGGGCGACTCGGTCAACGATGTGCAAGCCGCACGCGCCGCCGGTATCCCGGTGGTTTGCGTTTCATACGGATACAACGAAGGGCGGGATGCGCGAACTTTGGAGTGCGATGCGCTGCTGGATTCGCTGGCCGAACTTCCGGCGCTGCTAGAACTGGGTGGTTAAATGTATGGTGTGGCTATGCGAATAATTCTATTACTGGCGATCATGGCCGGCGGTGCAGCCGCGGCGTTCGGTGGCGAACCGCCCAGCCGTTATGGAGTGGACGCACCGGAACTGGCGCATCTCGGCGAGTTTGCCGTTGGTGTGAAGACGCTGCATCTGCTGCAGCATGGCCAGGTCGACGTGCTGGCTTTCGATGCCGCCAAGGGGACTGCGCCGCTGGTGGATCGCGCCCTGACCGTGGAACTTTGGTACCCGGCGCGATCTGCGCCGGGCGCCAAGCGGGTGGTGTACACGGGCAGTCTGCCCTCGGAGCCACCGGCCGCGCCGGCACACTTTTCGATCCCCGGCATTGCAGTGCGCGACGCGCCGCCCGCCGGCGCGGGCTATCCGTTGGTAATCGTTTCGCATGGCTACAGCAACGACCCGGTCGCTATGACTTGGTTGACGGAGAATCTGGCCTCGAAAGGCTACGTGGTCGCCGCCATCCGCCACGAGGACCCGCCCATCACCGACCGCACCCGCTTTGCGGAACCCCTGATGCGCCGGCCCCTCGACATCGCCTTCGTTGCGCAGACATTGCAGAGCACGTTGACCGCGGATCATTTGATAAATCCGGCGCGCACGGCGCTGATCGGTTATTCCATGGGTGGCTATGGCGTGCTGACAGCGGGGGGCGCGGCGCTCGATCCGCAGGGTGGTGCAGTCACGCGGGTACCCGGTGGATTGTTGTTGCCGTTCGCACGCGGTGGCGCCTTGCGCGACTCGATCAGCGTGAAGGGATTGCGTGCGGTGGTGGCAATTTCCCCCGCCGGCGCCGGCACGCTGGCCTCTTGGGACGATGACGGTTTGCGTATGATCACGGCGCCGCTGCTGCTCATCGCGGGCGATGACGATAGGACGGTGGATTACACCACCGGCGCACGCGCGATATTCGACAGGGCGAGCGCCGCGCATCGCTATCTCCTGACTTTCAAGGGAGCCGGGCATGCAATAGGCTTGAATCCGGTCCCGGACTCCATGCGACGGCTGCTCTGGGATCAAGACTGGTTCGAAGATCCGCTATGGCGCAAGGATCGCATCACCGCAATCAATGCGCACTTCATTACCGCGTTCCTCGACCGTTACGTCAAGGGCGATGAGAGCCGTGCTGCGTATCTCGACGTGCCGGTGCCCGAATCGACTGTAGGCGCATGGCCGGCGGCGACATCGCCGGCCGCGACGCCGCCGACCTATGACGCCTATAGTCGCGGCGGCCCGGGAGTAACTTTGTGGAAGGGTTTTCAGCGCAATCATGCGTCTGGCTTGCAACTGCTGCGCGCGCAACCTTGACTCCGCTGCCGCACGCCGCACCCGACGAAATCGGTCTGTCTGCCGCGGGCCTTGCTCGCCTGAGCGAGGTGCTGCGCGGCGAGATCGAGCGCGGACGGGTGCCGGGTGCAGTGGCGCTCATTGCACGCGAAGGCCGGGTGGGGTACTTCGAAAGTTTCGGCCGGCGCGATCCGGCGGCCGACGCGCCGATGACGAAGGACGCGATTTTCCGCATCTATTCCATGACCAAGCCCATCACGTCCGTAGCCGCGATGATGCTCTGGGAAGAGGGCAGGTTCCTGCTCAGCGATTCCATCGCCAAATACCTGCCCGAATTCTCCGACGTGCAAGTGGCGGTGGAACGCGGCGGGGTCATCGAGCGGGTAGCCCCCGATCGGCCCATCACCATTCAGGATTTATTGCGTCATACCTCGGGCCTCACCTACGAATTCCGCGGCTCAGGTCCCGTGCATAAACTGTATATGAGCGCCAAGGTCTACAGCCAAGAGCAAAACAGCGCCGACCAAGTCGCGACGCTCGCCAAGATGCCGCTGCTTCATCAGCCGGGAACTCGCTGGGAATACAGCCGCTCCACGGACGTTGTCGGCCGTCTCATCGAAGTGATCTCGGGGGTGCCGCTTGGGGTCTTCTTCGAGCGTCGTATTCTGGCGCCGCTCGGCATGTCCGATACGGCGTTTCATGTGCCGCCGCAGCACCACTCGCGAATTGCCGAGGCTTTCGCCAAGGATCCGGACAGCGGCGGCCAAGTGCGGCTGCTCGAAGTTCGCCGCGCGCCGAACTTCGAGTCGGGCGGCGGCGGACTGGTATCGACCGCCGGCGATTACGCGCGCTTTCTGCAAATGCTGCTCAATGGCGGAACGCTCGAGGGATCGCGATTCTTGAGCCGTAAGACTCTCGAACTCATGACGGCCGATCACCTCGGCCTGATCACGGGGGCCGCAGACTTGCTGCTGCCGGGGCATGGCTTCGGTTTGGGCTTCGCCGTTCGGCTGCACGCTGGCATCGCCGCCGTGCCCGGTTCCATCGGACAGTACTTCTGGGGGGGGGGCTCGCCGGGACGACTTTCTGGGTCGATCCGGCGGAGCAACTTTTTGCAATATTGCTGATTCAGGCGCCGGGACAGCGGGATTATTACCGCACCCTTTTCCGCGACCTCGTCTATTCCGCCATCGACGACTAATCCCCTCTAGAGGCCATGCCGGCGCGGCGACGACGCGCGTCACATTCTTGGACGTCCGGGGTAGGGCAAACCCTTATGCGCCTCTTGAGAGATGACCTTCATCACGCCACCGCGCCTCGAACATGACCAGAATGCGCCGTATGTGGTGTTGCACTGCGGTCTAACTCTGTCCCGACCATGCGAAACGACTTTAAATTCGGGTTAATCGGTGCATTTCTGCTGCCCCTCTCACTGGCATGCGGCGCAACCGCGGGCGCGGTGGCGGCCGAACAACTCGAGACGCTCGAGTGGTCCGATCCCGAGCGCGCGGTTCAGATGATCGATACGGCGCCGACGTTGGCGGCGGATGCAACGGCGGCGGAAATCGAGATGCTCGAGATACGCGGCATGATTTACGCCGACAACTCCCGCGACCAGGATGTCTATGCGGTGGAGCGGCGTCTCGAAGCGATCGTCGGCGCCGGCAATGACGCCGCTGTCCGGGCAGGCCGCTTCGTACGAGCGTACTCTGCCCGCCAGCACAGCCAATATGCCGCGGCGGAAGCCGAACTCAAAGGCATCCGCATCAATGCCATCACATCGGATGCGGAGCGCTTTCGCATGCTGTCGCTGCGCGGTCACGTGCTGCGTATCTTGGGGCAGGACGAGGCGGCGTTGCCGTTTCTGGAGCGGGCGCTCGATCTCGCGAACAAGATGCACGACGACGTGCGCACGCTGCATTCGATACTGTCGCTCGCGCGCATCTACACCGACAGCGGCAATTTCGATCGCGCCATGATTCAGTTGCAGACGGCACGCGCGCTCGCGACTCGCTTGGGCGATGAAACCGGGCTGGTCGAAACCGAGGAGCGCGAGGCGGACATCGCAGATCGACGCGGCGACCGGGTCGCTGAACGGCGCGCCTCCCTGGCGGGGCTCGAGCATGCGAAGCGCTCGGGCAGCAGCAAATGGCTCGAGCTGGCACTGCTCAATCTGGGCGACTCCTATTTGAAGACCCGCGACTTCAACGAGTCCCTGAAATATTCCAAGCTGGCTCTGCCCATCATGCAGCACACGAACCATCACGACGATGTGCAAATTACGTTGTTTAACGAAGGTCTGGCCTATATCGGCCTGGGCAGCATCAAGGCAGGTCAAAAACTTGCTGAGTCCGCGATTACCGAAGCGCTTGCGGGCAGCGATCTTTTGGATGCGAAGGAATATCTGCGTGAATATGCCGATGCGCTGGAGCACGCGGGCTACCTGATGATGGCGATTCAGGTGTATCACCGCTATGACGAGATCAGCGATAAGTTCATGACGAATACGCGGCAGCGCGCGTTTCTCGAGCTCTCTGCGCAATTCGACGACGAACGCAAGGCGCGCGAGCTGGAACTCCTGCGGCGCGACAATGCTCTCAAAGTGTCGGAAATGCACGGACAGCGGTTGCTGCAGCAACTGATCATCGCCGGCGCACTGTTCATCACGGTCATCTGTGCGGCGCTGGTCTGGGCGTTCGCGCGCGTCAGCGTCGCCAACAAGCAGCTGCGCTTCAGCAGCGAGCATGACCCATTGACCGGATTATCGAATCGACGCTACTTCAACGAGCGCGTGCTGGCCGTGGAGGGCGGCCGCCCCATCGGAGGTTGCGTGCTGCTCGCCGACCTTGATCATTTCAAGCGCATCAACGATACCTACGGCCATCCGGCCGGCGATGCGGTACTGGCGGCGATGAGCCAGCGGCTGTCGGCGGCGCTGCGCGAGCACGACAAATTGGTGCGCTGGGGCGGCGAGGAATTCCTGGCCGTGCTCGGGCCGATGACGCCGGTTCAAGCGGATCTAACCGCCGAACGGCTGCTGCAAGCCGTGCGCTGCGAGCCTGTGCTGTGGAATGGGCAATTGATCCGCTGCACGATTTCCATCGGCTACGCGAGCTTCCCCATGGCGGGCTCCGCAACCGACATCTCACTGGAGAGCGCCATCAGCCTGGTCGACAAGGCGTTGTATGAAGCCAAGCGCCGCGGCCGGGACCGGGCCTGCCTGATCAAAGTAGTGAGCGCGCGCAGTGAAGAGGAGTTGATCACCATCAGCTCGGAATTCGAGTCCGCGACTTTGGACCGCCGGGTCTTGCTGGTCGAAATGCCGGGCGCCGCCGCTTAAAGTTCAGTGGCTGTCGAAGAACGACTTGACGGCCGCGAAGCAAAACGGCGCGACCAGCTCAGCATGATAGGCTTCAGCCACTGCCAACGCGCCTTCATCGGCGGCGCCTTGCTGGATCGCGGTCGCTGCAACCAGGGCCTTGGCAACTGCAAAGTCATTCTTCAGCGTGGCATACGGGTCGCTGCTTGTCGGGGCGGCTTCCAGGTTGAGCACGCTGATCGTTGCGGATGCCGGCGGGTGTGACACCCAATAATCCTGCATCAGCTGCGTGTTGAGCCAGAATACGATGGGGTCGCCGTCGCCGCCGCACATGAGCAGCGGCGACGCCGGGACCCAGTCGCGCAGGTCGTTCGCCTGCAGCGCACGCCGCCAGGGCAGAGCAGGTGCCGCTGCGGCAACTCCGGTGGTGAGCATGGGCCAGCCGCCGTCCGGATGGGATTGGGCATCCTGCAAATAGCTCCATCGATAGCTATTCTTGAGCAAGTTGGGGCTGCCAAAGCCGAGCGCAAACACCGGCGCCAGGTTCGCAGGCTGGGTGGGCGGTGTGTCGGCCGCGAATGCGGGAGCGGGCGGGGTCAAACTAAAGAGTGCGGATTCAGGCAGTTTGCCCTGCGCGTACAGATCGCTGCGCGTCGACAGAGTGGGCAGCAGCGCGTCGATACCGGCCGCATACGAGTCCTCGAACACATCCTTGGGGTCGGCATAGATGTTGCCGTAGGCTTTTTGATATCCCGTGAGCATCAGCGTCGACGAAATCGGTGCGCCGCCGTTGACCTCGCCGAAGAACACCGCATCGACGAAGGCAGCGAGCGCGTAGGGTCCGGACATCGGCGCCGCCGCCATCACCTTCATCCCGCCAGCCTGCATGGCGCGTTGCGTGGCCATCGCCACATATCCGCCCTGCGAATAGCCCGTAATGAACAATTCGCCGTTATCCTTAGTTAGCGTCGCCGAAGCCAGCGGCAGCGCGGTGCGTGCCGCCGTCAGGGCATCGATCATGTCCTTGGACTGTTGGTCGGCGATCAAATAGGGATGGTAGGGAAGCGTCGAAGAGTCGTAGCCGGCGTAATTCGGCGCCACGACGATGTAGCCCTTCGCGGCAAACAACGCCGCCAGGAACAGGGTCTCCGTATTCTGAAAATTCGCCATGGTGAAGGCGCGGTCGGTGCTCGTACCATGCGCGTACAAGACGATGGGCCGTGCTCCCGTACAGTGGGCGCCGAGACCGGTCGGCACCAGCAGCGCGGCGGAGGCAGTCGTGGCCTCATTGGCTCCGCCGACCGTCTCGTATCGAATGTCGTACATCAAGATGTCGCAAGCCGGCGCGCCGCTCAATGCCAATAACGTCGAATTGGTCGCGGCGTTGAGCTCGAGCAGCAGCGCGGAGGTCGTCAGGGTCGACAGAATTGCAGGCGGGCTTTGCAGCAGGGTTCCGCGTACCGGGGTTGGGGGCGCAGCGGGCTCTGAGTTGCCGCCGCCACCTCCGCCACAGGCGCCGAGCAGTAAGGCAGCCAGGAGAGGTGCAGATGCGCGATGGATAGTATGCATGCCGACACCCCCGCGTTCCGCCGCCGGTGTGTCGCGGCAGTCTGTTTAGACCGCTCACGGTGCCGCGTAGTTCCTTTGGTTGGCACGAAGGCCTATAGTCAATGGGCATGGTGACCGGAGTCGATTGACCCATATGCAGGGACTGGCATTCAGCATAAATCGGACCGCGTCTGCATCCTGGGATCTATTCGATCATGTGGGAAGCGGCGTGGCTGTCACCGCTCCCGACGGTACGCTGGAGTTTTGCAATGCGGCGCTGTTGCAGCTGGTGGCGCAAAGTGCGGCGGCCTTGTCCGGCACATCGATTTTCAAGCTCCTCGACGGCAGCGACGATGGCGAATTGGAGCGATTGCACCGGACTGCGCTGACTACCGACACTGAATTACGCGCCCAGGTTCGAAGCGGGAGCGGCCGGTTCGTGGCCGCAGCGGTTCTACGCCGCTTGCGGGGCTCAGCCGGGGACTGGGTGGTGTGGTCGTTCTTGGACGCAAGATGCAACGAGCCGGTCCCAGAACTTGCCTTATGGGGGACTGAGATCGGGCTGTGGGACTGGGATGTCGTCAATGATCGGCTGACCTGGATAAATGATTGGTGCGAGCACTCGCAGCTCACGGCATTTTCCGGCAGCGGGCATGAACAATTATGGTCGGCGCGCATTCATCCTGAGGATCTGCCGGCCTATAGGGACGCACTTACCCGGCATTTGGACGGTCATTCTCCGCCCTACGACGTCGAATACCGCCTGCGCAATCGCGATGACGCCTGGATATGGATACAGGAACGCGGTCGAGTCATCGAGCGCGACTCGGCCGGGCGCGCCTGGCGCGCCGTGGGGATTTGCCTGGATGTGAATGAACGCCATCATTCGGCGCGCGCCCTGGAGCGCATCGAATCGCGGCTGGCACACGCGGTGTGGGGCAGCAGTGTCGGCATGTGGGAATATGAGATATCCACCGACACCCTGCATTGGTGGAACGATTGGTGTTCCAGCGTGGATCTGGAATCATGCAGCGGCCTCAACCACCAGGCGCGCTGGTATGCACTCATTCACCCCGACGATCTGCAGTCGTTCTGCGTGTGCTACGAGGCGATGCTCGAGGGCCGATGCGCAATCTACGAGGCTGAGTATCGGATGCGCACGCGATCGGGCAGCTGGCGCTGGATCATGAGCCGCGGCCGCGCGACCCAACGCGATGAGCACGGCCGAGCCGTGGTCACCGTCGGAGTAATCATCGACATCGACGCGCGCAAGCGTGTGGAACTCGCGCTGCGCGACACTGAGACGCGGCTCGAAGCCGCGACCTGGGGCGCCGACCTCGGCTTTTGGGATTGGCACCTCGAGGATGACTCGCTGCTCTGGCTGTCGGATTGGCCTACGCGATATGGGATCGATGCGTCGGTGCGCTCTGTCCCTCGTGAACAGTGGCTTGCCCGTGTGCATCCGCTGGATAGGTGCAGGTATGCCGCCGAGGACTACGCGCTGTTCATGGAAGGACGCGATTCGGCAGAAAGTGACTACAGGATCCTGTCCACGTCGGGCGAGTGGCGCTGGGTGAATGTGCGTACCAGGGTGATCGAGCGCAACGTCGCTGGGCGGGCGCTGCGGATCGCAGGCGCCTGTATCGAGATCGATTCGCGGCGGCGCGCCGAGCAGACCTTGCGGATGCAGGCTGTGATTCTGGAAACCATGCGCGAGGGAGTGGTACTGGCCGCGCTCGACGGGCGCATCGAATTCAGCAACCCGGCATTCGAGCGAATGTTCGGCCGCGACGCCTCTGAATTGGCCGGGATGTCGGTCTTGGATCTGTTCAATATCAGACAGGCAAATTCGTCGGCCGGCGCTCTGCAGAGCTTGCTCGAGCGATACAGCCGCGGTGCCCGGCGCGACATGCTGTTTCGCCGCCGCGACGGCAGCCAATTCGCGGGCGAAGTCTTGTCCGCGGAAATCGAACTGAGCGGCGAGAAAAGGATTCTGGTGGTGGTGCAGGACATCTCGCAACGCAAACAATTGGAATCCGAGATCATCGAAATTGCGAATCGCGAGCGGCGGCGGCTCGGCGCCGATTTGCATGATGGGCTGGGTCAGGAATTGACCGGCATCTCGCTCATGTTGCGCAGTTTCTCGAAGCGCGCCGCACTTGCGGCGTTCGAGATCGCGCCGGAACTCGAAGAAATCATCATCCTGGTCAATCATGCCATTCAGAGCGCACGGAAAATGGCGCTCGGCATTTCGCCGGTGACGCTCGAGCGCGGCGGTTTGCTGCCCGCGCTGCAGACTCTCGTCGGCTGGTCGTGCAAGAGCTACAACGTCGATGTCCGGCTGCGGCTATCCATCCGTTCGCCGCTGCGCATCGGCGAATCCGCAGCGGCACACCTTTACTTGATCGTGCAGGAGGCAATCAACAACGCGGTCAAACATGGGCGCGCCGGTTCAGTGGACGTGGCACTTCGCACCAACCGTTCCTGGGTGTCGCTGACGATAACCGACGACGGCGTCGGCATAGGCGAGCATGCGGCGCGCAACGGCGGCATGGGCCTGAAGCTGATGGAGTATCGTTCTGCCGTGATCGGCGGAGTCATCAAGGTAAAACGCGTCTCGAACGGCGGCACGCGGGTGCACTGCGTTTGCCCGCAGGCCGCAGTCGCACCGCGATTGCGAAAGCATCAAGACCCGCAATCCGTGGAAACCTGATCCCAGACACGCGCGTCGGAGACAGGTTTACGAGCCTACGATGGCTTGTCGAGCGACCGGGGTACCGCCATTGACTTGCATACGACGATCCACTTACACAGCGCTGCTATTCGCTTCCTCCGTGTGCCTAGGCGCCTCGCCCGCAACGACGGCCCTGCCCGAGAGTAACTCGACGGCAGAGTGTCATCCACCAAATTCTCCTTTGGCCACGCGGGGTGGATCTACGCCGGCTGTGATAGCCGGAACAATATCGCAGTTGCCAAGCACGTGGAGTCTTCTCCCGTGCCTGGGGTGGGATACGCAGCGGGTCACCTCTATTGTCGTGGTAGTGGGTACCCTCAACGACAGCAACCTGGACGCCGCGTTGGCAACGCTTGGCGCCATCTCGGGCTACCCAGGTACGCGCTATTGGTCCGTCACCGACGGCCGTCTGGAGACGCTGATAACCGAGGCTTATGCAGTCGACCCTGCGCGATTTGATAGGAGGAGGCCCGATTTCTTGCCAACCGAGTTTAAGGTAGGCAACGATCTTGTGTTTTCCCAGCGCGACAATCGGGTGCCGAATCCCACTTTCTATCGAATGCGCGTGGTCCAGCGCAGTCAAAACCTGATCGTCATCGACATTTCCAACATCAACGTGCTGAAGCGATTCTTTCTCACTCTATTCGAACCGGGAGATTTGCACACAGTCCTATTCATCTCGGGTTCCTCCGACGGTGGTTTGACATGTTATGCCGTATCTGGATTGCATGCCTCTGGCGCTTCGAGACTTCTCGGAAATTCAAACTCCCATGTGAATCGCCTTCTCGCGCTTTACGGACATATCAGCGGCATCGACGTCAGCACGCTGCCGTGGGCAAAATAGCCGGCTGCTACGGCACCCCGCGCGTATACGGATATCTTGGGCGACTGCCCACGTGAAGCTTAGCCCACTCAGAAGATAATAGTGACAAGATTCGGCACGTCTTGATGGTGAGCGTGCATCAACAAGACCTTGCGCGCTGCGTGGCGCACGCACCCGAGCTTGTACAACAAGACAGTCAACACCCAAGTGGGTACCACTCAAGTAGCACCTACCATTATCAAAGCGCTTGGACTTAACCCCTCGTTGTCGGATGCCGTTAAGACCGAAGGCACAAAAGTCCTTACTGAACTTGTTCGGAGATCCGCTATTTGACCCGCTCTCGCGTTTTGCTTTGCGCATCTGCGCCGCGGGGGACGGTGACGCTGTACTTGGTCGTGGAGGGCGGCGCCTACGCCACGGTGTACAAGAACTCGACGAACGAGGCGACTGCGCCGTCCAGGCCCTTGATCGCCGGATTTTTTGAATCGATCAAGTAGTACTCGTCCGGCGCGTGCGCACCGGTGCCGTGGCCGAGGCCAAAACCGCAGGCGGGCAAACTGAGCGGCGCACTGGTGAATCGATAGCCAGGCCAGGACCCCGGACTGCGAGGCAGCACCAGAGGCGCAGGGCCGAGCTTGGTAAAGGTCGCGAGCACGGCTTTGAAGTATTTGCTGTCTGGGTCGGTTTGCGTTGGATCGTAGCCACCGGTCATATTGACTTCGATATCCGCGAATCCGTGCTTGGCCAAATGCGCTTTCAGCTTGGCGAGCGTATCGGCCGCAGTCATGTCGGGAACCAGCCGCATATCGATCTTGGCGACTGCCCTGTGGGGCAGCACGGTTTTACCGCCGGGTCCGATGTAGCCTCCCACGAGTCCTTCGATGTTGATGGTGGGTTGCGAGAAGAGACGCAGCAAAGAGTCCTGCCAGTTCAGATCGTGCACCCAGTGCTCGACGCCGAATTCGCTCTTGACCGTGGCCTCCGGGACTGCCGCCGCATAGGTCGACACCATTTTCTTCTGGGCATCGAATAGCGGCACGACCTTGTCGAAGAACCCCTCGACTGCCGGCGTGTGGCCATCTTTTTCCACCAAGGTGTTGAGCGCCTGCACCAGATGCCAGGAGGGTGAGTCCACCTGCGCCTCCAAGCTCGAGTGAATGTCCTTCTTGGGTCCGCGCCCCCACTTCTCGCCGCTCGAGACCAGTTCGAGCTCGACCACGCCTTTCGCGCCGGCGTCCACTTGCACGCTGCCGTCGAGCCCCTGGCTGGCATCCGGCAGCATCACCCCGACGCACGACTTCATGTGAGGAAAGACGTCGGGGCTGTTCACGATCTCGCCGAAGTGCGGTGAGGCGATTTCCTCTTCACCTTCGCACACCAGAACAAGATTGACCGGCAATTTCTTACCGGTGGCTTTAAACGCCATGAGTGCGCTCAAAAAAGAGTTCTGCGGGCCTTTCTGGTTCACGGCGCCGCGTCCCATGCACACCGTGCCCAAGCCTGCTTTCTCTACCAGCCGCCCCTCGAGCGGTGGGGAACTCCATTCCTCGGCGACGAATTGCTTCACGTCATACATGAAGTAAATCGCCATGGTGGTTTTCGCGCCCGAATCCAAACGGCCGAAGACTCCCGGCTTGCCGGAGGTTGGAATGAGCTTCACGCCGGTGAATCCTGCTTGCTCGGCCAGTTTGGCCATGTATTCGGCGCCTTGCGGATAGTTGCGGTTTTCCGCGGCGATGGAAGGGAGGGCGATCCAATCCTGCAATCGCTTGACGTTTTCTGCGTGCATTGCCGGGATTTGTGCCAGTACGGCGGCCTTGTCGGAGTTCTTGCCGGCGCCCGTGGCGAGCGCAGCCGGCGCAGCGGCCAAAACGGCGCCCGCAATCGTGCCCTGCACGAAGTCGCGTCGGCTCAGGGCCTGGTCAGTTGAATCAGTCATCGAAGCTCTCCCTTTTTTTAAACCAGACGAACGGCATTAAACAACTCGCGGACGCTGATCACTCGGCCGGCTTTGCGCGCGAAGGCCCGCGCCGCAGCAGCGTGAGCGCCAGAATGGCGGACGCGATCATGAGAAACAGGCTGACGGCGTTCAACACCGGCGTGGCGCCTTCGCGCATGCGGCCGTACATCATCACCGTCAGGGGCGTGTCCGAGCCCACCAGCATCAGTGTCGTGTTGAAATCCGCGAAAGACATGAGAAAGGATATGGCGGCCGAGCCCAGCAGCGCCGGCCGCAGATAGGGCAGGGTGATAGTGCGAAACACCGCCGCTTTGGAGGCGCCGAGATTCAGCGCCGCTTCCTCCAGCGTGCGGTCGAAGCGCCGCAGCCTGGCGCTGATGGTCAGGGTGGCGATGGTGGCGATGTAGGAGAATTGACCCAGCACCACCAAGGGCAGTCCGGGCCGCAAGAAATCCAGTTCCAGTCCGAAGGTGTCATCTGCGAATTCTGCGATGCGGCTGGCAAACGCCAGGATGGAAATGCCGAGAATGACCCCCGGAATGACCAGGGGCGCCAGCATCATGATGGAGAGGATTTGCTTGCCCGGAAATCGGCCGCGCTCGATGAGAAATGCGTTGGTCAGTCCAACCAGCGCCGACATCAGCGTCACGCAGACCGCGATTATGCAGCTGGTCCAGATGCTGCCGAGCAAATCGCTGTCGGCAAAAAGGCCGGTGCGTCCCTTGGCGGTGTTGCCGAGAAACCAGTCTAGAGTGAAGCCGTGCCAGGGCGGCGCCGGATAGGGCGCATCGTTGAAGGCAAATACCGCGACGACTGCCAGGGGCAGAAACAAGAACACCAGAAACGCAATCAGGTAGCCCGCGGTGGCGGTGCGCAGCCAAAGTGGTCGGGGCAGAGAGGGAATCACGTTCGCCTCATGACGTCGCCGAAGCGCTGCCCGCTCAAGCGCAGGCCGACGATCACCAGCGCGGTGGACAGCCCCAACAGCAGGAATCCGAATGCGGCGCCCTGTTCCCAATTGAAGCGGGTGATGAACTGGGTGTAGATCTGCTCGGTGAACCACTGCGAATTCTTGCCGCCGAGCAGCGTGGGGGTTAGGTAATTGCCCAAGGTCAGCATGAATACGACGATGCAGCCGGCCGTGATTCCCGGCGCGGCATGCGGAATCACGATGCTGCGCAGGATCGAGAGGCCGCCGGCGCCGAGATCGTAGGCCGCTTCGATCAGGGAGTTATCCAGGCTCTCGAGGCTCGACACCAGCGGCACCACCATGAACAGCAGCGACGTATACACCAGGCCCACCATGATGGTCGCGTCGCGATACAGGAGTTCCGGAGGCACCGCGGTCAGCCCCAGCTTCACCAGCAGCGCGGGCAGCACGCCTGATTCTCTGAGCAGAATCATCCAGCCCAGCGTGCGCACTGTTTCGCTGACCCAGAATGGAATCAGGCAGATGATGAACAACAGCGAGCCCGTGCGGCCGCGCGCCAACTTGGCGATGATCCAGGCGATGGGAAATGCCAACAGCAAGGTCATGAATGTCGCGATCACCGACATCACCGCCGTGCGCAGGAATACATGCCAGTAGAGGGGCTCAGTGAAGAAAGTCTTGTACTGAGCGAGACTGGCCGCGTATTGGCGGGGGCCTACTCGTTCTCGGAAGGAGAGCACGGCGAGATCGATGTGCGGCAATATGATCAAAGAACCGAGCCAGAGCAGCGCCGGCGCGAGCAACAGACCCAGCGCGAGCCGTCCGTTCCAGCGCTGCTCCGAGGCTTTGTTAAGCATCCGTTCCTGCCGCGCCGGCCCGCGCCGCAAAGCACACCGCCCGCGCAGGATCGAAACTGAAGGCCACTTTTTCTTGTGGCTTTAAATCCGAAAACTGCCCTGTCTGTGGCAACGCGATACGAAACTCGCGGCGCGTGCGTTGCTCCTGGAGCAGCACCGCCGAATTCGCGCCGTCGAACAGCACGCTCTGCACCTCGCCCGAGTGGTGCGGCTGGGCGGGCGGCAAGGTCGCGGCATCGCGCGCAAGAATCGCGACCTCCGGACGCACGTACGCTTCGACGGCGTCGCCCAGGGAGATGCTGCCGCTTTTCAGTGCGCGCACCACCCAACCATCCGCCGTCGTGACCTCGGCAATTTCCCCGTCGGCGCCGGTGGTGCGGCCCACGATGCGGTTATTCGCTCCGACGAATCCCGCCACGAACGGCGTTTGCGGCCGATAGTACAGATCCTGCGGGGTGCCCAGTTGCTCGAAGCGCCCATGACTCATCACGCCGACGTGATCGGATAGCACCAGCGCCTCGGACTGATCATGCGTGATGTAAACGAAGGTGGTGCCGAAGGCGGCCTGCAACTGCTTGAGCTCGATTTTCATGTGTTCGCGCAATTTCAGGTCGAGCGCACCCAAGGGCTCGTCCAACAGCAGCAGGGTGGGTTCCAAAACCAGGCTGCGCGCGATGGCGACGCGTTGACGCTGGCCGCCCGACAGTTCGTCGACGCGCTTATCCGCGGCGCCGCCCAAGCTGACTCGTTCCAGCATGGCGTGGCTGCGTTTCATTCTTTCGGCTTTGGCCATGCCGCGCCGCGCGAGCCCGAATGCGACGTTTTCCCCGACCGACATCATCGGAAATAGCGCCAGCTGTTGAAACACCATGTTTACCGGGCGCCGATTCGGAGCCACGTCGCACATGCTCCTGCCGCCGATGGCGATATCGCCGCTGTCCGGTGCAATGAAGCCGGCAATCATGCGCAGCAGCGTGGTCTTGCCGCAACCCGACGGACCTAAGATCGAAAAAAAACTGCCGCGCTCCACGGAAAACGACAATGAATCCACGGCCACATGATCTGCAAAACGCTTGACCACAGCATCCGCCACCAAATCAGGCGTGCTCAATTGGCGGCCTTCACGCGGTCGAGTACCCGGCCTTCCATTTCTTCCAGACCCGGCGGTATGGCCGGATACCAGTGAATGCCCTTAAGATTGTTATTCGGAAATGCCGCGGCGAACTGTGCCTTCAGGCGAGGATCGATGAGTGCCTCGGTGTTTTTGGCGGCGGAGAAACTGCCCACCGACTTGACGACGCGCGCGGCGTTTTCCGGGCGCATGGCGAAGTTGATCCACGCATAGGCTGCGGCATCGTTGCGGCCCCGCGCCGGCAGCGCGAAGGTATCGAGCCAGCCCAGAGCGCCGGAGCGGGGCACGATGAACTGAATGTCCGGATTGTCCCGGTTCAGGGTCCAGCCGCCGGTATCCCACATCATGGCGGCGATGACTTCGCCGGTGCGAATACCGTTAAGCAGCTGATCCTTGTTGTCATAGAAGAACTTGAAATTGTCCTTGCAGGCGATGAGTGTGGCGCCGACCTGATCCATGAGAGCGCCATATGCCTTGGTATCTCCGTACAGTGCGAACGGATCCTTGCCCGCCGCGAAGGCAAAGGCCATCAGCGTCGGGCGCTTCAGACGAACGGCCGTCTTGCCCTTCAAATCGGGGCGGCAGAGGTCGGGGTAATCGGCAATCTTGGTGCGCTTGGCGTTGACCACCAGGCCGTCAGTGCCCCAGAGATAGGGCAGGCCATACTGCTTGCCGTCGATGGTGGTGTTCTTGCGCACGATGTCCAAGAATTCGGGTTGAAACTCATCCAGCTTGATCTTGGTGATATCGAGCGGCTTATAGATTCCGAACTCTCGCTGCGCGGCCATGATGCGATCTTGGGAGGGCTGCGCCAGATCGAAGCCGGCACCTCCGGTGGCGCGAAGCTTGGAAATCATTTCCTCATTATTCGACAGCGTGACTTCGACGTCGATGCCAGTTTCTTTCTTGAAGGCGGCGATCAGGTCGGCGGGCACGTAATCAGCCCAGCTGATAATGCGCAGTTTCTCGGCCCGGGCGGTGCCGGCCGTGAGGCCCAATGCGAGTACCAACGAGGCCATCAAGATGTGCTTCATCAATCATCCTCCCTTTTCGACCCTGCCTGCATCTTACCCAATCCACGCTGCGCAGGCATAATCCATGGATCTCCCACGCTTCTCGCCAACCTGCAACCATGACACGCAAGAAAACAGCCTTTTTGTTCGACCTGGACGGTACGCTCATCGACAGCGTCTACCAGCATGTGCTTGCGTGGAAATCTTCGCTGGATCAGGAAGGTATCCCTCTGTCGGTATGGCGCATACACCGCAAGATCGGCATGAGCGGCGGTTTGTTCACCAATATCCTGCTGCGCGAGACCGGATTCGATAACACGCCCGAGCGGCTGGAGCGGTTGCGCGTGCGACATGCCGAAGCCTATCGTGCGCTGTCGGCCAGCGTGCAGCCCCTGCCCGGTGCGCGCGAGCTGCTCGAGCACCTGACCGAACAGGGAACGCCCTGGGCCATCGCCACCAGCGGACGCATGGAAACCGCGGGCCATAATCTCGCTGCGCTCGGCGTGGACCCCGCCAAGGTGCCGGTGGTGACGCGAGATCAGGTGAAGTACGCCAAGCCCGATCCTGACCTCTTCCTCACCGCTGCGGAGCGCCTTGGGGTCGATATTCGTGATTCCCTGGTGCTCGGCGACAGCATCTGGGACATGATTGCTGCGCAGCGTGCGCGCGGACTCGGCGTGGGGCTGTTGTCTGGCGGCTACGGCGAAGAGGAGCTGGCGCGCGCCGGCGCGTTTCGAGTCTATGAAGATCCGGCGGACCTGCTCAAGCACATCGACGAGGTAGCGGCGCGCAGTTGAGGGCACAGCGATCGGCGATTCAGGGATGAACCACTTCGTCGGCTTCCTCGGCAACTTTTCTCCGCGAACAGTGTTCTAGGGTTGTCACAGCGCGTAAACGCTGGAATCCGATTTTCGATCCATGTTCTTGGGAGATAGCCATGTCGCTGAGTGATGACCTAGGCAAGCTGTCGGAGCTTCGCGCAAGCGGTGCCTTGACGGACGAGGAGTTCGCGCGCGCGAAAGCGCGGCTGTTGGGTGCAGAAAATGCTCCCTCAAGCCAGCCGGCCGCGGCGGCGGCGGTAAATTCGTTCCGATTGAGCCGCAACGACCGGTGGTTCGGCGGCGTATGCGGCGGCCTTGCACGCTCGACCGGAGTGGAAGCGTGGGTGTGGCGGCTGCTCTTCACGGTATTGTTTATCTTTGCCGGTGTCGGCCTATTGGTCTACGTATTGCTTTGGATCTTCGTGCCAAGCGAGTAATGAGGCGGCATGTGGCGCATTAACCTATTGTAATTCAAAGGTTTGTGGCCGTGGAAATTGCAGACCGCTCAAGGCACGACGGTTGTAAACAGGTACACCACGAACACGGTGAGCAGCACCACACCGTGAAGGATGATGGTCCTGCCGGTTCGCAGCACCAGCGACGCTACGAACAGCGACAGCATCAGCAGCAACATCGACTTGGAGTCGATTCCCAGTTGCAGATGCGTATTCATGTAAAGCGATAGAAAGCTGACCGTCGGGATGGTGAGCCCGATGCTCGCAAGCGCCGATCCCAATGCCAGATTGAGACTGGTTTGCAGGCGATTCGCACGCGCTGCGCGCAGCGCCGCCAGTCCTTCCGGCAGCAAGACGATTGCCGCAATGATTACTCCGACGACGGCGTTCGGGGCATTCAATCGAACTACCAATGCCTCCAAACCCGGTGCCAGTTTCTTCGCGAGCAGTACTACCGCCGCGAGACAAAAAAGCAGAACAACCGAACTAACGGCAGTGACGCCGTTGCTGGGCACTGAGTGCGGAGATGGCGCGTCGGCGTCGTCCAGAAAGAACTGCCGATGGCCGATGGTTTGGGTGAATACGAAAGTGCCGTAGACCACCAAAGTCACGACGGCGATGAGCGTGAGCTGGCCGGGAGAGTAGTACGGCCCGGGGGTGGTGACCGTGAAGTTCGGAAACACCAGGGTTATGATTGCAATCGCGCCCAATGCGACCAGTGAAGCGCTGACCCCATCGAGACTGAAGCTTTGCTCGCGATGCTTGGCGCCGCCCAATAGCAGGCACAGGCCGATGATGCCATTCAAAATAATCATCACTGCCGCGAACACCGTGTCGCGAGCCAATCCCGCCGCTTCTTCCCCGCCCGCGGCCATCAAGGATACGATGAGAGCGACCTCGATCAAGGTGACGGCAAGCGCGAGGACCAAGGTGCCGAAGGGCTCGCCCACCCGCTGGGCCACGACTTCCGCATGATGAACCGCGGCGAATACGCTGCCGGCGAGCGCCGCGGCAATGAGTACAACGAGGAATCCACCGAGTCCGAAGCCGGACGCAAGCAGCACGGCTGCCGCAATGATGGGGGCGGCGATGGTCCAAACGGGAATTTGCGCACTCGATTTCAATGTTCGGCTATTCTCGCAGCTATTCTTGAAAACTCGGATTGGGAGAGTTGAAAATGATGGGACTACGGCATTTGAGCGTTTTTCTGGTCGCTGGGGCTATGGGCATGAGCTTCGCCGTCCTCGGCGTAGCCGCCGCTTCGAAGACAACCGCTGCTACCGCCGCCGCGGCTGCGCCGTCGGACGCCGTACGGGCAGAAGCCCGCGAGATTTTCGCCAAAATCGTCGGCATTGAAAGCTCTATCGGCAAGGGCAACGTGCCGCTGGTCGCCAAGTATCTGGCGGAACGCTTCAAGGCCGGCGGCTTTCCCGATGCCGACATTCACATCCTGCCGCTGGGTGAGACCGCGTCGTTGGTGGTGCGCTACCGGGGTAATGGCAAGGGCGGGAAGCCCATTGCGCTCATCGCCCACATGGACGTGGTCACTGCAAAGCGTAGCGACTGGCAGCGGGATCCCTATCGTCTAATCGAAGAGAAGGGTCTGTTTTATGGCCGGGGGACATCGGACGTTAAACAAGAAGTGGCGCTGCTGACGGCGACCTTCCTACGCCTCAAGGCCGAGGGCTTCGTGCCTACTCGGGATCTCATCATCGCCTTCAGCGGCGACGAAGAGACCGAGCAGGCAACCGCGAGGGATCTGGTCACCAAGCATCGGGATCTGGTCGACGCCGAATTCGCGCTCAACGGCGACGGCGGCGGCGGCGTGCTGAGCGAAGGCAATGCCAAGGCCCTGATTTTCTACGTCCAAGGCGCGGAGAAAAGCTCGGCCCAGTATTTACTCACTACTCATAATCAGGGGGGGCACAGTTCCCAGCCGCGTCCCGACAATGCCATCTACGAGCTGGCGGATGCGCTTAAAGCGGTGCAGGCCCATCAATTTCCCGTGAAGTGGAACGAGTGGACGATCGGCGACTTCAAGGCGGCGAGCCACGTGACCGAGGGCCCGATCGGTAAAGCCATGGCGCAGTTTGCCGCCGACCCCGGCAACGCCGCAGCGGCTGCCGAGATCTCGAAGAATCCGGCCTACATCGGCCGCGTTCGCACCACCTGTGTGGCAACCATGCTCACCGGAGGCCATGCGGAGAACGCACTGCCGCAGTCGGCCACCGCTACCATCAACTGCCGGATTTTCCCTGGCACCAGCGCTGCCGACGTGCAGAAGACCCTGCAGGAGTTGGTGGGTCCCAAGGTCGAGGTTAAGCAGGGATACGATGCACTGGTCTCGGACGCCTCGCCCATGCGCGCCGACGTCATGAAGGCAGTGGAGAAAGCCGTCGCGGCATCGGACCCCGGCACGCCCGTGGTGCCAAACCAAGCGTCGTACGCCACCGACGGCGCTGTATACCGCAACGCCGGGATTCCCACCTACGGAGTCGGCGGCGTATTCATCATGGACAGCGAAGCGTTTGCCCATGGCCTCAATGAGCGAATTCGCGTCAAGGAGTTCTACAAAGGATTGACGTACTGGGACGTATTGATCAAAGCGCTCGCGGGCTGAGCCGGGCCGC
>JBDUBO010000057.1:0-24354 GCA_040004115.1 Gammaproteobacteria bacterium | reverse complement strand
CCGCTGTTGCTGATGGGCGGCCTCGACATCTTTCTGTTTCTCCGCTTCAAGCGCGTCCGCTGGCTGTAGCGATCCGCACCTGCCCCGCGGAAAGCGGACTGCGGCGCGCCATCACCTTCGCGGGCGGCCCCAGGTAGTCATCATGGTGACGGCATAGTTCCAAACGGCACCGACCAATATTCCCGCGATCGCCGCAAAAGCCCAGCCGCGACCCAGCGCGTAGATCGAGGACGATACGCCGAGGTTTGCGAATCCGCCGATACTGCAGGCCAGAACGAATGTTGCCCAGCCGCGCAACCACTGGCCTCCGCGCAGCCGCATGTCGCGGTAGGTCAGGACGTTATTGACGGTGTAGTTGAATGTCATGGCACAGAGTGTCGCGACTGCCTGACCGGTGGGGAAATTGCGGTGCAGGCCCTGAAAGACCAAGGTAAGGACCGCAAAGTGTACGGCCACACCCGCCGCGCCGACGATGGAAAAGCCTAAAAAGCGCACCGGGATCCAGCGGCCGACCATCTTGTCGAGCAACAGCATGGCGTAGTCCCACACCGTCACCGAGTCGAGCTTGCTCTCGCCCGCGTGGCGCGCCCTGAATGTATAGGCGAGTTCGCTGAATTTCAGCGGCGGCCGATGCGACGCAAACAAGTCGGCCAGGATCTTGAAACCGATCGCAGAGAGCTTGCGCACCGAGTCATCCAGAACCCTGCGGCGCATCATGAAGAATCCGCTCATCGGATCGGTCAATTCGCCCGGGACCACCAGTCGGCTCAAGCGCACGGCGAGCCGGCTCATGCGCGCCCGGCGCGCATCCCAATCACCGACGTCGCCGCCCGGCGCATAACGGCTGCCCACCACGATGTCCTGATCACCCTGTTGCAGGGCATCGAGCATTTGCGGCAGCAGCTTCTCATCGTGTTGCAAATCGGCGTCGATCACGGCGAGATAGGGCGCGGTGGTCGCGAGCATGCCCTCCACGCAGGCGGAGGATAGCCCACGGCGGCCGATTCTCTTGAGGCAACGGATGCGGCTATCCGCCGCTGCGAGCTCGCGCACCACTTCCGCGGTGCCATCGGGCGAATCATCGTCAACGAAAACCACTTCCCAGGAGCGATTCTCCAGGCACGATGCCAGGCGCGCGATCAGTTCCGCGACATTGTCCCTTTCGTTGAACGTCGGCACGATGATGGACAATTCCGGACCCGGCCGAATATCTGCCCGGACCGGCGCGGCCGTCGCATCGTTGACGTATGGCCCTCGCGGTCCACGATATTCAGCTGCGCTCATCGGTATTGGCATCCCCCGGAAGGAACTGATTCTGCAAGCGTCTGGTAATTATCGTTTACTATAATGATGAAGCGGCGCTGACGCACGAATTGATCACGCAATTCGTGTGCGAGGCCAACAGGGATAGCAGAGAGTGAGCGACTTTGTCGGAGAAGGTGAACCTTGAACCGCTATCTCGCAACCGCACTGAGCCCGCTCCTCGACATCGCCCTGTTCTGTGTCTTGATCGCCGCCGGGCTGTCGCTGCGATCCAGCCATATAGTCAGCTTCTGCGCCGCCATGATGTTGAATTACTTACTGAAAGTACGTTCAGCGCTGATTGCGGAGAAACTCACCAGGGATTGGCGGGCACATGTCCGCATCCTTGCGATCGCCGCCATGGCGCTGTTCCTGCGCGGCGGTATGTTGGGATTGTTGTCGACCGCATGGGGCTGGCCGGTCCAGGTATCGATTGTATTCGCGGTCATCGCGGGAATGGCGGTAACAACGCTGGGATTCGCACCGGCTCGTTCATCCGTACGAGCTGTGCGGCCGCACGCATTGGCAGCCGGCATGGTTCTTTACGCGGTAGCGTTGCGGCTGGTGTATCTCGGCTCCGTGGAGCTATTGCCCGAGGAGGCCTATTACTGGAATTACGCGCGCCATCTCGACATAGGCTATCTCGATCATCCACCCATGGTGGCCTGGCTGATCAGGCTCGGCACCGCCGTATTCGGACAGACCGAGTTCGGCATCCGCATCGGCGCCCTGAGCTGCGCCATGATCGCGGGCGCCTTTACCTATCGCCTGAGTCGCAATCTCTACGGCGAGGTGATTGCGCCGGCGGCCCTCGTATTGGGGCAGGTCTTGCCCTTCTTCTTTCTTTCAGGATTGCTCATGACCCCCGATGCTGCGCTGACTGCAGCTTGGGCGGCCTCTCTGTACTATCTCGAACGCGCCTTGGTCGCGGGCCGCCCGGTTGCGTGGTGGGGCGTGGGAATCTCGCTGGGTATCGGCATGATCTCGAAATACTCTATCGGCCTGCTCGTTCCGGTGACGCTGGCCTTCATGCTCTGGGATGCTCCATCACGCCGCTGGTGGGGACGCTGGCGACCCTACGGCGCTGCGCTGCTGACGCTGGCGATTTTCTCTCCGGTGATCCTCTGGAACGCACAGCACGACTGGGCATCTTTTGCATTCCAAACCTCCCGACGCCTGGCGGAAGCGCCAAGATTCGCGCTCCACAAGCTGCTCGCGTCCATGCTGGTGCTCATCACCCCGATGGGAGTACTGGCACTCGCCGTGGCCTTTCGGCGTTCGCAGCCGGCGGGCGGTGTTGACGGTGGCGGCGGTGGCGACCGCCTCGCGAGGCAGCGGCGTTTCATTGCTGTCGCCGTATTCCTGCCGTTGACTGTGTTCGCAATATTCAGCCTGCGCCACGAAGTGAAGCTCGACTGGACGGGCGCGCCCCTGACTGCCGCGTTGCCCGTCATGGCGCTGGGCATGAGCGCGACCGCGGTCTACGCCGGCGCTATTCGCGCTTGGCTGCGCAATGCATGGGTCCCGACGCTGATTACCCTGCTCTTAATCTATGGCGCCGGCCTGCACTACCTGGTGTTGGGGTTGCCCGGTCTCGGTTACGGCAAGCACAACGAATTGGTTCCGGTGGGCTGGCGCGACTTCACCCGACGCATCGGAGCAATCGCCGACAAGACGCGCGCTGAAACCGGCCGCGAGCCCCTCATAGTCGGCATGGATCGCTATGCCATTGCCAGCGAACTGGCGTTTTACCTGACGAAGCGCGCGGATACCGTCGTAGAGACCTCGAGCGCGCATTTGTTCGAAGGCGTGGGACTCATGTACGAGCGTTGGACGCCGGCGGAGCAGCAACAAGGCCGTACTCTGCTGCTGGTCGCATGGGATCCCGGGGACCTCGCCGGCAAGGCCATTGAGTCCCGTACCGAGCGCTTGGGACCGATCGAAGATGAGATTTTGACGCACGATGGTCAAGTTGTGCGGCACTATTACCATCGGCTCGCCTACAATTACCACAGCATCCCGCGCTAGGGGCCAGTTTGAGTATTCCCGGAGGAAGGCGATGAGTAGGACGGCCTCCCGGCGGCGCGCGCCGATGGTGCTCGCCACAATGTGTGCCGTGCACGGTGCCGCTGTGCTTGCTCAAACCCCGGAACAAGAAAAAATGTGGGCCGAGCAGCGGGCTCAATCACAGGCACAAGAGAGCACCAAGGCCGAGCGCCTGGCACGGGAGCGCGAAGCACGCAGGGCGGATCCGATGGTCTGGGTGCGTACGCTCGATCCCATGTCCTCCGGCGGCTGGACTTTTCGCTCGGTGGCCGGCGACGGATCCTGGGTGGCCTACACCACCGAACATCAAATGACGCGCTCCGGCCGCCTCGTGACCGCCTGGTTGCGGCGCGAATATCCCGAGCCGCAACGAACCGCCGCCGGCGATATGTACCTCAGCGACGTCGAGAAAGCCCAGTACGACTGCGGCAAGCAGCGGGCGCGCGTGCTGATAGCCATTTACTATGCCGCGAACAATCTCGCGGGCACCCAACAAACCGAGGAAGCGGATCCGAAACAGGCAACCTGGGATCCGATCGTGCCGGGCACGCAGAGTGAGCTCATTTTTCACTGGGCCTGCGGCGTCGGCTCAACAGGGTCGCGACCAAGATAAATCGACGGAAGTGGCGAGGAGCTGCGCGCGATCCGCGCAGGGACCGACCAGTATCTCGACCTCGCCGGGCTCGAATACCGGCTCGAGGTCGAGCCCGAGGAATCGCAGTTCCGTGGCGGCCAAGGACATGGTGACGGTTCCCGCTTCGCCGGGCCGCAATTCGATTTTCGCGAAGCCTTTGAGTTCGAGCAGCGGCCGCGCCACGCTGGCGACCTTGTCGTGCGTAAACAGAAAGATGGTCTCTTGCGCCGCCCTTGCACCCTCGTTGCGTACGTCGACGCGAATTTTCATGGTGTCGATGTCTTCCACTGCGCTCGGGGTCACGCGCAGATTGGAGAGTGTAAATCGCCCGTAGGTCAGACCGTGGCCGAAGGCAAACAGCGGATCGTTCGGCACGTCGAGATACTTGCTGGTGTAGTGATCCTTCGGGTTCGCCGGTCGGCCGCTCGGGCGCTCGCCGAAAAAAATGGGAATCTGCCCTGCCGCGCGCGCCCAGGAAACCGGCGTTCGCCCGCTGGGGGACACGCGCCCGGTCACGACGTCGCCGATGGCGTTGCCCGCCTCGCTGCCGAGAAACCACGCCGCGAGCACGGCATCGGCCTTCTCCACCAGCCAGGGCACGACCAGCGGACGCCCCGAGAACAACACGACGATCACCGGCTTTCGCGTCGCGCGTGCGCGTTCGAACACGGCCTCGGCGAATTCTCGCTGCTTACCGGGAAGCCCCAGGTGCGCGCGGCTTGCGGCCTCCCCGCTCATCATGGCGGCTTCTCCCACGCACAGCACGATGGCGTCCGCGGACGCGCATGCATCGAGTGCCGCGGCCATGCCTGAAACATCCTCGCTCTCGATGGCGACCCCGGGCGCCTGCAGCAGCCGGCATTCCGGCAGCGCCGCGAGCAAACCCGCCGCGACGCTGACATGACCGTCCGCATCGGCAGCGCCCCACCACGGGCCGCGCATCTCGACCGGCGCATCGGCCAGCGGGCCGACCACCGCGAGATGCCGCAGCGAACCCGCGAGCGGCAGCGTGTCATTGTCGTTCTTCAGCATGACGATGGCGCGTGCAGCGACGCTGCGCGCCAGCCGGCGACGATGGCTGACTATGGCGGCGGTCTCGGGCCGTGCGCCCCGCCGATACGGATCGTCGAAAAGGCCGAGATTTTCCTTGAGCGTCAGCACGCGGCGTACCGACTCCTCGATATCCACCATGGTAACGAGTCGGCGCTCCAAAGCGATTGGCAATCCGCGACGATAGGCATCGGCCATCATGTCGATATCTACACCCGCCTTGAGCGCGAGAGCGGCGGCTTGCGCCAGATCGGCCGCGACGCCGTGCTGCATGAGTTCCGCAACGGCGTTGTAGTCGCTGATTATCACGCCCTTAAATCCGAACCGGCCGCGCAGCCAGTCGCGCAATAGTTCCTTGTTCGCCGTCACCGGCACGCCGGCCAGGTCGGTAAACGCCGGCATGATCGCCGCCACACCCGTGGCGACCGCCGCCGCGAACGGCGGCATGTACACTTCGCGCAGGGTGCGGTCGGAGATATCCACGGACGCATAGTCGCGCCCCGCAGTGACTGCACCGTAGGCGCAGTAGTGCTTGGCGACCGCTGCCAGAGTGTCTGACGCGGCGAGGCCTTCACCCTGGAAACCGCGGACTTTCGCCTCCGCGATGCGCGAGGCCAGCCAAGGATCCTCCCCGGGTCCTTCGGCGATGCGTCCCCAGCGCGGGTCGCGTGCCACATCCAGCATCGGCGCAAAGGTCATGGCCACGCCTTCGGCCGCGGCTTCCTTGGCGGACTCGCGTGCCGTGAGCGCCCAGGTTTCCGGATCGAACACCGCTGCTTCCCCCAAAGGAATCGGAAACAAGGTGCGATGCCCATGCACCACATCGAAGCCGATGAGCAACGGGATGCCAAGGCGCGATTCTTCGACGGCCAAGCGCTGCATCTCGTGCACATGGGCCGCACCCACCATATTGAGCAGATTCCCGATGGTGCCGGCCTTGATCGCCTCGGTGGAATCGCCGGCGATGACCGGTCCGGTCACCGCATAGCTCGAGGCTGTCATGGTCAGCTGGCCTAGTTTCTCCGCCAGCGTCATGGCGCCGATGAGGCGGTCGATTCGGTTCAAAATTCCACTCCTTGCAGCACATTGCCCGATAATAGCCAGATCACATTGTTCCTGAGACCCCGCATGAACGTTGAATCGACCCCCGAAGAGATTGCCAATTCCCGCCTCGTGCCGCAACTCGGCATGATGATCCGGGCGCTGTGGGCCGCGCCGGTGCGCAACACGTTGTTGTTCCTGGCAGGCGCACTTTTCCTCGACATCGCCGTCACCGCCTACGGGCAGATACGCCTCAATTCCTGGAATCAGCCCTTCTATGATGCGCTGTCGCGCCGTGACTTTGAACAATTCCTGGCGCAATTGGCTGTGTTCGGCTTGATCGCCGGAGCGCTGTTGGTTCTCAATGTGGGCCAACGCTGGCTCACCGAAACGTTGAAGCTACGGCTGCGCCAGGGTCTGGCCCGCGATTTGATCCGCAGCTGGCTGCAGCCGGGACGTGCCTTCCGGCTTGCCAATTCCGGCGCAATGGGCGTGAATCCCGATCAGCGCATGCACGAGGACGCGCGTCATCTCACCGAACTGTCGGCGGACCTTGGCATCGGTCTGCTGCAATCGTCGATATTGCTGATTACCTTCATTAAAGTGTTGTGGTCCCTGTCGAACAATTTTGCGTTTCATATCGCAGGCCGGCAAATCGAAATCCCGGGTTACATGGTGTGGGCCGCCGTGCTCTATTCGGGATCGGCCTCACTGCTGAGTTATTGGGTGGGCCGGACCCTAGTTGACCGCAACGCACTGCGCTATGCGCGCGAGGCCGACATGCGCTTCTCGCTGGTGCGCATCAATGAGCACATCGACGCCATCGCCTTGCATGCAGGCGAGGCAGACGAGGAGCGGCGCGTCGAGCTCGACCTCAATGCCGTGCTGGCCGCGACCGGCCGGTTGGTCACCGGCCTCACCAACCTCACTTGGATCACGGCAGGCTATGGCTGGTTCACTCTGGTCGCGCCCATACTGGTGGCGGCGCCGCTGTACTTCGCAGGAAATATCACATTCGGCGGCCTCATGTTGGCAGCGGGCGCCTTTATGCAAGTCCAGTCCTCGTTGCGCTGGTTCGTGGACAATTTCAGCACTATCGCCGATTGGCGGGCGACCCTGCTTCGGGTAGCGGGCTTCCGCCGCGCCGTCATCGAAACCGATGTGTTGCACGATGTTGAAAGCCGTATTGCCTTCGTCGAGGGTGAACCCGGCACCCTCAGCATCGATGACTTGGAAATCGCCTCACCCGCCGGCGCCACCATGCTCGCCGAGAAGAAGATTACGATCAAGGCAGGAGAACGCGTCTTGATCGTCGGGGAATCCGGGACCGGCAAGACCTTGCTGTTTCGTGCGCTCGCCGGACTGTGGCCTTGGGGCGCGGGCAGAATCACCCGCCCGCGCGGCGAGGAGCTGCTCTACATGCCGCGCACCCCCTACCTTCCGCCCGGCACCCTGCGCGAGGTTCTCGCCTACCCCGCAGGTACGGAAAAGTTTGCGTCAGCCGCTTACGCCGGCGCCCTCGCGCGGGTCAAACTCGAGCGCTTGACGCCCATGCTGGATATGCAGCAACGCTGGGAACGGGAACTGAGCGAGGATGAACAACAGACGCTGGCTTTCGCGCGCCTGGTCCTGCATGCGCCGCCGTGGGTCCTCATCGACGAGGTACTCGATACTCTGGACGATGAAGTGCGTCAGAACGTTCTCGACATATTTGCCGACGATCTATCGCGCACCGGCGTCATCCATATCGGCCGCGCCGACGCCCGAGATCATCTTTTCTCGCGGGTAGTGCACCTGGTCAAGGATCCGACGCTGCGCCGGCTCACCGTGCCGGCAGGGATGAGCGAGCCGGCTTCGACGGCCGCCGCGTAAGGTCCAAATCGCGCGCCGAACGGACTTGGGCCGGCCGCGTCTCAGCGCACCAGTCGTAGTGCGACCGCCAGGGTGATCAGGGCGGTCACCGAGGAAACAAAGATGGTGATTGCTATGCCGAAAATGCCGTCCCTGTGTTCGCGGTACCACAAATCCACGCGCCCGCGGTGCGTGTGCAGGCGAATCGCCCGATCGGCACCCGCAAATGTCACCGCAACCGAGATGGTGGCATCGCTGCGGCGCGTGTAGCGAATAAGCCTGCGGTATTGCAAATAGCGCAGCGGCAATTCCAGTTTCGCCGTGCTCAGCTTGGATTGAATGTCATCGGGAAAGGCAGAGGTGTCGACGCTTTGCGGCTCCCCTTCCTTGAACCAGGTCTCGGCTTCGCGCAGCGGATGCATGGCCAGCCAGAGTATCTGCTCGCCCGTCACGGTCACATCCTCGTCGATGTTCTCGCGATAGTAATACAGGCCGTGCAGGATTCGATCTTCGTCGTCGCGACTCATTGCAAGTGGGCGCCGCTGTTATGATGACACCGCAGTGTACTAGGGTAGCCGCCGCGCCGCTGAATCGCCTTGGTCTTCGCTTGACTTATCCAGAGTTTGTTTTTGACAATAATCCGCACATCCGGCGGCAATCGATTGCCGCGCATGGCATACAGTACTTAATGCGGCTTACTACTGAATGGACGCGCCGATTCACAAGTCCGAATATCGGCTATGGGCCGCAACGTTCCGCATTATGTCGTCGTCTGGGACCTGCAATGGCAGATCATCGAGTGCCGCCGGCTGGATGGCGGCTGTGACTTACGTGGGCAGCTCGCAGACAAGCTGGCGCAGCTCGTGCGCGATGGTTGGTGGCCGGAGAGCGGCGCGCAGTTCGGATTTGCATTCGTGACCCGAGCCGATGAACGGCGCCTTGTCACGATCACCGCCAGAGATCCACATAGCTGCGCCGCGCAATCATTTTCTCCCTTCGGTAAATGACGCGGCTGCAGGGCGCACGGTCAGCGCCGAAATCTTACAGCACCTCGAAGATGCTATAGACGGGACCATCGGCACTGCGGTGACCGACGCCCACTGCCACAACACGATTCAGCCAATCGTATTTTGTGGATGCCGTCTCGAACAAGGGATTGGTCCGAAAATAGTAGCTCGCCGCGTCAACCGTTTCGCCTCGCTCGAGCTTCGCGATGACATCCGGGTGTCCGTGACGCACGCCGCCATACATCATCGAGATCAGTGCATCGTCGTTCGTCTCGAGAACCAGCCGGACGTCCAACGTCGTTGCGCCGTCACTGCGGACCGTCTGCCAATCGCTGGCTCCGTCAAGTACCACGCCGGCCAGCCTCTCCCCCTCGAATACGCCGCCGGGAACTACGCCGATACGACGATATGCAGCCGGCGTCGCACCGATGACCTGCAAGGGCTTGACATCCAAGCGCATGACGAAGAGTGGCCGGCTGCGCAAACTCTTGAGGGGTCTCGGGGAGATCTCCCAGCTGCATCAAGATATTTCCCTCAGGTCACAAAATCGTGGGCGCACGCCCACCCGGAGTATATATTGGCGCATGTTATCGAGTCACGAGGAAGTGGCGATTGATCATTTGAACCATCGAGCGAAGGTTGTGTCGAAGCCCGTGATGATGCGCAATTCGCAATGGCTGCTCGCTTGCTTCGTCGCGGCCTTGGCGTATGCCGCAGCGCCGACGGCTGGTGCCGCAAGCGGCGACCCGCCGCCCTATGGCCTGAGGACGCGCGTCGCACCGCAACCCTATTTGAAAATGCCGCACCGCGCGGACGGCAAGATACCCTTGCTGCTGTCGCAGACCGGAGCCTTTAGCGACACGCCCAGCCTCATCCCAAGCAAGGGCCTGATCCCGTATGACCTTGTGCTCGCTTTTTGGTCGGATGGCGCCAGCAAGCTACGATGGGCGGCAGTGCCCGAAAAAATAAAATATTCTCCCACCGGGGAATGGATATTTCCCAAGGGCACGGTATTCGTCAAAACATTCGAGCTGCCGACGGATGATGCCGACCCCGGCATCAAGCGCCGCCTTGAAACACGGCTGCTGGTGAGCGACGAAGCCGGCGGCGTCTACGGCGCGGTCTACCGTTGGCGAGCGGACAACAGCGATGCGGACTTGCTCACTACGAGCCGCACCGAACAGATTGCGATTAAGACGGCGGCGGGCGACACCCGCACGCAGAGCTGGTACTACCCAAGTCGCCCCGATTGCCTTGCCTGCCATAACGCAAAAACCAGCGGCGTGCTCGGCCCGAAGGCACGCCAATTGAATCGAACCTTCACTTATCCATCGGGGGTGAGCGACAATCAGTTGCGGGCGTGGAACCACATCGGATTGTTCGCGCCGGCACTGAACGAGGCGAAGCTCGCATCGTTGCCGACGCTCGCCGCTGTCGACGATGAGTCGCGTACTTTGCAAGACAGGGCCCGCTCATACCTGGACGCGAATTGCGCGCAGTGTCACCGGCCGGGCGGCACCGTCGCATATTTCGACGCGCGCTACGATACTCCGCTCGAGAAGCAGGAAATCATCAACGGACCGATATTGATCGACCAGGGCATCGACAGGCCGCGGGTCATTTCGCCGCACGACATCTGGCGCTCCATCATGTTCATGCGTGTGAACACCCTCGACGACATCAAGATGCCGCCGATCGGGCGCGAAACCATCGATCAGAAAGGCGTGCAGCTGCTGCACGATTGGATAAGCAGCCTGCCAGGGCGCGCGGTGCTCGACCCGCCCAACATGTCGCCGGACGGCGGTACGTTTGCGACGCCCGTAGAAATCACGCTACGCGCGCCGGAGCCCGGCGCCGACATTCGCTATACTTTGGACGGCAGCACGCCGGGTCCCTCGGACCCAATCTACGTCGGCCCGATCAAACTCAGCAGCCCCACTGTGCTGAGGGCCAGGGCGTATAAGGACGGCTTCACGCGAAGCATCATCGTTCAACAGGTGTTCGTCATCGGCAAGTAGACGCGTCGCGGTCTTGGGTGCGGACGCACCTGGGGTTGTTGAACGGGCGCTACTGCGTATTGGGCACCACCGCCACCGCCCACGGACTCGCGCCGGCCTTGACTCGCGCCACTTCTTTGTTGGCGTCTAGATCGACCACGGATACGTCGTTGGATGGTCCGTTCGCGGCATACAAGAACTTTCCATCGGGCGAGAGCGCGATTCCCCAGGGGCGAGTTCCGACCTTGATGTTGTTCAGCAATTCATAGGTATGGCTGTCGAGCACGGTTATCGTTGCCGCGCGCCCATTGCTGACATAAATCTTGCGACCGTCGGCAGACATCTTCACGCTCATTGGCCGCGAATCGGCTGGGAGCGTAATGACCTTCAGCAGCTTATAATTCACAGTATCTATGACATTCAACTCGCTGGTGGATTCCGAGGGAATGAAGCCAATCTCGCCGCCGGGCAAGAAAGCCATGGTGCGCGGCCGGACATTGACTTTGAAATGCCCGACCGTTGCATAGCTGGTAGTGTCGACGACATAGACGTCGCCGCCGGCTTCGCAGGTGACGTAGAAGTGTTTGCCGTCCGGCGCAGTAGCGACCCCCTCCGGCTCCTGGCCTACGACCACTATATGCTCGACCTTGCCGGTGGCGATGTTGATGACGCTGGCCGCTTTCACGTCCTCGTTCGAGACATAGAGCTTGGTGCCGTCCTTGCTGAGGGCAAACTCTTCCGGATCGGAACCCGCGGAAATCTTTCCCGTGAGCTTTCTTTGCGCGACATCAATGACGCCGATGGCATCGGCGGATTTGTCGGATTTGACCGGGTCGTCATCATCGTCGTCCTTGCGTCTGACGAAAATAGGATTGCCCTTGGAATCGAGTTGCGGCGGCGCCGCGACGGGAGTGCCGCTTAAGGCCACGTACACGGTCTTGCCGTCCGGGCTGGCGTGGATGCCCCGAGGCCGCTTGCCCACCGGAATCGTGCTGACCACCTGATTGTCGCCGCCACTAATGACAGTGACATCCCCGGATTTCTCGTTCGACACAAAGATCTGATAGTTGGCGCCCGCCTGTCCCGTCAGCGGCGACATCGCGAATAGCATCAAAGCCAGCGGACGCAGACCGCGAAACCCGGCGATCGGTTGACACATGAACATCGGCACCCTCCCCCGTCAATAAAACCCTAGTCGAGTATTGACTCTCAGCTGAGTCATGTAAACGGCTGGTTCGCTCTCGGACTCCTCGCTGCGTCCTCCTGTTCCGCCCGCCGTCGGCCGGCGATGCAACATATCTACGCTAAAGATCAGGGAAACCCTGCCGAAATCCCTAGGGATGGCATCACCAGCATCAAGCGGCCGGCCGGGGCAGCCCACCGTACCGCAAAAAACCCAGGCAACAACCCCGCAAGACCGCACTTCGGCGCTGCAGTTCCTGGGCGGCTTGGCGGCTGAAGTATCGGGCGGGAACGTCAATCTGCCGTGTTTTCCGGACGTCGTCATCCGCATTCGCCGGGCGTTGGCAGACCCCGACGCCCAGCTCGTCCAAACGGTGAAGATCCTCGGTGCGGAACCGCGGCTCGCTGCACGACTTCTGCAGGCCGCCAATTCGGCCGCCTTCAATCATTCCGGCAAGCCAGTGACGGATTTACGAACCGCCATTACCCGTCTAGGGCACCGCGCCGTGCAAAGCTCGGCCATGGCCTTTGCAGTCCAGCAAATGCGGCTGGCCCCGGCGCTGCGCTCGATTGCCGAACCGTTAAATGCCTTGTGGGAAGAAAGCATTTCAGTGGCGTCAATCTGCCAGGTCATTGCACGCCGTACCGATGTCAACCCCGACGAAGCCTTCCTGACCGGTCTGCTGCACGGGATCGGCCGCCTGTATATCATCGTGCGCGCGGTCGGAAAGCAGAATAATTTGTACGCGGATGCCTCATTCCTGGAAATGGTCGAAGGATGGCATCCGGCAATCGGCAAGGCGGTGCTCGAAAATTGGGGCTTTGCGGAAGACATGTCAGAGGCAGTCGGTCTGCAGGCGGACTATGACCACACCGGGAAATTGAAGGCCGACCTCACCGACATTGTCATCGTCAGCGTCGTGCTCGCCGAGGTGCTGCGGCACCCCGGGCCGCGCACAGTCGACATGGCGGGCATATGCTCGTTTCACCGGTTGGGATTGACCACGCAGGACTGCAACGACGTCCTCAAGCACGCGGAATACCAGCTCGGATCGCTGCACGCCGTGCTGGGCTGCTGACGTGCTACGCGCGGTGCCCGAGGCGCCGTTGGATTTCGCCGATGAAGCCGCGCCGAAAGGTCATGACGCAAACCACGAAGATGGAGCCGATGATCACGGAGACCCAGGCGCCCACCAGGTCGGAAAGGTATTCCTGCAAGCTGATGACGACGATCGCTCCAAGCGCGGGCCCGAGAAAGGTGCCACTGCCACCGAGCAAGGTCATGAGGATGACCTCACCGGAGTTTGCCTGGCTCACATCCGAGAGCGTGACAAAGCCCAGAACCAGCGCCTTCAGCGAGCCGGCCAATCCGGCAAGACTTGCCGACAAGACGAACACCAGCAGTTTATAGCGACCCACGTTGTAGCCAAGCGAGGTGGCGCGCGGCTCGTTGGCGCGAATCGCTTTCAGCACCTGGCCGAAGGGCGAGCGTACGATGCGGCGAATCAGGACGTACGCGCCCGCAAATACCGCCAGGACGAAGTAGTACATGGACGCGTCGCGGCCGAGGTCTATTAGTCCAAAGACACTGCCTCTCGGTATGCCCTGCAGACCATTCTCGCCGCCGGTGAACGGCGCCTGCAGGCAGACGAAGAACACCAGCTGCGACAGCGCGAGCGTGATCATGGCGAAATAAATACCCTGGCGGCGTACGGCAATCGCCCCGATCGCAAGTCCCAGCAACATTGCCGTCGTGACACCCCCCAATATCCCCTGCATCGTGCCCCATCCATGCGCTGTAATCAGCCAGCCGGTCACATAGGCCGACGAACCAAAATACGCCGCGTGACCGAAGGACAACATCTTGGTATAGCCGAGCAATAGATTGAACGCACAGGCAAACAGGGCAAAGCACAGCAGCTTCATCAGAAATACCGGATACAGACCGAGCCACGGCGCGGCCAGCCAGAATATCCCCAGCACAACATACAACCCGGTTCTCGCGCTCATGTTGATTCCCTGCCAAACAGTCCCCCGGGCCGCCACATCAGCACCACCGCCATGATGACGAACACTACGATGTTCGACGCTTCGGGATAGATGACCTTGGTCAGCCCTTCGATCAGGCCGAGCACGAGTCCGCTCACGATGGCTCCCAGGATCGAACCCATACCGCCGATGACCACCACCGCAAAGACTACGATCACGATCGACGAGCCCATCAGCGGACTAACCTGGATTACGGGCGCCGCCAGTACTCCTGCGAGCGCAGCGAGCGCCACGCCGGCGCCGTAGGTCATCATGACCATGAGCGGCACGTTGATTCCGAAGGCCTGAACTAGTGCGGCATTCTCGGTGGCCGCGCGCAGCGTCGCGCCGAGGCGAGTGCGCTCGATCAGGAACCACGTGGCGCCGCACACGGCCAGGGAGGCAAGTATTACCCAGGCCCGGTAGACCGGCAGCACCATGAACCCCAAGTTAAGTCCTCCACGCAACGAATCGGGTACCGGGTAGGAATTGCCGGACGCGCCGAACAGACCCCGCATGATTCCTTCGGCAATCAGCGCAATACCGAACGTCAGGAGTAGTCCATACAAAGGATCGAGCTGGTATAAATGCCGCAGGAATAGCCGTTCGATGACCATCCCCAAGATGCCCACCACCAGCGGCGCGAGAATGAGCGCACACCAGTAGTTCACACCAAAGGCTTCCAGCCCAAGATACGCAGCAAATGCACCCAGCATGTAGAAAGCGCCGTGTGCAAAGTTAACGACGCCCAGCAGCCCGAATATGACGGCGAGACCCAGGCTCAGCAGGGCGTAGAACGATCCATTCACCAACCCGAGCATGAGCTGGCCGAGAATTGCAGACAAGGGCACACCGAACACGGTCGTCATCCTGATTCACCATCGTGACCCACGGCGTGGACCATCGCCGCTATTTCTTGACCGGCGTGCACGCCGGATCAGGCTGTGGCCCGTCGGCCTCCTCCCCGGACATGACCTTGATCAGCTTGTAATAGTCCCACGGATATTTGGACTCCGCCGGCGCCTTCACCTGCATGACATACATGCTGTGGACCATCAGGCCGTCGGCGCGAATGTAGCCATCCTTGGTAAACATGTCGTTGATCCTGGCTTTCTTCAGCTGCGCCATCACCGCGACCGCATCGGTTGATCCCACAACCTTGACTGCATTCAGATATTGCAAAGTTGCCGAATAATATCCCGCGTGAGTCATGGTCGGCTCTTTGTTCATCTTCTCAAAGAAGCGCTTGGCAAAGGCGCGCGTATCATCGTTCAGATCCCAGTACCAACCGGTCGTGAGATAAAGGCCCTGCGCCGTCCGCAATCCCAGGCTGTGGATATCGGTGACGAAAGTCAGGAGCGCCGCCGGTCTCATGGTTTTGGTGATCCCGAACTCATCGGCCGCCTTGAGCGAGTTGGTGAAATCAGTTCCCGCATTCGCAAGCCCCAGCACCTGCGCTCCCGAGGCCTGCGCCTGGAGAAGAAACGACGAATAATCAGTTGTCCCCAGAGGTGCGCGCACCGCGCCCAATACCTTGCCGCCATTGGCGAGCACGACTCGCGCGGCCGCGTCTTGCAATTGAGTGCCGAAGGCATAGTCGGCGGTCACGAAGAACCAGGACTTGCCGCCCTGCTTGACGATGGCGCTGGCCGTGCCGTTACCTAGCGACGTCGTGTCATAGACATAGTGCACGGTGTAAGGCGTGCAATCGGCGCCCGTCAGAGAAGCGCCGCCGGCGCCCACGGCAAAAAACGGCACTTTTTTTGCAGCGGCAACCTTGGCCATGGCGATGCTTACCCCGGTGTTGGAGCCCCCCAAGAGCATATTCAGGCCCCGCTGATCGGCCCACTCGCGAAATTTCGACGCACCGATATCGGGTTTGTTCTGATGGTCGACGCTGAGCAGTACAATTTTCTTGCCGAGAATGGTGCCGCCGAAATCCGCGATCGCCATGGCACTGGCCACAATGGCGCCTTGACCGCCGGCATCCGCATAGACGCCCGACAGGTCCTCAATGGCGCCGATCACCACCTGGTCCCCGGCGGCGAGCACCTGCGAGACCGCCAGCAGGCCTGGAAGAATACACAGTGCGACGGCGGCTGATTTGAGCATGATCGCGCTTTCCTCTTTTAGATACCTTGATTCAGACGCCCAAGTATTCGTGCAGCAATCCCATTTTTGCGCCGAGTTCGGATTTTCCAAACTCTTCGACAATTCTGCCATGTTCCATGACGTAGAAACGATCCGCCAGAGGCGCCGCGAAACGGAAGTTCTGCTCGACCAGCACCAAAGTAAATCCCCTTTCCCGCAAGGTGCGGATGACGCCGCCGAGCTGTTGCACGAGCACCGGCGCAAGGCCCTCTGAAATTTCATCGAGCAGCAACAGTTTTGCGCCGGTGTGAAGGATGCGCGCCAGCGCGAGCATCTGCTGCTCGCCGCCCGACAAACGCGTGCCGGGGCTCGCGGCGCGCTCGCGCAGGTTGGGAAAGATGCCGTAAATCTCGGCGAGTGGCATTGCCATTGCACCTTTGATCCGCCGCGGCAGCCGCAAATTCTCCTCGGCCGACAGTGTCGCGAATATGCCCCGCTCCTCCGGGCAGTAGCCCACGCCCATGCGGGCTATGCGATGCGCAGGCTGTCGCACCACTTCCAAACCGCCTATCAGCACCGAACCACGGCGGGTCCCAACCAGCCCCATGATGGCGCGCAAAGTGGTCGTGCGTCCGGCGCCGTTGCGGCCCAACAACGTGATCACCTCGCCTTCGCGTACCGTCAAATCGACACCATGCAGGACATGGGATTCGCCGTACCACGCTTCCAGGCCTGCGACCTTGAGCGCCTCCGGCGCCATCAAGCGCATCCCGCAAGCTCATCACCTGCCGTCCCCATGTAGGCCTCGATCACCTGGGGATTTCTCGCGACCTCGCCATACGGTCCGGCGGCGATCACCCGGCCCCTTTGCAGCACCGAAATAGTGTCCGCGATGGATGCAACGACGCTCATGTTGTGTTCGACCATGAGCACCGTGCGGCGAGCAGCGACATGTTTGATCAGCTGCGTGACGCGCTGCACGTCCTCGTGTCCCATGCCCTGAGTAGGCTCATCGAGCAGCATCAGGTCCGGCTCAAGCGCCAACGTGGTAGCGAGCTCCAACGCGCGCTTGTGACCATACGACAAGTCGGACGCCAGGACACTTGACCAGTCTGCGAGGCGGACCTCAGCCAGAAGCTGCATGGCCCGATCGTCAAGATGCGACAGACTCTTGTCCGATCGCCAGAAGCAAAATGACGTCCCAAGGGGGCGCTGCAGCGCCACGCGCACATTTTCCAGCACCGTCAGATGCGCAAAAACGGCACAAATCTGAAAGGAGCGCACCATGCCGCGCCGGGCGATGCCTGCAGTATCCGCTCGAGTTATGTCGTTGCCGAGATAAAATATCGAACCCGAGGTCGGCTGCAGAAATTTCGTGAGCAGGTTGAAAAAAGTGGTCTTGCCGGCGCCGTTGGGGCCGATCAAGGCATGAATCTCGCCTCGCCTTACGCACAGCGACACACCATCGACCGCAACGAATCCCTTGAACACCTTGACGAGATCGCGAGTCTCGAGGATCGGCTCCTGCGCTAACGCCATCGACCCTGCTCCCGTAGCTGTGCCCCCGCCGCAGCCAGGGAATCTCGCCACGTGAGTCTAGCATGCACCCCTGTCATCGCTCCAAATCCACCAAATGGCCGGCGCGGTCCCGCGGCGCCTTGAATCTCAGTGCCATCTTCGTCCAGTACGGCGGCCACCAGACGAATGCAATACGATCAGGGCTCCATGCCGGCCACGTTCGCAGCGCGGTTTATTTACATATCCTCGAAAATCCCGACTGGGTCACAGTTTAGCCGGCACCGAATGACTTAACTTAAATCCCCGATAAAAATGAAGTGGAGCCAGCCCCCTTGCACAAATTCCAAGCGCAAATAAAGCAATCGCCGCCGGTGACCATGCTGCACACCCTGACATGCCCTGTGTGCCAAGCTGCCGGAGATGAACTTCGGGTCGTCCGGGCAAGCAATCTGGCGGAGGCCGTATTGGATCTGGTCGAGGCATATATGTGCGACAACGTGCGCCGAAACGTGTCCGTATGCGGCTGCACCAAAGGCAGGGCGCCGACGCTTGGTTGACGCCGTCCAAGAATCGCGCAACTCTACGACATTAAGGTCAGCAGGAGACAAATAATGAAGTGGGCGGGCATGTATCTTTTCGGATTCATCGTTCTGTTGGGCGGCGTTCTAGCGGCGCTTTGGAAATTGGGTGTCCTGGAACGTATCGGCATGGTGTGGACCTTGATCGGAATCGCAGTCGCGATCGGGCTTGGCATTATGATTGCAGTCTCTAATAGCGGCAGCAAAGAAAACGTCGAGATCAATCGCAAGTAAGAGACCCCTCGCCCCTCACGCGTGGCCGACGCCCAGAAGCGTTTCGATCGCCTGCAGCAAATCCTCAACCTCGAACGGCTTGGTGAGCACCACGTGCGCACCCGCCTCTTCGGCCGACCTTAGATAGGCATTGGTCGCGATAGCCGCGGGCTGGTAGCCCGCTGCACCGAAGTTACCACCCCCGGAAATGGCAACGATGCGGATCATTGGAAACTCCCTGCGAATCGATTGAATCGCTTGTACGCCGTTCATCTTCGGCATGATGATATCGGTAATAACGAGATCCATCGGAGTGCGACCGAGCAGCGCCAGCGCGTCCGTCGCATTGTCGGCGGTTAGGACTTCATAGCCGGCGAGCTCCAGCACGCACTTGATCGAATCGCGCACGTCCAGTTCATCGTCGACGATCAATATTTTTTGCATTTCGCCTCATGCATCTGCCGCGACGACCTCGTTGCCAATTTGGACTATAGCCGGGAAAAACACCCTGAATGTCGTGCCCTCGCCGACTTTCGTCTCCACCGTAATATTGGCGCCGAAACTCTCCACGATTCCATGAACCACAGCAAGGCCCAATCCGGTCCCTTGACCGACCGAACGCGTCGTGAAGAAAGGCTCGAATATTCGCTCAACGGTATAAGGATCCATTCCGTGTCCGTTGTCGCTGACCCACAATTCAACGTGCGGCTGCGTGCGTAGGCCGTCATCGCCGCCATCGCCATAGCGCAAACCGATGGCGAGCACGCCATCCACGCCTTCCATCGCCTGGTAGGCGTTTGTACACAAATTGATCACAAGATGCAGCGCCAGCGTGGCGTCGGCCTTGACCAGAGGGATCTCTTCGGCAATTTCCGTCCGTATGGCAATACTTGGGGGCGCCAGCGCGGAAAAAAGATTCAGACCCTCGGTTACCACAACTCTCAAATCGATCAGAGCCAGCCTCGCCTCGTCGAGTTCGCGGGTAAACGTCAGAATCTTCTTGACGACGTCCTTGGCACGCCGCGCCGCGCCCAGCACCCGCTCCAAATGCGCACGCGATCCTTCCGCAAGCGACACGTCTTTCAACACAGTGCTTGTAAAGAGAATGATGGGCACGAGCACGTTATTGAATTCGTGGGCAATGCCGCTGGCAAGCGTACCGACGGTCTCGAGGCGCTGCCGATGCCGGAGTTGCCTTTGCAATTCCTCGCGTCGAGCCTCGGATTGCTCCTTCTCCTTGATTACTCCGACGAGCTCACGACGCATGCCTTCCAGGTCCAATGCCAAATCGTGGAGCTCGCGAATGCCGGTGCTGACATTGAGCGCCCTCGCATAATCGCCCGTGGCGATGACGCGCGACACATCCTGCAGCCGGTGAATCGGCTTCGACAAACGATAGCTGAGCACGATGGCAATGCCGATGGCGACTCCCAGATAGCCCCCCAGCAACCACAACATTCCCCGCAGGGCGAGGTGGATCCGTTCTTGCGCGGGCAATTCGTCGAAACCCAGACGCAGTTCTGCATTGTGACCCGCGTGAACGATGGGCAGCACGATGAAGTAGATCCCATCACCTCCCTGGCCAAAACCCAGATCGGTGTGACGCGGCGCCAAGACGTCCGCCGATCCAAGCCTGCTGCGCGTGATGGCGCCGCGATCGTAGAGCTCCGCATAGAGCGCTTCGCCGTGCAGCACCGCGAGGTCGAGAAGATCTTCTGTTCGCTGACGTGAATCGAGCGCGGCACCCGCTTCGAATTCTTCGGCGACTACACGCGCAAATGTTCTGGCGTGCTCGACGAACAAATTCGCATGGCTCTTGCGGATCACATACCCCATGCCAAAGTACAGCGCCGGCAGCATAACGATGTGCACCGCCACCACCCATAGCGTGACGTAATTCGCGAAAGATGTTCTCAGTCGTACCATAGAACCCGCAATACCTTGATTCGAGGCTCGTTGGCGACGTCCTTCGCCCAAGCGTAGCTAACGGCGGTCGGATCGGCTATGACGGCTCTTTTCAGCAGCACCATATCCTTGTAGACAATCGGCTTAACTTGACCTTGTATGAGGGCCAGCCGCAGGACGCTGCGGTCATAGGTGGTCTCAGACATGGAAACGATATTCTGTAGAAAGATTTCTTTGATGCGTGCATCGGCTTCATCGAGCACCGGACGCAGCCGATCGCCGTTGTGGATCACAGTCAGCCCGAGAAATAATTTTCGTACCTCCAGCGAGTCGAGTTGATCGACTTTGCTGTCCGCACTGACGATGAGCACGAGCTGTTCGGCAGCCAGCACCGTCCGGGTCGGTGTCAGCATCATTACCAGCACAGCAGCGGCCGCGAACTTTTTCACGGGATTGCCGCGCTCCACTGCGCACGTAATTGATTCGAATTGTGGGCCAGAGAAACGATGTGAGAGATTTCGAAGGTCAACGCCTGGCGTCGGGTAAAATCCCAGCGCACGCCAAGAGCCTGGCGCCGCAGCGCGATCTCGATATCGCCATCACCGTCGTTGAATAACGCGACGTAGCGCGATTCCTGCATCCTCGCGGAGTCTTCCACCCGCCCGAAGACGGTGAAGCGCCCGGGGAGTTGCCTCTCGACTTGCAGGTAACCCGACGTGAAACTTTCCCTTCGGGCAGTCTGAATAAGCGTTGCATCGACGTAATAGTCGGCCGCGACGATCCGCCACGGCTCTTCCGTCCAATCGATGTATGCACCGAAGATGCTGAGCGTGACTTTATTCGAATTCAACGCAGTCAATGTGCGAGCACTGCTGACGGCGAGGTCATCATGCCCATACAAAAATCCCATGCTGCTGGCGCCGGTGTAGTGCGGGAGGTAGGCGAGCCGACCGGTCACGGATAACCGGTGCCGGCCGGGGTTGCCGCTGACCAGGGAAATGGCATCCAACTCCTGGTCCGCCAATGCGGGCGCGGCGCCGACCCCGGTGGATATTTGAATCGCACCGTCCTTGCTGATCGACTGGCGCGACTCAAACAGGGCTCCGGTGATGTGCTGCGGGATTATCCCGTGCTCGTCCTCCCAACGTTCGATGTAAGGCCGCGTGATGTCGGTTTGCAGGTATTGCCCGTGATGATGCTCGATGTTCCAGGAACTCGCGGGTTGATGAAAGCGGCCAAGCCAAAGAACCGTTTCCGGAACGAACTCGAATCCCATTTGAAACCGCTCGAGGTCGTGTTCGTCGGGGGTTACGTAGTACTCGCCGAAAACACGGAACTGATGCGCGGTTGCGCCAAACACCAGGTCGGCGTCGATCCAAGGATCGGCGTCTCCCGGGCGTGCATGGCCGGTGCCGTGAAATGCTTCAGCGGCGACGAAGATTTCAAAATCGCTGGACGAATGATCGTGCGCCGCCACTGCCAGGTTGGTCGAGAGGACACCCAATGCAGTACAGAGCAGAGCTTCTCGGAGGCGGAAATACGGCATTCCAGGGGCTCCAGGCGTAGGCGCGCACGCGCCGATTCTTAGTGTGATGGTCCGGTACGAAGATCGCTACTTTGCCCGACCGAGGCGAGCGCGGCGAGTGAGAATGACTGCGCACGGCTGGGGATACATATCTTGCCGGTGGGGCTTGCGGTCGAAAGGCATTGCACATAAACTCGGAAAGGTAGCTCGTGGGCTTCGCAACCGAGGGAATGAGGTTGTCGCAAACTCATCAAATTATCGCCGCGCACAAGGCGTCAGCTCCGCAGGGAATAATGATCGGATCGCCTTGATGCCGCGCATCTACAAAGCAGAGGCTGAACTTCTCGCCTATCGGCGTGTGCGCCTGCGCGTCGTGCTGGCCGATGAGCGGACCATACTTCGCCGGGGCCTGCGGGCCATGCTGCAAGGGGAGCCCGACCTCGAGGTAATCGGCGAAGCCGGCCGAGTATCGGACGTGATCGCTTTGGCAAGATGCCTGCAACCCAATGTCGTCGTCACGGATGTATTTGAAAACGGCGATGCAATCGCGGCGATCCGCGAAATACGGCGGGAGTGCGTGGGAGTGCGCATCGTGATATTGACCGGCTGCAAAGACAAACAATGCGAGCGCGCCTCCATGCTCGCCGGTGCCCACGCCTATGTCACCATCGATGCGCCGATCGAAGTTTTGCTGCGGTCGATTCGCTCCGAGATTCCCGATATCGACCTTCCGGAAGCGCCGAGACTCATCGCCGCGGTCCGCCAGCGCTCGGCCGATGCGCCCGCCAGAGCAGCGGTGGATATCACGGGGCGTGAACGCGAGGTTCTGATCGGCGTGGCGGTTGGGTTTTCGAGCAAGCGGATCGCCGCTGATCTCGGACGCAGCGTGAAGACCATCGAGAAACACCGATTCAAGATGATGCATAAACTGGGCCTGCGCAATGCCTCCGCCGTGACACGCTATGCGATCGACAACGGCTTTCTGGATGGCGCCAGCGCAGCACCGGAATTAGGCGCGGCAAGTCTCCGCGCCCAGAACTAAAGGAGCTCCCCGCGCGGCTATGGCTCGGCCAGAATGGCTTTCTGCCGGTCACGGTAGACATCCTCGCTGACGAGTCCTTCGTCGTGGAAATGCTTCAGCTCGCGCAGCCTTGCCTCCTTTGACGCACCAGGAACGGCGCTCTTCGTCGGGGAGACGGGCACGACAGCTACCGAATCAACTACCGTGGGCCGGGGCGATGTCGGCGCAAGCGATGGTGCCTGACCCGCCGGGGCGGCGGCTGGGGCGGCAGGCATTACGGCAGCGCGCGTCGGGCGAGCCCCTCTCGCGCAGGCATTGAGGCAGTGGTTGTGTTCAGCAGGACATTCGACGGCACCACGTTCAGGAAATCCCGCGAATACCTGAGGGCATTTATCATAGTTCGCATTGCAGGACGCAGTGCAGTCGGATTCGCTTAACTGGGGCGCTCGCCCCCATTGCGAAGTGCTGCAGCCACTGAGAAGCAAAAAAAGTGCCGTGGCGGCCATTTTCATTGTCGTGACTCCCGCTTTTTAGAACTGCTGCGCTCAGAACGGCTGAGGCGCATCGAATTATGAACCACGCACACGCTCGAGAGCACCATGGCGGCGGCCGCCACAATGGGCCGCAACATGCCATAGGCTGCAATGATGATCGCCACCGCATTATAGGCGAATGCCCAGACGAGGTTCTGCCGGACGATGAGCAGCGTTCTTCGCGCAAGTCCGAGGAGGCGGGGAATCTCGAGAAGATCCTCACGCAATATGACGACATCAGCCGACTCCTTAGCGAGGTCCGCGGCGGGGCCGAAGGCGATGCCCACGTCGGCGGCACCGAGCGCCGGGGCGTCATTGACGCCGTCCCCAACCATGGCGACGATCCCCGCCGAGGCACGCAGCGCACGCACGCGCAAAGGCTTGTCCATGGGCGACAGCTCGCCAGCGTAGTCTATCAGGCCAATGCCGTCAGCGACGCGCGCCACGACTTCACAGCGATCCCCGGACAGCAAGTGGCAAGACACGCCCATTCGGCCGAGGTCGCGCAGCGTTTCGACAGCCTCGGGTCTTCGCGGATCTTCGAGAACCAACTCGCCGGCGAGACGTCCGTCGATGGCAATCGCGATCGCGCTCGACGCCCTATCGACCGCCGAGACCGCGGGCAATTCGACGCCGCACGCAGCGAGCCAGGACAATTTGCCGACGTCGACACGGTGGCCCTCGACCCGACCCTGGGCGCCGGCGCCGGCGGTCACGCGCACATCGGTCGCCAAGGGGACCGGCTCGCCGCGGGCCAGCTCCGCAGCAACGACTGCCCGGGCGAACGGATGGCTCACCATCTGCTCCACGCCGGCAGCCAGCCTCAGGGCGT
>JBDUBO010000010.1:0-64696 GCA_040004115.1 Gammaproteobacteria bacterium | reverse complement strand
GATGGCACCCCAACCGGCAGGCTCGGGATGGCAGCAAGCTCGGCCGAGAAAAGGATCGAGAACTCCGACGCGGGCTCACCCACGAGCCGTGCGATCGCATGCTCGGTGAGGGCGCGTCGCGCCGTTGCGTCTGTGATCTGCGCTGCTGTCGTATAGAGTTGAGTCTCGGCGCGAGCGACGTCGAGTCCCGACGCAGCGCCGCCTGTGTGTCGGGAGCGCGTTAATTCCAGCGCCCGCCGATACACGACTTCCGTATCCCTCAACAGTTGCAACTCGGCATCTAAGCCGCGCAAGTTCCAGTAGTCGACCGCGAGTTCGGCATGCAGACTTAAGCGTACCGACTCAAGATCGCCGGCGGACGCCTGAGCACTTGCCCGCCCGATGGCAACCAGATCGCGCACCCGACCCCATAGGTCGACCTCATAGGACAGAACACCGCCCACCGCGTAATCACGATACTCGGCCGGTTGCGCGGCAGAGCGCAGCGGCCGGTTGTCGGACTGTCGATCGCGAGTCGTTGCGGCCCCCGCTGCAAGCGCAGGATAGCGACCCGAGTTCGCCTCCGCTGCAAGTGCACGCGCTTCGGCATAGCGAGCCGCCGCGACGCCAATATCCGGACTGGCGTCATCCAGTCGATCCTCGAGCGCCGTTAAGGCAGCGTCTCCATAGTTCAACCACCAGGCGCCTCGTGACAATTCATCGCTCGGGGCTGCCGAGTGCCAGGGGCCTTCTTCTTTATATGATTCGGGGACCGCGACTACCGGCACACGATACGCCGGTGCCAACGAGCATCCGCTGATTGCCGCCACGGCCGTGCCAGCCACCAACCGCAGAATGATCGCGCGTCGATTCATGAATTCACCCCGCCGGCGAGGTGGGAGCCGCCACCGCACCCGTCTTCGCCACAGTCACCTCGTCACCGCTGGTGAGAGAATCCGGCGGGCTATCGACCACTCGGTCGGAGGAGTTCAGTCCACTCAGTACTTCCACCTCAGTACCGTAGTCGCGACCAAGAGTGACGCTCTTCATCTGCACTTTGTTGCCCCTCCCCAAGGTAGCTACTTCTAGGCCATCGCGGCGAAATAGCAGCGCGCTGATCGGCAAACGCAGCATTCCCTGCTGGGGCGCCAGAGTGAAGCTGACGTCGACGTAAGATCCCGCCAACAGTTCGCCCTTGGCATTATCCGCTTCGAGTTCGACCAGCATCGTGCGGGAATTTTCGCTGATCGATGCCGAAGTGTCGGCAACCACGGCATGAAAAACAACGCCCGGCCGTTCCGGCACGCGCAGGACCGCAGTCGTTCCGGCATGTAGCGCGCCCGCATAGGTCTGGGGAACGTCCACATAAATCCGTGCTTTGTGGATATCCGCCACGCGAAACAGCTCCTGGCCCGCACCGGCCCCGGCGTTAATAAGCGCACCCACGTCGGTGCGGCGTACGGTGACGACTCCTGCAAACGGAGCGACTATTTTCTTGAATGAAGAGGTGGCCCGCAACCTTGCCACGTTGGCTTCGGCAGCAGCGACAATGTTCTTTTTTGCCTCGTAGTCGCCCGCTTTTTCATCTGCTTCTTGCCGGGGCACCGAATCGGACTCCAGCATTTTGGCCCAACGAGCCGAAGTGGATGCCGAGAGACGTTCATTGGCTTGAGCGGTTGCCAGGTCCGCTTGCGCCTGCAGCAGTTGTTGATCTAATTCCGGTGTTTCGATCTCGGCCAGGACCTCTCCCGCTTTCACATGGGCACCAATGTCCACGTACCATCGCTTCAGATAGCCGCTCACCCGTGCATAGATGGGAGCATCAATATACGCGCGCAACGTCCCCGGAAGAACGAGAATCTTGTCCGAGTCCGTGCGCACAAGTTCTATCAGCGCCACAGTGGGTCGAGCGCGGGCTTCGGTCCACTTGCGCAGTTCCGCAGCTGCTTTGGCTCTTGATGCGATGCCCCAGGCGGCCGCACCCAGCGCAATAATTAGCGCCGCGATGCCCAAGATGCGCAGTCGCCGTGTCAATAACTGCGGTTCATTTGCAATAGTCATACGAGCCCTTGATCATTCAGACAATAGTTCAGATTGGGATGGCGGCATGAACATGGCCTTATCCGGCGTTGTCGCGCGTTTTCGGCGCCCGTGCACCATGCCGAATAGCAACGGCACCAGGAACAGGGTTGCGATAGTCGCGAAGGCTAGCCCGCCGATGACGGCGCGACCCAGCGGCGCGTTCTGCTCACCACCCTCGCCCAGCCCCAACGCCATGGGAGCCATGCCGATGATCATCGCGAGCGCCGTCATGATTACCGGCCTGAAGCGCACGAATCCCGCTTCCAATCCGGCGGAAACCGCATCGATCCCTGCGGCAAGTCGTTCCCGCGCAAAACTCATCACCAGAATGCTGTTCGCCGTGGCCACACCCATGCACATGATCGCCCCCGTCAAGGCCGGAACCGACAGCGGTGTATGAGTCAAGAAAAGCATCCAAACGATGCCCGCGAGCGCCGCAGGCAACGCACCGACGATGACAGCAGGATCCATCCACGATTGAAAATCAATCACGATGAGCAGATAGATCAGCACGATTGCCCCGGCGATTCCCCAGAGGAGGCCCTTGTAAGATGAATTCATCGTCTCCACCTGGCCTCTCAGGAGCACGCTCGACCCCTTAGGAAGCTCCGACTCACTCTCATCGAGAATTGTTTGAATCTTGCCCGCCACCGCACCGAGGTCTCGGTCTTGAACAGCGGCGAAAACATCAATCACGGGTTGCACATCATAGTGAGACACCACCGACTCCCCGTCCCCGCGTGTAATCGTGGCGAGTCCGCCCAATATCTGAGCTTCGTGAGTGCCGCTGCCTGTCACTGGGATGTTCTCGAGAGCGGACAAGCTGTCGACTCGATATTGCGGCACTTGCGCCACCAGAGGATAGGAGACATGGTTTCGCGGATTCACCCAAAAGCTGGGTGCAGTCTGCTGACTCCCCGACAGCGAAACCAACAGGCTGTTTGCGACGTCGCGTTCGGTCAGGCCTACTTCGCTGGCGCGGGTTCGGTCGACATTGACGCGCAATTCCGGCTGATTGAAGGATTGCTGAACACGCAAATCCGCAATACCGGGGATATGCTTGATTTTGTCAATCAACTTCTGCGCATAGATTCGATTCTCGTCTCGCTTGAACCCTACGATCTGAACGTCAATGGGTGCGGGCAACCCAAAATTAAGAATTTGAGTCACTATGTCGGCCGGCAAAAACGCGAAGGTGGCGCCCGGGAAGCGTTGCGGGAGAAGTTCGCGAAACATGCGTACGTAATCCGCCGTGGGGCGATGTCCTTCCTTCAAGGTAATCAGGATGTCCGCGTCCGCAGGACCAACGGGCGCCGAGTTGCTGTACGAAATGTTGATGCCGCTCACCGGCAGGCCGATATTGTCAACCACGCCGTGCAATTCACGACTCGGCACCAGTGAACGTATTTCCCGCTCGACCAAATCGCAGAGTCGCGCGGTCTCCTCGATGCGCGTACCGGTAGGCGCGCGCAAGTGCAGCTTGATCTGACCGGTATCCACTTCCGGAAAGAAATCCGCGCCAAGCCAGGGTACAAGGGCAAAAGACAGCAACACCACCGCCGCGAAGCCTATTAAGAACACCCGCCCATGGGCGACGGCAAGCTCGAGCGCTCGTCGATAGTTCTCACGAATCAGCGAAAAGCCGTGCTCGAATCCGCGCTGAAATCTCACCAGCGGTCCGGTCCAGCTGGATTTCAGCGCTTCGGCTTCCTGCCGGCTCAGGGCGTGTTGCGGATGACCGGCAGGGTGCGGGTGAGAAGCAGAATGGGGCTGCAAAAGATACTTCGCCAGCGTGGGCACCAAGGTGCGCGAAAGAACGAACGAAGCGATAAGTGCAAAGACGACCGCCTTGGCCATCGGCACGAACAGATACTGCGCCACACCGTTCAGGAAGAACATGGGTACAAAAACGATGCAGATCGACAGCAGCGAAAACAAAGCGGGAATGATGATTTGATTGCCGCCATCGAGGATGGCTTGCTCAACTTCTTTGCCCTGCTCCAGATGCCAATTGATATTTTCAATGGTGACCGTGGCGTCATCCACCAGAATGCCGACCGCAAGCGCAAGCCCGCTCAAAGTCATGACATTGATGGTCTCACCGAGCAGGGAAAGCGTGGTAATCGACGCCAGAATCGCCAACGGAATGGAGGTCGTGATGATCAGCGTGGAACGCCAGCTACCGAGGAACAAGAGAATCATGAGGGCTGTTAGAAGGGCCGCCGTGACCGCTTCGAGGGCCACTCCCGACACTGCGGCTTTTACGAAAACGGATTGATCGCCGACAAGGCCGATGTCGAGAGCCGGGGGCGCGCCGGCTTTGATCTTCGGCAAGAGGTTTTTGACGTGTTGTATGATATCGAGCGTCGACACGGAGCCGTTTTTTTGTATGGTCGTCAGCACAGATCGATGGCCGTTGACTCGCACCATGTTTTGCTGCGGCGAATAGCCGTCTCGGACGTGCGCGACGTCGCGCAAATAAATAGTCGCACCATCTACGTCCTTGATAGGAAGATCATTGAGGTCGGCAAGTGCGGTGGGACTGAAATTAAGCCGCACACTGTATTCGTAACGACCGATCTTTTCGGTACCGGACGGCAATACCAGATTTTGAGCGAGTATCGCCGTGGTGACATCCGCGGGTGATAGGTTCTTGGCACGCATGGCGTTCGGATCCAGATCGACCATGATCTGCCGCGCCTTGCCGCCATAGGGGGAAGGCACTGCGGCGCCTTCCACTTCCGCAAGTTGCGGACGAATGAAATTATTTGAGAGGTCGTAGAGTTGTTGGTCCGACAGCGTCTTGGACGACAATGCAAGCTGAAGTATCGGAACGCTGGAAGCATTGTAGGAAAGTACCTGTGGCGGAGTAATGCCCGGCGGCATTCGCTTGAGCACTGTCTGAGCGATCGAGCTAACTTGGGCGAGCGCGCCGTTGACATTGACGTCGGGATGAAAAAATACCTTGATGACGCCCACACCGGGCAACGATTGAGATTCTATGTGGTCGATGTCGTTGACCGCCGTGGTCATTTGCCGTTCGAAATAGGTAATGATGCGATCGGACATTTCCGAGGGCGGCAGCCCGTTGTAGGTCCATACCACGCTGATGACCGGAAGCTTGATGTTGGGAAAAATATCGATGGGTGTTCGCAGGATCGCCAGTGTCCCGAATATCAGGATAGAAATCGCCATCACGAAGAAGGTATATGGCCTCGATAACGCGATCCGAATTATCCACATGTGAAGAAACCCCTCGGAACCGAAGTGAGCGGCTGCGACCACGTTTGCATGGACATTCCCTCTTGTGACAATCCACTCAATCTAAATTAAGGGAGGCATGACTACAGGAGCCGAAAGTCACAAACCGGAGTGACTTTAGTCATTTCAGCGAATCGCGCTCCCGGCGCCGCGTCAATTGCCGCGGCGCTGTTTGGCGGAGATCACTGCGAGCGCGGTGCGCGTGTTGGCGTGCAGCTTCTCCATGATGCGGCTGACATAGTTCTTGACGGTGCCTTCGGCCAGGAACATCGCATTGGCTATCTGACGATTGCTCATGCCGTCGGTGATGAGCCGCAGAATCCGCTCTTCTTTGTCGCTCAGGGTCTCCGAACCGTCGGTCTTCTGGGCGCTGCTTGCAGCGTCCGGCACGTATTCCGATGATCCGGCGAGGCGGCGGAATTGATCCATCACCTTGCGCGCAATCTGCGGCGTGAGGCGCGACTCGCCGCGCCGCAGAGCGCGAATCGTGTCGAGCAGTTCCAGTTCGGTCACGTCCTTCAACAGGTAGCCATGCGCTCCGGCGCGAACCGCCTCGAATACGGTCTCATCGTCGTTCAACGTGGTCAGGACCAATACCTGGGTACCGGGGAGTGTCCGGGTGATTTCGCGAGTCGCCGCCACGCCGCCTTGCCGTGGCATGTGAAGGTCCATGAGTATCACGTCGGGCCGCAGCTGCAACGCCATGGCCACAGCCTCGATTCCATCACAGGCTTGACCCACGACTTCCATATCGGGCTCCATCGACAACAGCACGGAGGTGCCGCGCCTGACGAGCGCTTGATCTTCGGCAATCAATATCCGAACCCGCGGCGCGCAGGCCGCCTCTTCCATTGTCATGAAAATTACCCATATCGAAACTCGTTGGTAATAATGCAACTCAACAGGCATCATTTGGAAGTGACTTTCGTCACCACTAACGAAGGACCCTACCCACGACGCGCGGGCCAAATCCCTTGACCGCGATGTTGCGCGACATGGACCCGCGGCGCAGCCTTGTGGCGCGCATCATTTGGCTGATGATCGCCCTGGCGGCAAGTTTTGCCGTGGCCGCATCGATCTGGGCGGGCCGGGTGGCGCGGGAAATCGTCGTGCAGCAGCACGTCCGCAGGCTCGAACTGGAAACCGGCCAACTGGCGTCGGATCTGGGCCAGGCGGTGAGCGCACGCCTGGATGCGCTGCGCGCCGTTGCGGATCCGACCCCTGCCGACACTTTTAGGCAGTTGGCGGCACTGTATCCGGATCTGGACTGGGTCGCCGTCACCGATGGCGAGGGCAAGGTTTTGGCGGCGACCCCGGGCAGCGAGATCGGCGCCAGCGTGAACCAGGACCCATGGTTCACAGAAGGCCTCAAGGGCCCTTGGATCGGCGTGATCCCTGAAGCTCGCGCACCACAGGGTGCACCTCTGCTGGGCGATTTGTCCGCGCCCGTGAAAGACCGCTCCGGGCGACTGCTGGGGGTGATCGCGGCGCACTTGAATTGGCGATGGGCGTCGCGCGACATGCAGCGCGTCAGCGATGTCGTGGACTCGCGCGGCTCAGCGCAGACTCTGGTTTTGGATACAACCGATCAGGTGCTGGTCGGCCCTGATGCGCTGCGCGGCCGTCGATGGGGCGGGGTTGCAACCGGTGAGTCGATGCCGACCAAACCGGTACCGGCGGCTCCCGCCGGCACCCGTCCTGAGACGCCTCGATTCGAGCAGCTGCCGGACGGCAGCACAGCTCTGGTCGCCCGCGCTCCGATCGACATCGACCAACTATATTCCGGACTCCGATGGCAGGTTCAGCTAAGCGAGTCCAGGGAACACGTCTATCAACGCGCCAACGCATTGGCCAATCGCATTCTGTGGATCTCGGTCTGCCTCGGGGCAGCTACTGCACTGATCGGCGCCCTCGGAGCGCGTCATCTGACGAATCGCCTGAAGCGTCTGACGCGATCGGCCGCCGCGGTGGGCCGCAACGAGACCGCGCGCATCGAAGTACCGCGTGGGCGCGACGAAGTCGCTCAGTTAGCCGCGGCGTTCGCTAAAATCCTCGACGACCTGCGGCAGGAGCGCACGGAATTGCTGCGACTGAGCGGAGAACTGGAGCGTCGCGTGGCTGTTCGAACTCGCGAAGTCGAACGTCTCGCCGAGGAATCGCGGTATGCGGCCATCGTGCGTGAACGCCTGAAAATCGCGCGCGACCTGCACGACACTTTAGCCCACTCTATGATGGCCATGCTGAGCGAGGTGCGCCTGCTGCGCAAACTTGAGGCGCACAATCCCGATTCATTGCGCGACGAGCTGGCTCGCGCCGAGGAAGTGGCGCATGAGGGTTTGAACGAAGCCCGTACAGCAATTACCCAGATGCGGGTCAACGCCGTGCGAGACACGGGTCTCGGCGCCGCGCTCAGCACTGCGTTCGACCGATTCATCGACCGCACGGCGCTACACGGCAACTTCGTCACGGACGCAGAAGCCGCGCGCTTCGGGGATGAACGGGCCGAGACTTTATTCCGCATTGCCGAAGAGGCACTGCGCAATATCGAGCGGCACGCCGTCGCCACACGGGCCGGTGTCGAGCTCAAGACCTTGGGGGGCAACTTGCAGCTGCGAATCGAGGACGATGGCGTGGGATTCGACACCGAACAGCCGCGCCAGGGACACTACGGCATCGTCGGATTGCACGAACAGGCACAGCTTATCGGCGCCGAGCTACGAATCGACAGCGCACCGGGCCGCGGAACGACGCTGACCGTGACCCTGCGCATGATCCCCGAAATGATCTAGCCGCACAGGAAACGACCTCGAACCACGTCTACGGCGCCAGCAGCAACTCCAGGGTGCGCAGATACAGCGCATGCAGCCGCTCGATATCCGCGACGCGCACACACTCGTTGACCTTGTGGATGGTGTCGTTGACCACGCCGAGTTCGATCACCTGGGCGCCCATCGGCGCAATGAAACGCCCATCCGAGGTGCCGCCGCCGGTCGATAATTTCGGCGTGATCTGCAATTGCTCCTGCACTGCGCGGGTCGCGGCGGCGGACAGTTCGCCGGGAACGGTCAGAAACGGGTATCCGGAGACAAACCACTCCAGCGAGTGCTTCACGCCGTGTCTCTGCAGCAGCGATTCCACCACGGCCTTCAACGAGTCGACGGTTTGCTCGGTGGAGAAGCGCAGATTGAAACGCGCCTTTAACTCGCCGGGAATCACGTTGGGCGCGCCCGTGCCGGCGGAAATATTCGATATCTGGAAGGACGTGGGCTGAAAATGTGCGTTGCCGTGATCCCAGGTGCGCGCGGCGAGTTCGGCCAGCGCCGGCGCCACGGCGTGCACCGGATTGTCCGCGGTGTTCGGATAGGCGATATGCCCCTGAATGCCGTGCACCGTGAGCCGCCCACTTAAGGAGCCGCGCCGGCCGATCTTGATGGTATCGCCAAGCGCGTTCTCGCTCGAGGGCTCACCGACCAGGCACCAATCGATGCGCTCCTGGCGCTCGCGCAAAACCTCGACCACCCGGCGCGTGCCGTCCACCGAAGGACCTTCTTCGTCGCTGGTAATCAAGAAGGCAATCGTGCCGCGATGCGCGGGGTGCCGGCTCACGAATGCCTCGCAGGCCGTCACCATGGCCGCCAGGCCACTTTTCATGTCGGCCGCGCCGCGCCCATACAGAACGCCGTCCTTGATGACGGGTTGGAAGGGATCGCTATGCCATTCGTCCAGCGGTCCAGGCGGCACAACATCGGTATGTCCTGCGAAGCAGAACACCGGTCCGCCATGGCCGCGTTTGGCCCAGAAATTGTCCACCGGGCCGAAGCGCAAGTTCTCGACCGTAAATCCAATCGCTTGCAGCCGCTCGATCATCAATGCCTGACAGCCGCCGTCGGTGGGGCTCACCGAGGCGCGCGCAATCAAATCCTGTGTCAATTGCAGGCTGGCCGGCGTCGGCACCGAAGGGCTGCTCAAGATGTACTGGCCATTAGAAGCGCAATATCGGAACCTGGCGCCGTAAGTTGTTCCACACAGCGTAGCTGCCTAGGGCGAGGGCCGCTATCAGCACCCAGGCCGGCATGGCGAGCCCGAGGAACTGCCAGGTCACCTTGGCACATTCTCCGGAGCCGGTGAGCACCTTGACCAGCACCTCGCTCAAGGAAAACACCTTGAGCATGAAATCCAAAGATGCCCCGCAGGCAGGAACACTGCCCTCCGGCAGGTGCTGAATGTACAGATGCCGAAGCGCCACGCCGATCGTCGCAAGCGCGCCGACGGCAAGCAGCGCCGCGTACACTCGCCGGCCCCAACCCACCGGGTCGTGCGCCGCGGCGATCAGAAATACGACGCCGATGGAAAACACTCCGACGCGCTGAAAGATACACAGCGGACAGGGAGCCAAGTGCAGCACGACTTGGGCGTAGTAAGCGTAGGCCAGCAAAGCCGCGCAGGCCGCGAACCCCAAAAAATTCCCTTGGCGCGCGCTCATCAGCTGCGCGAACCCGCGTGCGCGGCGTCGAGTTGCTTGGCGACGTCCTCGAGCGAGGTGTGGCGGATATCCTTGCCGTGCACCATGTAAATCACATACTCGCAGATATTCTTCGCATGATCGCCTATCCGCTCCAAGGCGCGGACTATCCACATGATTTCAAGAGCTCGCCGGATGGTGCGCGGATCCTCCATCATGAAGGTGATGCACTGGCGCTGAATGGACTCGTATTCCTCGTCCACCATCTTATCCTCGCGTGCGGTTTTGAGGGCGGCGTGCGAGTCCATGCGCGCGAAGGCATCGAGCGCGTCGTGCACCATCTGCGCCACCTGGCGGCCGAGGTGCTTGACCTCACGGTACTTGTCCGCGGGCCGCTCCATGGTCGCGAGTCGCGATGCAATGTAGCCGATCTTTTCGCCTTCATCGCCGATACGCTCTAAGTCGGTGATGGTTTTTATAATGGCGACGATCACCCTCAGGTCCCCGGCAGCCGGCGCCCGGATTGCCAATATGCGGCTGCACTCCTCGTCGATCGACACCTCCATGCCGTTGACCTTGTAGTCATCGGTAGCAACCGATTCGCCGAGGCGGCTGTCGCCTTCCACCAGCGCAGTAATGGCCTTGTGCAGCTGCTGCTCCACGAATCCGCCCATCTGCAGCACCTGGTTGCGCACCTTTTCCAGGTCCTCGTTGAAGCGCCGCGAAATATGGTGGGTAAGATCGGCCGTTTCCATAAAAATTACCTTAAATGCTCAGACTTTTGAGAACTCTCGCTCACCCGCACGCGCACCGCCGCCGCGCCGGTGGCCGCCCAGTGCGTCCGCTGCGTGCGCCTGCTGCGCGCGCCTGCTGGGCGCGCGCGCTTTGATTTACATCCGATTGGACCGCCCGTCAACATGGCGCCCGATTTATGTGACTTCAAGCGCTTTCCGCCGTGCGCACATCCTGCTTCCAAATCCGTGCCGGCGGGAACTGGCAGGTAAACGTGCTGCCCTTGCCTTCCGTGCTTTGCACGTCGAGCCAGCCGCCGTGGCGCTGCAGGGCGTGCTTGACGATGGCGAGCCCTAAACCCGATCCACCCTGGCCGCGGGACCGTCCCGCGTCGACCCGATAGAAGCGTTCGGTCAGGCGCGGGAGATGCTCCGCCGGGATACCGATGCCGCTGTCGATCACTGAAAAATAGGCACCTTCCTCGTCTACCCACCAGCGCATCCGCACCGTGCCGTCGGCCGGCGTGTACTTCATGCCGTTCACCAATAGATTGGTGAATGCCGACTCGAGTTCCTGCGCCGATCCGAACAATCCTTCCGCGGACTCCAAATCCAAAAGCACCTGCCGCGGCCGGTCCGCGCTCGCCAGCGCATCCCGATGCAGGCGCTCCAGCATGCTCGGCACATCGATGGAGTCGCGGGCCGCCTCGCCGTCCGTCGACTCCAAGCGCGACAGTTCCAGCAGATCGGCAATGATGACGTTCATCCGCTGCGCCTGCGCACGCATGTCGTGGATCGGTCCGGACCACGCGGGGTCGATGGACGAGTCATCGGCCAGCGTGTCCAGATAGCCGGAAATTACGGTCAACGGCGTCCGCAATTCGTGCGAGGCATTGGCGACGAAGTCCTTGCGCATCGCTTCCAAGCGCATTTGGCGCGTCACATCGCGCACCAGCAACAACGACTGTCCGCCGCCGTAGGGAACTAGCTGAAGCGCCAGGTACAGTTCCAACGGCACGGGCGGCCGTATCACCAGCGGCGTCGCAAAATCATCGCCATGTAGGTACAGCACGAACTCGGGCGAGCGGATTAGATTGTCGATCCTAAGGCCCACATCGACCGGCCGTCTTAAGCCCAGCAGGCGCGCCGCCTGACGATTGAACCAGACGATTTCATGCTGCGGGCTCAAGATCATGACGCCGTCGGGCAAGGCGGCCGTGGAGCGGCGCAGCTCCCGATACAGCTGAATCAGGCGTTGCTTGTGGAATTGCTTGCGCCGATGCAGGCGCACGACCTGGGCGACGATGTCGCCCCAAATCCCGCCGAGGTCGGGCGGATCGAGTTGCGAACGCAGTCGCAGCCAGCGATCGAGGCGGTGCAGCGTGACTAGCTGCCAAGCGAGGTACAGGCAGGCGGCCAGCAAAACCCACAGCCAAATCGGTCCTATCAGCAGGCCCACACACAGGCCCAGCAGCAATATGCCCGCGAGCCGCGCGAGCGCGAAAGTCCACATCGCTGCCATTGATTAGCCTCGCCCGCCCTCCCTTTGGGTACCGCCTAGGCGTCCTTCGTGGAGAACCGGTAGCCGGCTCCGCGCACGGTTTGCACCAACCGCTCCAGTTGGTAGGGTTCGAGCGCCTTGCGCAAGCGGCGGATGTGCACGTCCACCGTACGCTCCTCTACATAAGTATTACCGCCCCAGACTCGATCGAGCAACTGACCGCGTGAAAATACTCGCTCCGGGTGGGTCATGAAGAAGTGCAGCAGACGGTATTCCGTGGGCCCCAGGGCTATTTCGCGCTCTCCGGCGCTCACCCGGTGGCTGGAGTCGTCGAGTTTCAGGCCATCGGCCTCGACCACATCGGCCGCGCCCGCCGGCGCGGCGCGGCGCAGCACCGCCTGAATACGCGCCAGCAATTCGCGTGGCGAAAAGGGCTTGGTGATGTAGTCGTCGGCTCCTCCCTCGAGACCGCCGACCTTGTCCTGCTCCTCGGCGCGGGCGGTGAGCATGATGACCGGAATCTCTTCGGTGTCCTTGGCGCGCTTCAATGAGCGGGTCAGCTCAAGCCCACTCATATCCGGCAGCATCCAGTCGACCAGCATCAAGTCCGGCCGGACATCGACGATGCGGGCACGCGCCTCGCGGCAATCCTCGGCTTCCCCGACTTCATAACCCGCGCGGCGCAAGCCGAAAGCGACCATGTCCCGGATGGCTTTTTCGTCTTCGACAATGAGGATGCGCTTGGCGGTCATTCGGTTTCTATTACATCGCTCAGTTGTGACAATCCCATGACAGCGCTACTTGGCCGAGCGCTCCGCCTCGGTCAAAGCCACTTTGTCGCGCAAATACAGCGGGCGCAAATCGGCCGGATCGATTGCCTCGTTCAACGCCAGACGCAGCGTGCCCAGCCAGGCGATTTCGCGGGCGTTCGGCAGAGCGCGTGCGTCCTCGGACATCAGGTTGACGCCAGGCAACGAGGCCAGTTGAGGATAGGCCGAAAAGCCGCGCCCAATCCCCTGATAATCACCGCCTGTGGACGGGCTCACACTCTCCGGCGGCCCGACCTGGCCGGGACCGAGGGCAATCAATCCGCGGACGGGGTCGGCGGCGAAGCATCCCCAATACACTTCACTCATGCGTGCGTCGAGACAGGCGAGCACCTGCCGCGCACCGCGCTGCATTGCCTGCCAGGCCAGCGCCTCGAGGGTGGTGACCGGCACCACGCGCAGGTCCGCGCCGAATGCCAGCCCCTGGGCCACGGCCACGCTGATGCGCACGCCCGTAAACGAGCCGGGTCCTACGCAGGCGGCGAGGCCGTCGAGCATGGACAGGGACAATCGGGCTTCGGTCAACACGTCGTCGACCATGCCGAGAATTTGCTGCGCATGCGAGCGGCCGACTTCGGCGAATCGGCCGATCACCTCTTCGCCGCTCTGCAGCGCGACCGAACAAGCCTCGGTCGCCGTATCCAGGGCCAGTACTCGCATAGCTCAGGTGGCCTGTGATGCCAAGGAAGGAGCCGGCCGCAGCTTGGCCAGACGTTCGGCCAGAAACAGCGCCGCCGCGGCGCCATCGGTGATCACCGGGCTCGCCGGCAAGGCCTCCAAGAACACGCGACCGTAGGCCTTGGTCTTCAAGCGGGGGTCGCCGATGACGATGACCCCGAAGTCATCGAAGTCGCGAATCAATCGCCCCACGCCCTGCTTAAGCGCCAGCACCGCCTGCGGCAGTTGATACTCGAAGAACGGGTTGCCGCCGCGGCGGCGAATTCCTTCCAGTCGTGCTTTCAGCAGCGGGTCGTCGGGCGATGCGAAGGGCAGCTTGTCGATGGCGACGATGGAGAGCGCCTCGCCCTTCACATCGACGCCTTCCCAGAAGCTCCCGGTTGCCAGGAGCACCGCGTTGCCCAGTTCGCGAAACCGGTTCAGCAGCGCCTCGCGCGGCGCCTCGCCCTGCACCAGCACTGGAAAGACCGGAGTCGGAAAGCGCGCCTGCAAGGCACGAACACCCTCTGCCAGGGCCCGATAGCTGGTGTAGAGCAGGAAGGCGCGGCCGCCGCTGGCCTCGAGCAAGGGTGCGCAGGCCTCGATGAATCGGGCGGCGAACGCCGGATTTTGCGGCTCCGGCATCTGCGGCGGCAAAAAGATCCGCGCCTGATGTCGATAGTCGAAGGGGCTGTCAATCCGCAAAGTACGCGCTTCGGGCAAGCCGACTCGCCCTGCAAAGTGTGAGAAGTCCTCGCCGATCGCCAAGGTCGCGGAGGTGAACACCCAGGCGCAGGGCCGCGACTCGACGTATTCGCGCAGTCGCTCCGCCACTTCGAAGGGTGTGTAGTGCAGCAGCAGTCCGCTGGGGTTGGCGTCGACCCAGCGCAGCCCGGTGTCGTCCGACAGCTCGCGCAAGGACGCAAGCGAGTTGGCAAGTGCGGCCGCGCGGCGTGCGCAGTTCGACACCCCGGCGCCCGCGCCCAGGCCTTCGAGCTGGGTGGCGATATCGCTGATGGCGGTCTCGAGTTCCGGCAATACGTCCAGAAAGGCATCGGGCAATTGCGACCATTCGTGTCGCCCCGCACCCTGCCGCAACGTGCTGCGCAGTTCCTCGAGCAAGCTCTCGAGCGCTGCAACGGCCGCATTGATCGATGGCGCACGCACGCCTGCCGCGGTGAGTTCGGCGGCGATGTCGCGCAGCAGCAGTTGCAGCTGGCGCACCGACCAGGTTTCGCCGAAGAACTGCGCCGCGATATCCGGCACTTGATGCGCCTCGTCCAGGATCACGGCTTCCGCGCCCGGCAACAGATCGCCGAAGCCCTCATCCTTGAGCGCCAGATCCGCGAGCAGCAAGTGATGATTCACCACCACGATGTCCGCCGCCTGTGCGTTGCGCCGCGCCTCGAACACATGGCAGCGCGCGAACTGCGGACACTCCTGCCCCAGACAATTCTCGCGGGTGGAGGTAATGCTCGGCCACAGCGCCGACTGTTCCGGCAGATCGGTCAGCTCGGATAGATCGCCGCTCTTGGTCGCCGCCGCCCAGCGCGACACCCTCGCCAACACGCGAACCAGGCCGCGCTCGCCGCCCAGCAGCGATCCTTGCTGCGTGGCCAGTTCCAAACGATGGCGGCACAGGTAATTGGCGCGGCCCTTGAGCAGCGCGATTTTTGCAGGCAGCCCCAGAGCCTTGGCGAGCAAGGGCACATCGCGGCGAAACAATTGGTCCTGCAAGGTGCGCGTGCCGGTGGAAATAATGACACTGCGTCCGGACAACAGCGCCGGGACCAGGTAGGCGAAGGTCTTGCCCGTGCCTGTGCCGGCCTCGACGATCAAGGTGTCAAGCCTCGTCAGCGCGAGGCCCACTGCCTTGGCCATCGCGGCCTGCTCGGGACGATAGGCATAGCCCGGCAAGGCGCGCGCCAGCGGCCCTTCCAGTCCAAAGACTTCTTTGTAATCGCTGTTCATGCGGCGCCGGGACCGTTTCGGGCCTCAAGCCTACGATGTTTTGCGCGCAACTAATTGACCATAGCCCGAAAACGCACAAACGCCACTGAATCTGCCTTGAGGGGATTCTTCAGCCGCCAGCGGATGTGCGTGTAGTCCGAGGCAGTCGCCGGGCGTGGACGGCCGTCACGGCCGGGCACTCGCAGATTATCGGCGCGATCAAAATTGTGGCCGCCGTCAACCGAGTAGCTCACGTCGGCCCCAGGCCCTACGGCCGACTCGGCGATGTACTTCATATGGTCGGGAACTGCATACGTAACGCTGGGGGCGTCCACGCCGGTGCCACCGGCGGTGCGCACCTCGAGCGTATAAATCACCCGATCGCCGGGCGCCACCCGATCCGCCGGAATCAGTTTCACCACCGCTCTCCCGGCGTCGATGGAGCGCGATTCGATCTCCGCAATCGAGCGAATGATGAGTGGACTTTCAGGCTCCTGGGCTGCGCTTAACCCGCCCACCGACAGGGCCAATATCGCGACGCACAGAGCAGCTATTACCTTATGAGATGGCATGCTTCCGGCAAATTGTAAATTATTCACAATCAATAACTTACAGGAAAAATCAATCCCAGTGCTACGCCTAATGCCAAAGCGACAGCGCTGTCGCAATTGACTACCCCAGAATCCAGGTGCCGAGCACTTGGCGGGGTGCCCAGCCATCTGTCATCCTTCCTGGTCAGACAACGCCTGCCTCGAAGGATCCCCATGGCCACAGCTCCCCAGCATGTCACCTCACTCGACTCGATGGATCGCGGAGTGTCGGCCTGGGTCGAGGACGTCGCGCGGCTCACCCAACCCGATCACATCTACTGGTGCGACGGCAGCGATGCCGAGTACCAGGTATTGCAGAGGGAGTTGATCGCCGCCAAGGAACTGCTGCCGCTCAATCCGCAGAGCTTTCCCGGCTGTGTGCTGTCGCGCTCCAACCCCTCGGACGTCGCGCGGGTGGAACACCTCACCTTCGTCTGCACCAAGAACAAGGACGACGCCGGCCCGAATAATCACTGGATTGCGCCTGCGCAGGCCCACGCTCAGATGGACGCATTGTTCGAGGGCTGCATGAAGGGTCGCACCTTGTACGTGGTGCCTTATTGTATGGGACCGATCGATTCGCCGTTTTCCCGCTGCGGAGTCGAAATCACCGACAGTGCGTACGTGGTGCTCAACATGAAGCTCATGACGCGCATGGGACGCGCCGCACTCGAGCGCATCGCGCGCGACGACAAATTCGTGCGCGGACTGCATTCCACCGGAGACTTGAACCCCAAGCGCCGCTTCATCATGCACTTCCCGGAAGAGCTGTCGATCAAAAGCTTTGGTTCCGGCTACGGCGGCAATGCCCTGCTCGGCAAGAAATGTCACGCCCTGCGCATCGCCAGCTGGCAGGCGCGCACCGAAGGCTGGCTGGCGGAGCACATGCTCATCGTCGGCGTCGAGAACCCGCAAGGCGAAATCCACTATCTGGCCTGCGCCTTTCCCTCCGCCTGCGGCAAGACGAATCTGGCCATGCTGATTCCACCGGCAAGCTACAAGGGCTGGAAAATCTGGACGGTCGGCGATGACATCGCCTGGCTGCATCCCGGCAAGGATGGCCGGCTGTACGCCATCAATCCCGAGTCGGGCTACTTCGGCGTCGTCCCCGGCACCAATGCGAAGACCAATCGCAATGCCTACGACATGATTCGCCGCGATACGATTTTCACCAATGTCGCGCTGACCGCCGACAATCAGCCGTGGTGGGAAGGACTCATCGAGGGTGAGCCGGTACTCGACTGGCAGGGGCGGCCCTACGATCCGGCGAATGGACCGGCAGCGCACCCGAATTCCCGCTTCACCGTGGCGGCCAAACAGAATCCCGGCTACTCGAAGTTGGCCGATGCCCCTGGCGGCGTGCCGATTTCCGCCATCGTGTTCGGCGGCCGGCGCCGTACGCTCGCGCCGCTGGTCTACCAGGCGCGCAATTGGCTGCATGGCGTGCTGGTCGGCGCCGCAGTTGCCTCAGAGACCACCGCTGCCGCCACGGATGCCGTCGGCGTGGTTCGCCGCGACCCCATGGCCATGAAGCCCTTCGCCGGCTACAATTTCGGCGACTATTGGGCGCATTGGATCAATGTCGGTGCGAAACTCAAATCACCGCCGCAGATTTTCCACGTTAACTGGTTCCGCCAGAACGACGCCGGCAAGTTTCTCTGGCCGGGCTATGGCGAGAACCTGCGGGTGCTGCGTTGGATCATCGAGCGATGCAAGGGCACCGCCGGAGCCCGCGACACTGCCATCGGCAATCTGCCGAACCCCGCCGATCTAGATTTACAGGGCTTGGAACTGGCGCCGGGCGCGCTCGAGGAACTGCTGGCCGTGAGCCCGGCGCTGTGGCAGGAGGAATTCGCGGGCATCGACAAGTATCTCGGTGAATTCGGCGACCGGGTCCCGCAGGCGCTCAGGAAGGAACTCAAGGACGCGTTGCAGCGGGTTCACCCCGCTCAAGGCGTGGCGGGCACCTGAGCGCGACGGATCATTCCTCGCAGGTGTAGCGGATCACCTGCGAGGAATTGCTGTCAGGAGCCTTGCCCAAACCGATCAATCCTTCGCCGCGTAGCTGCATGGAATCGCGGCGCACGAAGGCGTCTTCGCCGTCCTTGCCGAGCACGAAGGTGCCGTTCGTACTCTGGTCAATCAGCATGAATTTGTTGCGATTGATTTCCACGCGGGCATGCAGACGCGAGATCAAGTTCCCTTTGACCACCAAGTCGTTTTCCTCGGCACGGCCGATGGTGATGTTGGCGCGGCCATCGTCCACCAGGACCTCCTGCCCCTGATATCGCAGCCGCAGGCGCTGAGTCTTGCTTGCTTTCTCGCGCTCGCGTGAGGTGATGGCGATCGCCGGCACCATGCTGGTGACGTCGTCGGTCTGCCACAACACCTCGAACAGTGCCACTTCGCTGCTGCGTCCCTTCAGCGTGGCGATGTCGATCTGCCGAACGGAGGCGCGCCAGTCGCTCGACAGGCGTTCGACCATGGTCGCCGTCGTGATGATCTGCCCAGCCTTGGCCTGGCTGGTCATGCGGTTGGCTGTATGGACCGCGGAGCCGAAAATATCCCGGTTCTCCAGCACCACCGCACCGAAGTTGCAGCCGATACGGATGGCAACCGTCTGCTCGTCGACCTTCAGTTGGGGATGCAGGGTGATTTGCTTCTGCATTTGAGCGGCGGCGTTCAAGGCATCGTCCGCGGTCGGAAAGGTCGCCATGACCTCGTCCCCCATGGTCTTGATCACGGTCCCGTGGTTCTGGTCGGTAGCCGCCCGCATCACATCGATGCAGATGCCGACCATGTCCCGCGCGCGCAGGTCTCCCAACAATTCGTACAGCTTGGTGCTTCCGACCACATCCGCGAATACGATGGCGACTTCTATTTCTTTGCCCATTCGACCGCCATTATACTTAATCTGGCGCGCCCGCTTTAAACCGTTTACGCGCGGCCGCGTAGCCGGGGCTGCCTAGGCGGGGCCGCCTAGGCGGCGATTCCCTGATTGAGGATGGGGAGCGCCGAATACAGCGTCTCGGGCACGGCGTCCGGGCGCGCCGCGACCTCGGAAAGGAAGCGCCGCCAGGCACGCGCACCCTCGCGACCGGCCATCAAGCCGTGCATGTGCCGAGTGATGGAATGCAGCCGTATGCCCCGCCGCGCGCACACCTTGGCATAGGCAACGACGCGCTGCACGATCTCCGCGGGCTCAGGTACCCGCCATGATGGATCGATCAGGCTTTGCTCCAATTCAGCGAGCAGAGTAGGCCGGTGGTACACCGCGCGTCCGAGCATGACGCCATCGAGGCCGGCCGCCACATGCCCGCGGATTTGCTCCACCTCGTTTAAGCCGCCGTTCAACACCACGGTCAGTTCCGGGTGTTCCTGCTTCAGCCGATGCACGTACGCGTACTTGAGCGGCGGAATCTCGCGATTCTCCTTCGGTGAAAGGCCGCCTAAGATCGCGGCACGGGCGTGCACGATGAGCGCATCGATTCCGGCGGGTGCGACCGCCGCAACGAAGCTGTCGAAGAACTCATAGTCGTCGCGATCGTCGATGCCGATGCGGCACTTGACGGTCACCGGCAAAGCCGTGGCATCGCGCAAAGCGCGGACGCAATCCGCCACCAACGCCGGCCGCAGCATGAGACATGCGCCGAACGAGCCATTCTTCACACGGTCGCTGGGGCAGCCCACGTTGAGGTTGATCTCGGCAAAGCCCGCGGCCGCGCCGATGCGCGCGGCCGCGGCGAGTTCCTTCGGATCGCAGCCTCCCAATTGCAGGCCGACCGGATGTTCGGCCTGGCTGTGCTCGAGCAGGCGTCGCGCATCGCCGCGCAGCAGCGCCGTCGAGACGATCATCTCGGTATAGAGCAGCGCGTGCGGCGAGAAAAGTCGATGCACGTAACGGCAGTGGCTGTCGGTCCAATCCATCATTGGAGCGACGTTCAGGCGTCTATCTAGGGCTTTCATTGGTTCGAGCAGTGTAACGATCGGGGGTCCGACAGCCTATATGAATGTTCTTGTAATTTATCATCTATGCACGGCTAAATCCCTGCAATATCAAGAGAATACAGCAGTAATCACAGCGGCAAGTTGCCATCTCGTGACCGCCACCCCCTCTGCGCGCGATTCCAACCAGAAGAACGCCCGACTGACGCATCGTCAGCTGTAATATCAGCGCATTATGTTCGGTCAACTGTAGGGTCAACTAACCTTTCTTCAGGGGGATCAATAATGTTCACGTCACACTCTTTTCGTCCGGCCACACTGATGCTGGCCGGCGCCTTGGCGATTTCATTCACGGCCGCTTCTCACGCGGAAAACATGGTGTCCTTCGCCACCGGCGGCTACGCCAGCGGCCTGCGCAGCGAACAGCTGATGAACAAGATGGACACCGATCACGACGGCATGGTGTCGAAGGCCGAGTGGATCGCCTTCCAGGAAAAAACTTTTGCGATGTTGGATAAGAGCAAGACCGGCAAGGTCGATGCGCAACAATTCGTCAGCAAGGACGGCGGCGACATCGTGTCCCTGGCCACGGGGGGCTACGCGCGCGGTCTGCGGACCAGCGCCATGATGAAAAAAATGGATACAAACGGCGATGGCTTCGTCACTCACGACGAATTTATTGCGTACCAGGATAAGGTATTCGACATGATGGACACGAGCAAAACCCACAAGGGGATGGTCGGCAAGGAAGAAGTCATGTTTGCAACCGGCGGCAACAACCGCCAATAACCGTTGCCTGAGCGCCGGCGGCGATCGGCCGCCGGTAGCCGGTCGCCGCCGTCAAAACCCCAGCGTCAACTGCGATTGGTCGGCGACCGGCGGACGGAATAACTCCGTGCTCAAATCGTACCGGTCGTGCGCGGCATCGAAGCCGCACTTGCGCCGCGCGAGCTCGAATCGCGTTCTCAGCAGCTCGGCATAGGGTCCCGTGCCCGACATGCGCTGACCGAATTCGGCGTCGTAATCCTTGCCCCCGCGGGTTTGATTGATCAGCGACATCACGTGCTTGGCGCGATCGGGGTAATGCTCGGCCAGCCATTCTCGAAACAGTATTTTTACTTCGTGAGGCAGCCGCAACAGCGCATAGCCGGCCGAGCCTGCGCCCGCCTCCTTGGCGGCCGCCAGAATGTCCTCCATTTCGTGGTCGGTGATCGCCGGGATTACCGGTGCCAGCAACACGCCGACGGGTATCCCTGCCTCCGACAATTGCCGAATGACCCGCAGCCGGGCTTGCGGCGACGCCGCCCGCGGCTCGAGAGTGCGCTTGATGTCATTGGTCAGCGAGGTCATGCTGACCATCACCAACGCTAATCGATCTTTGGCGAGATCCGCCAGCAAATCGATATCGCGCACCACCAGCGCGCTCTTGGTGACGATGGTGACCGGATGACGGCAGCGCGCGAGAACGGCTAGAATGCCGCGCGTGATCTCGAGGCGCTTTTCCAGCGGTTGATAGCCGTCGGTGTTGATCCCCAAGGCGATGGGCTTGCAAATGTACTTCGGTTTTGCAAGCTCGCCTTCGAGAATTTTGACCGCGTCGGCCTTGTAGAACAGTTTGGTCTCAAAATCCAAGCCCGGCGACAGCCCTAGGTAAGCATGGGTGGGACGCGCGAAACAATAAATGCAGCCGTGACTGCAGCCGCGATAGGGATTGATCGATTGATCGAATCCCACATCGGGTGAATTATTGGTGGTGATGAGGCTGCGCGCGCGGTCGGGCAGCACGGTTTCGCCCGGGTGTTCGAGGATTTCCTCCTCATACCAGCCGTCATGCCATGTCTCGCGCGTGTGCGCTTCGAATCGCACCGCCGGATTGGAAATGGCGCCGCGGCCCTTGAACGGCTGATGACCGATGAAGTTTCTGGGCATGGCGAAACTCTACGCGCCGGCCGGCCAATGGTAAATCCAGTAGTCGAGCGCGGCCAGCACTGTATAAGGCCCCGACTGCATAAGGCCCCAACTGTGCTGACGCCCCAGCCCCCAACGCCCCACGAGCAACGCAGCATTCAGCCCCCTCCCGCGCAGCAGTTCATTCCGTCGGCCCCAATCCCAATTGGCCCGCCTTTTTGAGCAATTGAATGGCAGTATCCGCGCCCAACTTCTGCTTGATCGCCGACTGATGGTTGGCGATGGTCTTCGGATTGAGGCCCATGGATTCGGCAATCTCCCTGATGGAGCGACCCAGCGCCAGCAGACGCAGCACTTCGAATTCACGTGCGGATAGGTCGTCCGCCTCGACCGTTGCGGAGAAATCGCGCAGCGCCAGCTTGTGCGCAATGTCCGCGCTCAAGAATTTCTTCCCCGACGCCACCGAATGCACGGCTTCGACCAGAACATTCGGCGCGCTTGCCTTGGTGACGTAGCCGAAAGCTCCGGCTTGCAGCGCGCGTTTCGCGAAAATGGCGTCTTCGTGCATGCTGAATATGAGCACCCGGGTGTCCGCTTTGTACGCCAGCATGCGACGCATCGTTTCGATCCCGCCGGTTCCCGGCAAGGTGATATCCATGACGACGATCTGCGGATTCAAGGAGCTGAACAATGAGTGCGCCGTGGCGGCATCGGCAGCCTCGCCGATCACGACGATGTCTCCGTGCCGCTCGAGCAGGCGGCGATAGCCCTCACGCACCACGGCGTGATCGTCCACCAGCAGCACGCTGACCATTTTTTTATTGTCGTCGATCATTACACCGATCCGTCTGCCGGAAGGCAGGCTTCGAATCTCACCCCGCCGCCGCGCTCGCTGGTCAGCACGAAAGTTCCACCCGACATTTCCACACGTTCTCGCATGCCGCTCAATCCGAATCTTGTTCGGCGGGCCCCTGCCTCCATCCCACAGCCGTCGTCCGCGACCGTCAATCGCACCTCATCGACCCCGGTGCGAATCGAGGCCGCGCGCCTGAGGGAGATTTCCGCCCGCGCCGCGCCGGCGTGCTTGTAAATGTTCGTCAAGCCTTCCTGAATCAGTCGATACACAGTGAGGGTCAGGGACTCTGCCAGGCCTTCGAAATTGCCCTCCACCGCGAGGAGAATCCGCGTATTCGGAATTCGTTGACCCCATTGATCGACGCAGTGCTCGATCGCGGCCACCAGACCCAGTTCGTCGAGTCCCACGGGCCGCAGTCGCCCGATCATATCGCTGACGGCGCGATGCACGTGGTCGACCGTGCGAATAATGGCCAGCGACGCGTCGATCGAAGATCGCCCGCCGCCGCCGCCGTCGACGATGGACACGGCATCCAGCTTGATGGCATTTAAATATTGCCCCAGTTCGTCGTGCAGTTCCCGCGCCAGGTGCTTCCGCTCTACTTCCTGGATGCGCAGGTTCTCCTGCGTCAGCCTTCGATTCTCCTGCAGAACTCCGGCAAGCCGATCTTCAGCGATCCTGCGGGCACGCAATTCGCTCCGGGCCTCGGCATAGCGCTTCCAAGCGAGCCAGATCAGGCACATGGAGAGCACGAACATCCCAACGGGCAATTCGTCGGCCTGAAAGTATTCCCAATCGCGCGTCAACGCGTACAACGTCTCATTGAACTGGAAGTGCGCGGAGAGAATAAACGCCGCGATAGTAATAGCGGCCACGATCGCCGTATCTCGCCACTGCGACTCGTGTGCAGGCGACGCAAGCCCCGAATTAATTTGCGGTTCACGCATTGGCTCGTCCTCGCATTTTCGCATCCACGCAAATCCGACGCTGGCGGGATCCGGGAGCTTTTCCCGGGACAACCGGGAATTACTCTCTGGTCCGCCGCACTGCGTTCGTAGACACTTGTACTCGCAGAATCAATTATAAGCAGAGTTAAGCGCCGGCGAGCCGCCGCCGCTGCCGGTATTGCTGCGCGGGACGGGGTGATTCGCGCCGCTCAGCTTATGAGAATCGTCAGGGGGAATGTTGATGTCGCACTCGACCTGGGTCCTGACCCTCTGCATGGCAGGGATCGCCGCATCGGTGACGCCGCGATCCGCCCCAGCCGACGACCAGGACGGCGCCCCGACCGCAAGCAATCCGGCTACGGCGCATGAATTGCCCCAGATCGTCGTTATCGGCAACACACCCTTGTCCGGACTCGGCCTGCCCTTGAATTATGTTCCGTCCAACGTGCAGACCGCCAACTCCAAGGACTTGAAGCGGCAGCAGTCCTTGGACCTGACTGACTTCCTCAATAATAACTTCAGCGGCGTCAGCATCAGCGAGAGCCAGGACAACCCGTTCCAATCGGACGTCAACTACCACGGATTCACTGCCTCCGCGCTGCTAGGCACGCCCCAGGGCCTGTCGGTCTATGTCGATGGCGTGCGCGTCAATGAGTCCTTCGGCGACACCGTTAATTGGGACCTGATACCCGAATCGGCCATTTCGACGGTTGCCTTGATATCCGGATCGAATCCGGTATTCGGGCTCAATACCTTAGGCGGCGCGCTTGCGATCCAGACCAAGAGCGGCCATGACAATCCGGGGACCGAGTTCGAAGCGTCCGGCGGCTCATTCGGTCGTCGTGCTTTCCAGGCGGAGACGGGTGGAGAGTTCGGCAATTTCGACTATTTCTTCACCGGCAATTACTTCGACGAAAACGGCTGGCGCGACCTGTCGCCGACGCATCTGTATCAGACGTTCGGCAAGGTGGGGTGGCAAAACGAGAAGACCGATATGGATCTCAGCTACACCTATGCCGACACCCGCATGACCGGTAACGGCACCACCCCCGAGAGTATGTTGGACTTTAGGCGCGAATCGATATTCAGCGCCCCGGATTTCACCCACAATCTTTTAAATTTCATCAATCTCAATGGCACACAGTTCTTGGACGATCATCTATTGCTGACGGGCAATACGTACTTTCGCCAGCTCATCACCGGCAGCAACAACGGCAACGCCGGCGGCAACAATTACCTCTCGGCAGATTACGCCGGTCCGCCGATCGACTGTTCCGCCGCACCCACCAGTCTGGCAGACAACGCCTATTGTTCCAATGGCGATAACCGTGCGTCGCGCCTGACTCAGCGGACCACCGGCGCGGGAGCGCAATTGACCGACTCCCACGACCTGTTCGGCGCTAACAACCAGGCGGTGGTGGGCGTCGACTTCGATCACTCGACCGACCGTTATTCGCAGACCCTGCAGTACGCAACATTGACGCCGCAACGCACCGCCATATCCAATGTGAATCCATTCAATCCCGCGGAAATTGTCAACTCCCTGGGCGGCGGCAACAATATCTTCGGAGTTTATTTCACCGATACCTATTCGCCGAACGACTTGCTGCATTTCACCACGGCCGCCCGCTACAGCCGTAACACCGAGACCTTGAACGGTATCAGCGTCAACACCAACGTGGCAGACGGCAATTTCGACAGGCCCAATGCCTTGAGCGAAGATCACACTTACCGCCGCCTCAATCCGTCGTTTGGCCTCACCGTGACGCCGGGCGATAATCTGACCCTGTACGCCGATTTCAACGAGGCCAGCCGCGCACCCACCGTCATCGAATTGGGCTGCTCCGACCCGCAGAACCCATGCGGATTGCCCAATGATTTCGCCGGCGATCCCAATCTCGAACAGGTAATCGCTCGCACAGTGGACCTGGGGGCACGCGGCAATACCGGAGACAAGGCCCTGAATTGGAGCGCGGACGTGTTCCACACGGTCAACAGCAATGACATTCAGTTCATCGCGACAGCCACCAACGAAGGCTACTTCAATAACGTCGGAAAGACCCGCCGGCAAGGCGCGGATTTCGCGCTGGGCGGAAAAATCGTCGACCTGTCATGGCGTGTGGTGTACAGCTTCGTCGACGCGACCTATCAGTCGAATTTCGAGGTGAACGGCGGATCGAACAGCACCGCCGATCAGAACGGCAACATTCTGGTGCGCGCGGGCGATCGGATTCCTCTCATTCCGCGGCATACCGGCCGGCTGGTGCTCGACTACCAACTGACCGACAGCTGGGACATGGGTGCCAATGTGATCGTCTCTTCCGGAGTGTTCTTGCACGGCAACGAGAACAACGCCAATCAGGCGGGCGGGATCAATGGTGAAGGGCTCGATGTCGCCGGTTCCGGGCGGATCAGCGGCTATGCCGTGGTCAATCTTCACACCACCTACCGCCTGGGAAAATCCACCGACGTATTCGTTCGATTCGCCAATTTATTCGACAAGAATTACGCCACCGCAGGATTCTTGACCAGCAATTCGTTCGATCCGAACGGCTCGTTTCGCGCCAACCCGGACGATTGGACCAATGAAAATGCCGTCTCGCCCGCACAGCCGCGCTCAGTATGGGTGGGGGTGCGATGGCGTTATGTGCAGTGACTGCACCGCAGTATCCGTGCACGATCGCTCTTCTTGGTCACAATGGGCAACTGCGGCCTTTTGCTACTGGCGCAATGGGGCGCCCTCTGGCATGGTCGCGCTCAAGTCTATGCGAAACCGGTCATGTAATAGCAGGCGACCCGATTTATTGGCCATTGTTCTGCTGGCCGCGCTGCTGTTTCGCGCCTATGTTCCGGCCGGGTTCATGCCGGCAAGCGGCACTCCATTTCTCCTGGAGCTGTGCCCCGCCGTCTACGTGGCCGCGGCGCCTGAACATCACGCACACCATCACCATTCACCGGCGCACACAGACTTCCAGAATTGCCCTTTCGGCAGTGCACCGGCCGCCGGGCCGGTTTCCCATCTCCTAGTTTTTGAACCTCCCGGGCGAATCGCCCACTTCGAAGCTCTTCCCTGTGAGCCGGCGCGGCTGGGCACTCAGCCGCTTCGCGCGCACCGGGTTCGCGGGCCTCCCTCCCTGGTCTGATTGCCGCACATCGACGTCGCGCGTGGCGACACCGCGTGCGTTCGCATCAGTGTCAGATTCAAGCGCGCCGGCACGCCGGCGCCGGGGAGAGCTTCGTGAATATTTCAAGGAAACGTGCGGCATGGGCTGCTTTGTGCCTGTCAATGGGACCTGTAAGCTCATGGAGCTGCGCCACCTGCGGCTGCAGCTTGAGCGCAGATGCCGCGATGGGTTATTCGGCACTGCCCGGGTGGCGCCTGAGCTTCGAATACGACTACATCCACCAAGATCAACTACGCTACGGAAGACACGCAATCGCAGTCGTGCCGGGCGACACGGAGCTTGAGCGCGAGACGCTGAATCGCTATTTGACCCTGGGTATCGATTACAGTCCGACCGCCGACTGGAACGTCGGCCTGCGCCTCCCCTACGTCATCCGCAGCCACTCGACGTATGGCGACTACGATTCCAGGGAGTCCTTGCCGCCGGTGAGCACTTCTCGAAGCTCGAGCATTGGTGACTTGCGCCTCATCGGCGCCTACCAGGGATTTTTAGCGAATCGCAACTTGGGAGTGCAATTGGGCGTGAAGCTTCCCACCGGCCGCTACGACGGGGTGAACTTCAACAGCGGACCGGCCGCTGGAACGCCATTGGATGCAAGCTTGCAGCCGGGCACCGGCAGCACCGATGTCATCGTCGGCGCCTATTACTATCGGCCCGTCGGCGAGAATTTCGAGGCCTTCGCGAATATTCAATTTCAAAGTGCCCTCACCACCAAGCAGAACAAGCCCGACAACGATTTCCGACCGGGCAACACAACCACCGTGAGCTTCGGCATGCGCTACGAACGCAATCTGATGTGGGCGCCGCAACTGCAGATGAACTTGACTCACAAGGGCGTGGATCAAGGGGCTCTCGCCGACATCACGAGCACCGCCGGCGACGTGGCTTATCTCAGCCCCGGCCTGACGTTGAACGTAGCCGGCCGGCTAAACGTGTACGGCTTTGCGCAACTACCGGTTTACAGCGATCTGGTCGGCTACCAAGTCTTCCCGCGTTACACCTTCAGCGTCGGCGCCACTTTGGGGTTCTAGGCATGCGGGCCTGCCCCCGCCGGGCGCCGCTATGCCTTCCTCGAGGGCTCGCGCAGATAGGGAAATTCCCTGGTGGAGCGCGGCGCAGCGATGTGAAACCCCTGTGCGAATCCGATCCCTAAGCGCCCGAGTTCAGCCAGCACTTCCGACGATTCGACCCGCTCGGCGATGGTGTGAATACCCATGGCCTTGCCGACGTGGCTGATCGCTTCCACCATGCTTCGATCGACTCGATCGCGCGTTATATTCTCGACGAACTGGCCGTCGATCTTCAGATAGTCGACCGGCAAAGTCTTCAAATACATGAATGACGACAGGCCGCTGCCGAAGTCATCCAGCGCGAAATGGCAGCCTCGGCTCTTTAGCTCGCGCATGAAGTACACGACGTTGCCCAAGTTGGCGATGGCGGCGGTCTCGGTGATCTCGAAGCACATGGCGCCCGCCACCAGTTCGTTGCCGCTGAGTTCTTGGATCACATACTCCAGGAAGCGTTCGTCATTGAGCGAAGTCCCCGACAGATTGACCGCAATGGTGAAGGGCTTGACCCCGGTCCCGCTGCGATGTACCAGCCGATCCAGCGCCTGGCGAATCACCCACCGGTCGATCGTCGGCATGACGTTGTAACGCTCCGCTGCCGGAATGAACTCGGCCGGCGTCACCAACGCACCCGACTCGTCGCGCAGACGCAGCATCAATTCGAAGTGCTCCCCTGCATGCTCCTGCGCATTGGTGCCTATGGGAACGATGGGCTGGTAGTAGATCTCGAAGCGGCTTTCGTCGCAGGCGCGCGCCAGCTTGGAGACCCAGTGCATTTCGCGGTGCCGCTCCGGCACATCGTCGGGCTTGTACAGCTGCACGCGGTTGCGGCCGAGATCCTTGGCCGAATAGCAGGCGACGTCGGCCGCGCTCATGACATTGGCGACCGTCGGCGTCTCGCTGGTGATTTCGACAATGCCGATGCTGGCACCGACCTCGAGCACGCCGTCATGCCATATGAAGCGGAAATCGCGAATCGCCTGACGCAGGCTTTCCGCGATGCGCAGCGCCTGATCCAACGCGCAGCTCTCCAGCAGTATCCCGAACTCATCCCCGCCCAAACGGGCCAAGGTATCGCCGCTGCGCACCCGCGACTGCAGCACGCCCGTAATCTGTTTCAGCAGCTGATCGCCCGCCGGATGGCCGCAGGTATCGTTGACCAGCTTGAATTGATCCAGATCGAGATACAGCAGCGCCTGCCGGCTGGCTGCATCTTGCCGCGAGTTCTCGACAGCGACGGTGAGGCGATTTTCGAATTCGCGCCGGTTGATCAATCCTGTCAGCGCATCGTGGCTGGCCTGATAGTGCAGAGCACGATGCAATCGCCGTTCCTTGCTGACATCGTGGAACACCATGACCGCGCCGATCAGATTGCCGGCGCGGTCGCGGATTGGAGCCGCCGAATCTTGGATGGCGAGTTCCTGTCCGCGCCGATTGAGCAGCACCGTATGTTCGGCAAGCCCCAGCAATTGTCCTTCGCGCAGGCAGCGCATGATCGGGCTTTCGGCGGCTTCGCGGGTCGACTCGTCGACGACGGTGAGCACTTCGCCGATGAGCTGGCCCTGCGCTTCGCGGTTTTCCCAGCCGGTCAGGCTCTCCGCGACGGGATTCATGTAATCGATGCGTCCCTCGGAGTCGGTGGTGATGACGGCATCGCCGATTGACTGCAGCGTGATCTGGGCGCGTTCCTTAGCCTGGAAAACCGCCGTTTCCGCCCGCTTGCGCTCGGTGATGTCGTTGAGCGTGCCCTCGTAGCCGGTGACCAGCCCCTGCTTGTCGCGCACCACGCGGCTCGAATCCATGACCACCACCACGGTGCCGTCTTTGCGACGCAGCACATATTCCTCGTTGTGCAGCTCACCCTCGGTTTCCACGCGCCGCATGAAAGTTTCGCGGTCGCCGGGATACCAGTACAGCGCCACCGCCGGCAGCTGGTACAGCTCCTCCGCCGAGCCGTAACCCATCATATTCACGAATGCGGGATTGGCGACCAGAATACGTCCGTCGCGCGAGGTTTGGTAGACGCCTTCCATCATGCTTTCGAACAACCCGCGAAATTTCACTTCGCTGTTGCGCAGGGCATCCTCTGCGCCGCGCCGTTCGATTGCGATCCCGGCGATCTGCGCCATCCGCGACATCAGCTCGTGATCTTTTGGCAGCGGGATGCCCGCCTGGCGCCGATACACCGCGAAAGTGCCGACCACCTTGCCGTCCGAGGCGACAATGGGTGTGGACCAGGCGGCTCGCAACGACGCCTGCTGCGCGGCCTCGCGCCGGAATTCCCACAGCGCATCCGTATCGATGTCCGCAACCGTGATCTGACGCGCCAAGTACACCGCAGCGGCACAGGAGCCGAAGCGGATGCCGATCGGCGCGCCGTCCATCGCCGCCACGAACGCGCGCGGCAATTGCGCCGCGGCGCCGAAATTCAAAGTCTGCCGCTCTTGATCCAAGAGATTGATGGCGCAGAAGCTCTCCGCCATAACGCGCTCGATCAATTCGCAAATCGACTCCAGTGCCGAGGACAGCGGCGCGTTGGCGGCAATTTTCTCGAACACACGGCGCTCGCCCGCCGCAATGGCATCGGCGCGCTTGCGTTCGGTGATGTCCGTGATGCTGGCGCGTATCAGCCGCCGGTTGGAGCTCGGCAGGCGTACGAAGCGCACTTCGCAGGGCATGGAATGGCCGGAGGCGTCGCTGTGCGTCCATTCGAACACCGGCGCCTCGCCCGCGAGCGCCCCTTTGATGAAGCCGCGCGGCCGGCCGAAGGACAAAGTGCCGTCAGGCTGATGAGTCGGACTGATCTCGTCCGGGCCGCTCGCCAGCAGGCTCTCGCGCGACATTTTGAAAAAGCGGCAGGCATTGTCGTTGACGTCGACGAACTGCCCCTGGTCGACGTCGAACACGATGATGACTTCGGGAGCGTGCTCCACCAACGTCCGATAGCGCGCCTCGCTTTCGCGCATCGATTGTTCGGCAAGATGTCTTTCGGTGATGTCGCGAATACTGACGATGTAGCCGACGCGCCAATTGAGCGTGGCCTTGCTGACCGCGATCTCCACTGCCACGCGATTGCCGCCCTTGACGCGCCCCCAGGTTTGGTGCGCCGCCAAATCGACATGCGTGTCGTCGATCTTGGTGGCGCAACGCTCAAGATAATTGCCACTTCCCTGCGCGATGTCGGGCAGCAGATAGTTGAGTGAGCGGCCCAGGATCTCGGCCTGCGAGTAGCCGAAAATGCGCTCGCCGGTGGGATTGAAGGTTTCGATATGCCCTGCTTCGTCGAGCGTGACAATGGCGTCCTTGACGTTGTCGAGAATGGCCTGCAGGTGCGAGGCAGTCTGTTCGCGAATCTCGCGGGTCAGCGCCTGCGCCTCGTCGGACATGAGCTTCATCGAGCGCACGACGCCGCGCCGCTCGCCGTCGATCTTGTCGTATTGCGCGCTGACGGTTTTGAGCAAAGCGCTGAAATCGAGGTTGCCGCCTCTGCCGCGCGCTTCCGCGATCTGGCGCTCGAGCAGGGGGTTAAGACTGTCCGCCGGTTGCGTTGGCTCGCCAAGTATTTCGGCCGCGATATCGCGTGACAAGTGCCTGATCTCCCGCACTAGATTTACGGCACTGCTGGGCGCCGTAAATCACTAGATGTTAGGGCGATCCCGCAATGACGGCGTGACGCGGGTCTCGGTTCGGCAATATTTGGTTAAATAGTCAGCTTCCGCGACATCGGCGATCAGGAATTCTGATCCGCGGTTTCGCGCTCCGAGCGCTTGCGGTCGGTTTCTTTCAAATTGCGCTTGCGCAGACGGATGGAAGTGGGGGTGACCTCGATGAGTTCGTCGTCGTCGATGAACTCCATGGCCTGCTCCAGCGAGAAACGGATCGGGGGAGTCAACACCACGTTCTCGTCCTTGCCCGCGGCGCGCATATTCGTGAGTTTCTTGCCCTTGAGCGGATTCACCACCAAATCGTTGTCGCGATTGTTGAGACCGATGATCATGCCCTCGTACACCTCCTCTCCGGGATTGATGCACAAACGGCCGCGCTCCTGCAAGCTGAACAGCGAATATCCCAGCGCCACACCCTGGCCGTTCGCGATCAAGACCCCATTGGGCCGCTGGCCCAGTTCGCGCTGCACCACAGGCCCATAGTGATCGAATACATGGTGCAGCAATCCCGTGCCGCGTGTCATGGTGCGAAACTCGGTTTGAAATCCGATCAGGCCGCGCGACGGCACCATGTAGTCAAGGCGGATTCGGCCGCGGCCGTCGGCTTGCATATCCTTGAGGTCGGCGCCGCGGCTGCCGAGCGCCGACATGATGTCGCCTTGCGCATCGGCATCGGCATCGACAGTGACCTGCTCATAGGGCTCGTGCGCGGCGCCGTCGATTTGCTTGATGACCACGCGCGGCCGGGAAACCGCCATTTCAAACCCCTCGCGCCGCATGTTTTCGAGCAGCACGCCCAAGTGCAGTTCGCCGCGGCCGAACACCACGAACTTGTCCGGATCCCCGGTCGGTTCAACGCGCAATGCCACGTTGTGGATGGCCTCGCGCTCCAGGCGCTCGCGGATTTGCCGGCTGGTCACGAACTTGCCCTCCCGGCCTAAAAAGGGCGAGGTGTTGACCTCGAAAGTCATGCTGATCGTGGGTTCGTCGACGGTCAGGCTCGGCAACGGCTCCACGGTCGCGGGGTCGCATAACGTGTCCGACACCTTCGGCTCGGAAATTCCGGCGAAGGCGACGATGTCGCCGGCGCTCGCGGACTCGACCTCGACGCGCGTCAGCCCGTGGAATCCCAAAATTTGCGTGATCCTCTCGGAGCGAGTTTTGCCCTCGCGATTGATCACGGTGACCGGCATGCCGCGCTTGATCGTGCCGCGCTTGATGCGGCCGATGCCGATGGCGCCCACGTAGCTCGAATAGTCGAGCAGCGTGACTTGCAGCTGCAAGGGGCCGTCCGCGTCCACGTCGGGCGGCGGACAGTGCTCTACGATGGTCTTGAACAATGGCTGCATGTCGCCGTCGCGCACGGTGGAGTCGAGCCCCGAAAAGCCGCGCAGCGCGGAGGCATACACCACCGGAAAATCCAGCTGCTCGTCGGTCGCGCCCAAACGATCGAACAAATCGAAAGTTTGATCCAGCACCCAGCCCGGACGTGCCTCGTCGCGATCGATCTTGTTGATGACTACGATGGGCCGCAGGCCGTGCTTGAACGCTTTCTGAGTCACGAAACGGGTTTGCGGCATGGGGCCGTCCACCGCGTCGACCAACAGCAGCACGCAATCGACCATGGCGAGCACGCGCTCGACTTCGCCGCCGAAATCGGCGTGTCCCGGTGTATCGACGATGTTGATGCGATAGTCGCCCCAGGTGATGGCGGTGTTCTTGGCGAGAATGGTAATGCCGCGCTCGCGCTCCAGGTCGTTCGAGTCCATGACCCGCTCCTGCAAGTCCTTGCGGGCATCGAGCGTGCCGGATTGACGCAGCAGCTGATCGACGAGGGTGGTCTTGCCGTGGTCGACGTGCGCGATGATGGCGATATTGCGAAGTTTCTGAGTCACGGTAAGGCCCTTGAGGGAAACCGCCCATTATAGGGCTTACCGCGGACCCGCGTCGCAATTTCAGCCAAAGGCTTTAGATTCAGCGTCCCACGATCAGCGGGATCGAGAACGCTCGAGAATCGACCGTTTCATCGACCTTGAGCGATAGCGTGAGACTTAGCAGCAGCACGCCCTCCGCAGTAGGCGTGACCGTGAAACTACGGCGATAAACCTGCCCCGCTTCGACCGTGGCCAAGTCCATGTGATCCGCGCCGGGGGCGAGGTTCAATCCCTCGCCGCCCGCAATCCGGATCTCGGCCGACGCATCGGTCTGCGGCAGGATGGCTAAATTCACTTCCAGCGGCTGTCCCAGCACCGGCCGTTTTGCCAGTTCGAACTTGAGGAGCACGGCCAGCTCCGAATTGCCCTGGCTCGCAGCCTCCACCATGCCGGCGGTCAACTCCTCCGCGGAGGGACCCTTCCTGACTACGGGGACATGGACTTGTGGCTTGGGCGAGGATTTCAGCGGCGGCGGCGGCGTTCCCGCATCCTTATGGCAGGCGCCCACCAGCAGGGCGGCGCACAGCGTCAGGACTCGCACAGTCTTCATCACCCTATGATCACCAAATACGCCGCCAATCACAACTCGAGCAGCGGCCCCGTGACCGCCGCAAGCTGCTCTTCGAGGGATCGGTAATGCTCCTCCCAGTAGCGCGGCTCCGCGAACCAGGGAAACGCCTGCGGAAACGCCGGGTCATGCCAGCGGCGCGCCAGCCACGCCGAATAATGGATCATGCGCAATGCGCGCAACGGCTCGATGAGCGCGATCTCGCTGCGATCGAAGGGCTGAAATTGCTCATAACCCTTGAGCAAGTCGTGCAATTCCGTGCGCATTTCCTGCTGACCGCCCGCCAACAACATCCACAGGTCTTGGATGGCGGGTCCGGTCAAGCAATCGTCCAGATCGACGAAATGCGGCCCTAAGTCCGTCCAGAGAATATTGCCGCGGTGGCAATCGCCGAGAATGCGTCCGACGGCCGCGCCTCGCCAGCCCTCGGCACGCGTCTCGATCTCGTTTAACAGTTCGTCGGTCAGATCGGCGTATTTGGTCGCCAGATAGTCGGGCATCCATTCACCGTCGAGCACAAAATCCCGCGCTTTCACCCCTAAGTCCTCGATGGACAGACGCGTCCTCTCATGAAAGCGCGCGGCTCTCCCCACCGCATGTATACGGCCCAAGAACCGCCCTACCCATTCCCGATCATCGCGGGTCCCGAGCTCCGGCCAACGGCCGCCGCGCCGCGGAAAGACGGCATAGCGAAATCCGTGGTGAACGTGCAGCGATATGCCGTCGCGAATCAAAGGCGCAACGACGGGAATCTCCTGCGCGGCCAGTTCACCTGAAAACGCGTGCTCTTCGAGAATCGCGGCGTCTGTCCAGCGGGCCGGACGGTAGAATTTGGCGACCACGGGCGCGCCGTCCTCAATGCCGATCTGATATACCCTGTTTTCGTAGCTATTGAGAGCCAGGACTCTGCCGTCGCAGCGAAACCCGACCGCCTCGATCGCGTCCAGTACGGTTTCGGGCGATAGCTCGGAATACGGTGCGTCGCTGTTCATGTGAGGCAATTCTACAGGTACGATGCCCTCTCTCCTTTGGACGAATCACGCTGCTAGAATGCCGGCCATGCGATTTCCCCGACCTAAGTCTTTGAGCGGACTGATGCTGATCGGTTTCACGATCGTGGCGGCGCCGTTGTTATTCGCCATCGTGAATGCCGCCGTACAGATGAAACAGCTGGCGAGCCGCAGTGAGGAACTGGTGTTGCACGGGGTGCGCGGCACCCGCAACAATCAGCGCATGTTCGAGGAGATCGGCGCGCTCGAGCGTACCGCGCGGCTGTATCAGATCATCGGCAGTGCGGAATTGCTCGATACGTATGCACGCAACCAGCAACGGCTGGTCGCCACCGTCAACGAGTTGCTGTCGCTGCCGCTCGATTCCGAATCGCGCGACAGCGCACGCGCCCTGGAAAACGAGTCGGAACGGCTGCACGAGGAATTGAAGCACGATGCCCCCAATTCGACCCGGATGGCGGAATTGATCAACGCATATCCGCAGCTCTCAGAGATGGCGTCCAAGGTGTCGAACCGGGTCAGCGCACAGATCGACCGCGAATTGGGCAGCCTGCAGGGGGAAACCGAGCTCGGGCAGCGCAATCTGTTTTGGGAAACCCTGCTGCTGGTGCCCCTGACGCTGGCGGTGGTGGGCGTGTTTACCTTTCTGTTCGGCCGGCCCATCCGCGCCATCGATCGTGCCATCAGCGAACTGGGGCGGGGCACGTTTTCGAGGCCAATTGCCATTAGCGGGCCGGCCGACCTCGAGCGCCTGGCCACCCAGCTGGAATGGCTCAGAGGGCGCTTGCTGGATCTGGCGCAGGAAAAGAACCGGTTTCTGCGGCACATGTCGCATGAACTCAAGACTCCGCTGGCAAACATACGCGAGGGAACCGAGTTATTGATGGACGGCGCGGTGGGGGAGCTGCAAAGCAGCCAGCTTGAAGTGACGGCGATCTTGCGCGAGAACGGGATGAAATTGCAGCGGCTGATTGAAAATCTTCTCTCCTTCAGCGCCTGGCAGGCTAAAAGCATCGGCTTGGAAATTTCTGAATTCAAATTGCGCCCCTTGGTCAAGAGCGTGCTGGAGAATCAGCAGCTCACCTTGGTGGCACAGCGCGTGCGACTCGACGTGCAGGTCGACGACCTCGCGCCGCTCGCCGACCGCGGCAAGGTTCGCTTGATACTCGATAATCTGCTGTCCAACGCCGTCAAATTCACGCCGCGCGGCGGCACCATTTCCATTCATGCGCGCGGCGAGCGCGAGCAACTGGTATTGGATGTGATGGACAGCGGCCCCGGGATTCCTGCGGAAGAGCGCAACCGAATATTCGAGGCTTTTTATCAGGGAAAAACACCCCAAGGCGGCCATGTCAAAGGCACCGGAATCGGCTTGTCCGTGGTCACCGAATTCGTCAACGCGCACGGCGGCAGCATAGAAATATTCGAGTCCAAATCGGGAGGGGCGCATTTTCGGGTGCGCTTGCCGTTGCGGCAGACGGCGCCGCCCCGTGAAAAAGCTCATGCCGCATAGGAGATTGCGCTTTACGGTTTGGCTGCTCCTCGCTAGCTGCTTGAGTGCCTGCGGCCTCAACCTCCCGTTTGCTCGCGAGAAGCCCGCCGCACCGCCGGAGCCGGATCGCGTGATGCAGAACTTGAGCCCGATCACGCCGCTGCTCGAGATGATGAGCGCCTTGCCGCAGGGCGATCCGGCGCGTCAGGCGGAGATCTTCCAGTCCGCCAAGGATGCGGCTGAGCTTACGCCCACCACCAGCAACCGGCTCAAATTTGCGCTCGCCCTGTCGACGCCGGGGCATAGCGGCAGCGACTCCGTCGCAGCGCAGCGACAGTTGTCGGAATTGCTGGCCAGGCCTGAGACTCTGTTGCCTGTAGAACGATTATTGGCCTTGGTGGAGCTCAAAGAGGTCGAGCAAAGGCTGATACTTCAGGCCGAAAACCGCCGCATGCGCGACGACGTGTCGCATGATGACTCACGCGACAAACTGCAGGCCGTGAACCGTCGGCTAGCCGCTGAATCGGATGAAAATGTGAAGTTGCGCAAGGCGTTGGACGAAGCTCGGGCCAAGCTCGAGGCGATCACGCATATCGAGCGGTCAATTAACGATCGCGGCGCGAGCAGGTCGCGCACGCCGTGAAAGACACCGGAGACAAGGATTTGAACGCTTACTCAAACGCCGCTACGACATCGCTCTCCTTCGGGCTGCATACGAGCACCCGCGAACAGACGCCGCAGAAGCGCAAGGCGCGAATACTGGTGGTGGACGATGACCCGGGGCTGCTGCGCCTGTTGACCATCCGGCTGCGTGCCGAGAATTACGAAGTGGAAGCGGTGGAGAGCGCGGCGGCGGCGCTGGCGGCCTGCGTGCGTTTTCGGCCCGACCTTGTGATCACGGACTTGCGCATGGACCAGATGGACGGCATCGGCCTGCTCAAGGAATTGCAGAGCCGCTGGCCGGGTTTGCGGGTGATCATCCTCACAGCACATGGCACCATCCCCGATGCCGTGCATGCCACCCAGAGCGGTGCTTTCGGTTTTCTGACCAAGCCGGTCGACAAGCAGGACCTGCTCGATCACGTGCAAAAAGCCCTCAAGGTGTCCGGATTCGCACATGTGGATGAGGACTGGCGTTCCAGCATCATCACTCGCAATCAGCTCATGGAGGACAAGCTGGCGCAGGCCAACATGGTGGCCGGCACCGATGCGCGAGTATTGCTGACCGGCGAGAGCGGCACCGGCAAGGAACTCCTGGCGCGCGCCATTCACGAAGCAAGTCCCCGCCGCAACAAGCCCTTCGTCGCCGTCAATTGCAGCGCGATGGCGGAGAACCTGCTGGAATCGGAGCTGTTCGGCCATGAAAAAGGCGCATTCGCCGGCGCCATACGCTCGCAGAAAGGTCTGTTCGAGACCGCCGATGGCGGCACCTTGCTGCTGGACGAAGTCGGCGATATGCCGATGCGTCTGCAGGTCAAGCTGCTGCGGGTGCTGCAAGAGAATCAGATCCGCCCGGTGGGCGGCGCCGAGCCCGTGTCCACCAACGTGCGCATCATCTCCGCAACGCATCGCGACTTGCACGAATTGATGGTCGGCGGTGGTTTTCGCGAAGACCTGTATTACCGGTTAAATGTGGTGCACATCGAGATGCCTTCCCTCGGCCGGCGGCGCGAAGATATTCCCCTGCTGGTCGCGCATTTTCTGGAACAGATCGCCAAAGAAAGCGGACAACGCAAGATCTACGCCCCGGAAGCGGTGGAGCTATTGGCCACCGCGGAATGGCCCGGCAATGTGCGCCAGCTGTACAACGTGGTGCGCCAAAACGTCGCACTCTCGCACGGCGCAATCATCACTGCCGAGCTGGTGCAGCAATCCTTGGGCGGCAATCCGACCCGGCTGCCATCCTTCGACGAAGCGCGCGATGAGTTCACGCGCAATTACCTGTCGCAGATTCTTCAGATCACGGGCGGCAACGTCAGCCAGGCCGCGCGTCTGGCGAAGCGCAATCGCACCGACTTCTACAAGCTGCTGTCGCGCCACCAGCTGCTGCCCGACGATTTCAAGAAGAGCTGACCCCGTCATTCGGCTGCGGACTGAGAGACGGTTCCGTCAGGCGTAGAAATCGACAATGCCGGCGACCACATGCGCCAGTTGCGGCTCTTCCAGTTCCGGATAGATGGGCAGCGCCAGCGTTTCCGCGGCGGCGCGCTCGGAATGCGGGAAATCACCCGCGCGGTAATTCAAATAAGCGAAGCATTCCTGCAGGTGCAGGGGCACCGGGTAATATATTTCGCTGCCGATGGAACGCTCGGTCAGCGATGCCCTGAGTGCGTCGCGGTTCTGCGCCCGCACCACGTATTGATTGAAGATGTGCCGACCGCCGGCGAGCGCGACGGGCGTCTGTAGTTTGGACCCCAACCCCGCGTTGGCGAAGGCAGAGTCGTAGTACCCGGCATTGTGCTGGCGCCCTTCGGTCCAGCGGTCCAGGTACTTCAACTTGACCCGCAGCACGGCGGCCTGTAATTCATCGATGCGAAAGTTGCCGCCGATAAGCTTATGAAAATACTTAGGTTTTCCGCCATGCACGCGCAACACCCGCATGCGTTCGGCGAGTTCGGCGTTATTGGTGGTGCACAGACCCGCGTCGCCGAACGCGCCCAAATTCTTGCTTGGAAAGAACGAAAAGCAGCCAACGTCGCCGATCGTGCCGGCTCTGGCGCCATTTTTGTATTCCGTGCCTATGGCCTGGGCCGCGTCCTCAATGACTTTCAAGTGAAAGCGCTTGGCAATTGCCATCAGAGGGTCCATATCAGCAGACTGCCCGTATAGATGGACCGGCATCAGCGCCTTGATCTGGCCGCCGGTGGCGCGGTTGGTCAGCCGGCCACCCTGCTCCACGCAGTGGTCATCAATGAAGGCCTGTACTGCGGCAGCTGACAGGTTGAAGGTGCCCGGGTCGATGTCGCAGAACAGCGGCCGGGCGCCAGTGCGTGCGATGGTGCCCGCCGTCGCAAAGAAGGTAAACGGAGAGGTGATGACCTCATCCCCCACCCCTATCTCGAGGGCCATCAGCGCCAGCAGCAGAGCGTCGGTGCCCGAGGACACGCCGACTCCGAACGATGCAGCACAGTAGCGGGCAATCTCCTCCTCCAGAGCCCGTACATTCTCCCCCAGAATAAAATGCTGGCCGGCGCAGACTTGGTCGATAGCCGGCATGACTTCGGCGCGGATTTGGGCAAATTGGGCTTTAAGATCGAGCAGCGGCACGTTTGTCATAGCGCTCTAGAATAGCACTGGCGTAGGTAGGTCATCCGCGGCAGGTGCCGCCCCGTTTGATTTTGTGGAAATAGAACACGCATGCGGCGCGGGATTTAACCGATAATAGCGGCTTCGTTTGCCGCACTTTCGCCACGTACGCGCATCGACAACGATGCCTGTGCTTCAATGGATAACTGATGACCCAGCCGGTTTTGTTCAAGCAAAGTTTTCTGGTCGCGATGCTGGCCGTCATCCAGGCAGTGATGCCGGCGATGGTTGCCGTGGCCTCGCTGTATGCGACCATTACGCTATTCGGCAAGGTCTTCGACCGGTCCTCTGAAGCCATCGTGGTCGTCGCCGTGCTGTGCTTGGTGCTGATCCAGCCGCCGCGCGAAGTCACGACGCAGCAAACCACTCCCCGGCTATCTGCCGTCGGCGACGTGATTTTCCGCTGGCTGCTGCTGCTCGGGGTGATGCTGATCGTCGGCTATGTCACGAAGTCGCTGGTCGATTATCCGCGCCGCGTGTTCATTACGTGGGCGGTCGTCACTCCGTTGGCGCTGATCGTCGTCACGCTGCTCATGCAAGACCTCATGCACCGCTTCTTGGTGAATGCGTACGACAATCGCAAAGCCATATTCGCCGGCTACAACAACAGCAGCTTGGAATTGGCGCGGCGGCTGAGGAACAATCCGGTGATGCGTCTGCAAGTGTCCGGTTTCTTCGACGACCGCAGTCCCGACCGCCTCGGCATGGAGTCCGATGCCAAGCTCATCGGCACGCTGAACGATCTGGCCAAGTACGTCAAAGAACACGGCACGGACGTCATTTTCATCGCGCTGCCGATTCGGCATCTGAAGCGCGTCATGAACCTGCTCGATGATTTGCGCGACACGACAGCTTCGATCTACTACGTGCCCGATGTTTTCGTGTTCGACCTGATTCAGGCGCGCTCCGGCGAGATTCACGGCATTCCCGTGGTCGCCATGTGCGAAACACCGTTCTACGGATACCGCGGCGTGATGAAGCGGCTGATCGATATCGGGTTGTCGGTGACAGTTCTGCTGCTGTTCGCACCGCTGCTGGTGGTGATCGCCATTTTAGTGAAGCTCTCATCGCCCGGACCCATCATATTCAAACAGCGCCGCTATGGACTGGACGGGCGGGAGATCTCCGTTTACAAGTTCAGGACAATGAGCGTGACCGAAGATGGCACCGAAATCCGGCAGGCATCGAAATCCGACAACCGAATTACACGCATCGGCCGGATGCTGCGGCGCACTTCGATGGATGAGCTACCGCAACTCATCAACGTCATACAGGGGCGCATGAGCCTGGTCGGCCCGCGGCCGCACGCCGTGGCTCACAACGAGGAATACCGCAAACTCATCAAGGGCTACATGATGCGGCACAAGGTGCTGCCGGGCATCACGGGCCTTGCGCAGGTGAACGGCTGCCGCGGTGAGACGGCACAATTGAAAGATATGGAGGCGCGGGTGAACTACGATCTAGACTACCTGCGGCGCTGGACGCCGATGCTCGACATCAAGATCATTCTGCTCACCGCGGTGAAGATATTCCGGGACGATAAGGCCTATTGAGCGCGCCGGCGCCGCGCCGGCAAGCACACGACCGACGAGACGAATTGCCCGTGAAACAGATATCGGCCGCGAATCGGCAGCGCCGCATGTTGCGTGACCATCAGCGGCCGCGTGGGATGGATCGAAAACACTGCGCGCCGCTCGTCGCCGCCGTTTCCGACCGGCCGCCAATCTGCGATTGCGATCCGCAGATCGCCAAAGCCGAGCTTCTCCGCGACGATCGGATATTGAAACTTATAGAATGCTTCCTTTGAGCAGAAAATCATCGTCACAGCCGACGGCCGCTGTGCGGCGGGCAAGGTCTCGAGCCAATGCAATTCCGCAGGCACACAGATACGATGCGCGAGACGCAAAATACCGCCTTCGATGAGCTCGCTGTCGATACCGATACCCAAACACCGGGCGCGATCCGCGACGGCCGCGGCACAATAACCGTCCGTATGGGTGATGCTGCCCACCACCGATTCCGGCCAGATGGGCTGCCGGTCCTGCGCGGCTATGATGGGGAAATCTTCCACCCCGATTTGCGCCAGCGCCCGCCGGGCGCAGACGCGGCCGGCGGCAAATTCGCGCATGCGTTTCGGCGCTGAATTTCCGAGGCAAGCGGCCTCAGCCGGCAGCAGCGCGCCCAACTCCGCCGAATCCATGGTTTCCACGGCAATCACGTACGACGGCAACAGGCGTCGATAAATCGCCGATAGCCGCGTACGCATCTAGCCTGACAGTTCGCTGCTCAACAGACGTTGCAGCTCACGACGCGGCAGGCTTTGACTGAATATGTGGTCCGCGCCGTCGATGCTATGAACCCGGCAATTATCAACGATGGCTGTCAGCGCCGAGCCGCCCTGCAATCGCAGCAGCGTGGCTCCTGCTTCGCCACGCGCGAAAATGAACACCATCCGAGTGTGCTGCCTCGCCAGGCGATTGAGCTCACTGCCCAGATCGTTCGAAAAATGAATATTCATCAATCGGCCTACATCACGCAGGCTGCTGCCGACTGCCAGCGCGATGCGCCGCCGGAAAACCGCGGCAATGCGCGGCAGGTTGACGTGTCCGCGCAGTACGCGGCGCCAAGCGCGGGGTTCGAATATCCGTTCGGCGTATATCCCGGGGTTGCGCACCACCTCTCCGATCTGCAGATCGCTCAGCGTCATTCCTTCCTGCCAGTAGAACGTCAGCGGGTTGATCATGAGCAGAGTGTCAATCGCAAGCCCCGCCGTTGCCGAACGCAGCGCGTGATAGGCGCCTGCGCACAAACCGGCGAGCGTGACGCTCTCGACCCCATGCTCGCGGCGCAAATACTCTACGCCAAGAGCGATGTCGTCGATCGCTCGGGGAGGATAGACCTCGTTGTCGGGGCGGCCGGGGCGCGTATTACTGTCGCCAAGGCCCGCGAGATCCAGGCGTAGCACGCTGTAGCCGCGCGCCGCCCATTGCCGGGAGAGCTCAACGTACATCCGATTCGGTCCGACGTGGCTGGTCGCTCCGGCATTGAGCAGCACCACGCCGCGCCGCGTACTCGGCGGCGCTGCGCCGGGGATCGATGCCGCAGCGCAAACGATGGCGAACAATCTGCGTTCGGAATCGAGGAACACGGCGCGCTCGATGAGTTCTACGCCTTGTACGGTCCTGAAGTGCATCTCGACGGGCGCTGCGGCCGTGGGCGAAGGCAGACGCGATGGCGATGGCGATGGCGATAGTGGCACAGGCTCGAGCCGACGCAGCCAGTCCAGCAAGGCGTCCAGCATAAGTTGTGGGGTCAACGCTGCATGCGGAGTCGAGACCATCTCTGGGAAACCCGGCAGACTTCGATAATCAACCTCGGCGCCGAGAGCCCGCAGCCCGTCCGCCCAAGCGCCGGCTGCCGGCAAATCGCTGCGGTCTAAAATCAGAACCCGTTGCGGCGAACTCGTGACCTTGAGCAAATCGAGACCCGTCAGGCGCGCCACGGATGCGGCCGACAGGAAAAATCCGGCTACCTCGAGCGTGCCGTCGGCTGCGGCGGGCGGCCCATCCGCCGCTGCGCCCGCCTGATACGCCCGCAATTCGCGCAGGTAACGGCGTCCGTTGACCACGGGCACCAGGGCAATCAGCCCATCAACCGCGCCTTGAATCGGTGCGAGGCTCGCCAATAAGGCGCCCAGGCGCACACCGAGCACGTAAACTCTCCGTACGCCGCATCGGCGCCGCAACTCCTCCACTGCCGCGAGAATGTCGCCGCACCATCGCGATATCTGTTCCTCATCGTCCTCGATGTCGGTTGAGTCGCCGGTTCCCGCATAATCGAAGCGCAGCGTGGCCACGCCGATCCCTGCGCAGGCATCGGCGATGGTGCGAAGACTGCGGTGCGCACAGATCGCCTCGTAGCCAAACGGCTCGCAGACGATCAAACCGACATCGGTGCGCAGTTCCGCCGCGGGCTGATGCAGCCAGCCGAACAGAAATCCGCCGCCGGATGGAAAATACAGCGGCGTCGAGACGCTGGTCACGGCACGACCGCGATTCTGGCGATGCTCGGCGAATTGAGCGCATGCACACTGCCCGCAAGCGCAGATGCTGCATCGCGCACGCGCGGCCGCACGCGCAAGGTGCGTGCGGAGCGCGGCGCCATATGAAAATACTGATCGTCTGCGACGAAGCCGGGTATGTCCAGATGCACCGATTGCGCAAAATTCCGGCATTGAATCTGCAGCGTGAAGCCGCCGTCGCCGATGGCGCGGGCCTGCGCCGACAGGCCGACGTCGGTATCGAGTCCGTTGGGTAGACCGAGCGGGAAATAAAACGCGTCGGCGAGCGGCGCACCGTCCGCGGCGCCAAGCAGCCGTGCGTGCATCACCGCGTAGGATGCCGGGCCGAAGCGATAGGTGTAGGACAGATCGGCGAAGCCGTCGTAGAAGTCGGCCGCGGGCAGTGCCACGCGGGATGCGGCATCGAGCAGCATCTCGCGTGCGACCACGCTGCCCACCGCGACCGAATGCCGATACAGCGAGAGTTCCAACCGCGCAGCCATGGGCTGCGGGCGCTCATTGACGACGTGCAGCACCAGGCCGTTGACGCCTTCATCCGCGATGAATAGCGCCAGCGGCTGCAGCGCCCGCTTCAGATGGTAGTACGCGGCCTTGGGCAATCCCGTGGAATCGATGACGCCCCAGCCGGCGCCGAGCCACAGATCCCGCAGGAACCACACCAAGGCGCCGCCGCAGGTGGAACCCGCACGGCGCCATTCGGCAAAGCAGGCCGCCATCACCTCACCGCTCACGGCGCGGCTGAATTCCAAGTAGCGCTCGTACTCGGCGTACCGCAGATCCACGGCGTCCAAACGAAATAAGTGCTGCAAATAATGGTCGCGTACGTCATCGAAATCCCAGCCCGCGCCCTGGTCGCGCGGCACACGCTCCTTCCAACGCGGGTGATGACAGCGCAATGTTCGACCGGCCGCGAGCAGTGCCAGCGACTCATTCTCCGGGACGTTGGCAAACGCCAGGCATTCGGACGCGAACCGCACCTCAGCGCGGCGCGCGTCTGTCAACGGCAATCGATAGGCGCCGACCCCGTAATACGAGGCGGCGCCCTGGTTCGATTGATGCGGAAAAGCGCCGCCCTGGGTGCTCGAGGGAGTATAGGGAACGCCCGGGCAATACTCGGCCGCGAGCGCCGCCAAATCGATCTCGAACCAGGCGGGGGTCCAGCACTCGCGGGGCGCTCCGGACATCGCTGCCTGCTGCCCTCCCTCACTGTTGCCACACAGCACGGCGAGCGCCGGCCGCGCCTGCAATCGGCACAATTGCGCGCGAACCTCGATCTCGACCCCCTCCCGGAACGGCGCGTCGGCGAGCGGATAATCCATATTGGCAAACATGAAATCCTGCCAAAGCAGGATTCCCATGGAATCGCACAAATCCAGGAATTCGTCGTTCTCGTACACCGTGGGTCCCGCGACGCGCAGCATATTCATGCCGGCCGCGCGGACCGTTTCGAGCGCATCGCGATACTCGCCATTCGACGCCTGCAGGCTGATGCAATCCAGCGGCATCCAGCAGGCCCCGCGGCAGAAAACGTCCTGCCCGTTCACGCTCAGCGAAAAATCGCCGCCGGCACGTTCCAGACGCAGTTCGCGAAAGCCGACGTTGCCTAGATCGACATCGACCACCTCGGCCGCGCCGCTCTTTTCGTCCCGCAGCGTCACTCGCAGGCTCGCGCGATACAGTGCAGGATCCCCATGGGTATGTGGCCACCACAGTGCGACTTGCGGCAGGTCGAGCCGGCCGTCGCAACCGGGCGGCTGATCGCGCAGCAGCAAATCTGCGCTGAAGCGATGCGAATGCCTCTCGAGCTGCAAACTCGCGGCACCGAGCAGCATGCCGCTCGCCGGCGACACCGCGCAGGACAGCGTCAGCGTGCCCTGGCCATCGCGCAACGTCGCCCGCAGGCGCAAGTCGCTTACCTCGACGCGACGCCGGCGCTCGAGCCAGACAGGAAGCCAGGGTCCCACCGCGGCGGCCGGCGGCGACCAGCCCGGCGTGCGCCCGAGCAGGCTCGTGCGAAACCACCGTAATTGCTGCTGGGCGACCATGGGAGTGCGCCAGCGCGGCCGCGGCCTGCGCCGCTCGAGCTCTGCGGCCAGCGGCCGGAAACGCAGCAGCAGCTCATTGTGCCGATCGAGCACATCGCCGACGTCGCACTCATGGGCGACAAACATATTGCTCGATTCGAACAGGTGACGGCCGTTCAGCCACGCCTCCGCCAGCGTGGCAAGTCCCTCGAACGCGAGGATGATGCGTTCGCCTGCTGCCGTAGGCGGCGCGCTGAAGCGCAGCCGGTACCACCATTCCTCGGAATCGAAGTCGCGCGGCCGCTCATCGAGGTTCCAACAGCCTGCCTCGCGCAGCGCGGAGGCCACCGTGCCGGGAACCCGCGCCGGCTGCCATCCGCTCGTGGTCTGCGCGATGGCTTGCAGGTCGGGCTCGGCTTGGGTCGGCGCTCTCTGCATTTGCCAACCCTGCTCGAGCGCCGTCCGCTCGTGACCATCGATTTGCCGAATGCGTCCCGTCATCGGATGGCGCTCAGACCCGAACTCGCCCGCTCCCAAGCCGCGCCCATCTCCTCGAAGTTTGCGGCGGCGTCGAGCGGACGCCGGCCGCTGACACAACGTGCAATCTTCATGATCAGGGCTTTGCATGTCGTCGATATCTGGGTGAACGCATCGGCCGCGGATTCCAGATCCGTCACGAACTCAGGGCCGAGCCAGCGAAGATACAGCGCCGACAGTTCGGACGCCGCACCCAACTGCCGCAAGGTGCCGAACACCCAAGCGTGAAAATAGGGCAAACCCTGCTCCAGCATGAGGGGCAGATCCGCATCCAAACGCTGTCGGAAGCGGTGTATCGGATTCGCGGCGGGAAGCCACGCAACGTGTTCGCGCAACAAGCCGAAGGACGCCCGGCGCAGCGCCTCGACCGGTATGCGCTTCAGCCGGTCGCAGCGGACGAGTTCCGCAAACAAGGGCAGATCGGCAGCGTCGCGCACTGCGCCGAGCCCGAAGGTATTGACGAAATCCTCGCCATCCAGCCGGAAGTAGCCGCCGTTGTGGAAATAGCTGAGCCGCTGCGCCTCGAGGTCGATGGCGCCGATCACGATGGTCGTTTTCACATGCTGCCGGCGATAATCGGTGCCGGCGGTGTCCGGCAGCCAGAACGCGTCGGCTTCGGTGCTGATGAACTTGCCGCCCGCGAGGTGCTCCAGCGCATGGTCGAGCAACGGTCGCCAGACATAAAGTTCCTGAACATCGATGCCGTACAAGCGCTTCAGATCGGCGTGCGGAGGCTTGAAGAACGTCCACTGGTCGCCTTCGAAATCGATGCCCACCGTGAAGGCCAACATCGCCAGCGGCTCGAGTTCGAGCGCGTGCAGCAATTCGATCCAGATGTCGATGTAGCAGTTCTTCTCGGCCCAGAGCCGCTCCGGGCCGTGCAGCCAATGACGCCGGTAATCGGCCGAATCGAGCCCTGTGCGGGCGATTGCACGACGCGCCGCGGGCGTCCCGCTCACGGCCACAGGCGCCGCTGCACCGCGCTTGGCCAGCGATCGACCTCGAAGCCATGCGCCTTGAACAGGGCCATCACCACCCGCTCCAAGCCGAAGCCTAGGCACGCCGTGTGAGCGGCCTCGCCGTCCGGGGTAAGAATCTCAAAGGTCGAGCCGAAGTGCTGCTGATGAAAATTGAAAGAGCACACCGCCGTTCGCTCCGGGCGGTCGATGGGCACCAACACCTCGTACTTGAGCTTCTGATCCCTCTGGTTCATGGCCATCATCTTGCCGCCGCGCCCGAAGAAGGGATCCGAAGCCACATCCGATTGCACATCCAGGCCCAACGAGGACAGCAGGTCGAGACCCCGTGCCAACCACAGATCGCGCCAGGCGATAACTTCCTCCATCGCTCCGATGCGCACGAACTCGCGCACGCGGAAGGACTGCATGCGCGTCGGATCGCGCGACGGCTCATGCCGAAACACCCAGTTGAGCATCGTCACCACCCGCCCTCCCACGGGCATGGTACCGGTCAAGGTGGGATACAGCGGGTAACAGGCGGCCGGACTCAGCACGACCCTGGTCATCTCCAGCGCATCGCCCCAGGGCTTCCCGGCGTGAATGCGCTCGGACAGTTCGCGCGCCGCGGCTTCCTTGCCGAAAAAGCTGCACACCGCTCCGCATAGATCCGGAAACGAATCCATGTAATGGACGCGTTCGAGGATGCTGCGATCTATCACCGGCGGGAAGGTGCAGAACTCCGCGCCGTCGTGCTCCGCGACGCGCGAAACCAGGCTATTGAATGCCTCGAGGACGCGCTCGAAAGCGGCGCCCCGCCCGAACGCCCCGTCGACTCCCGCGGGAATAATCAGCCGATGCCGCACCAACCCCGCATAGAAATCTTCGACCGCGGGGCCGCCGTCCGAAGCGCTTGTCATGGGTGCGGGGTGCATTGGCGAAGACTTATTGGTCATCCTTCAACACCAACAGCATCGAGGCATTCTTCGTGGCAATACGCTCGTTGGATACCATAAGGGCCGCCGACAGCAGGTCACGGTAAGAGCGTCCGATGCTGATGGGCGAATCGTTCTTGTAGCCCATGATGCCGGCGATCTGCAGCGCCTGATGCACGACCTGTACGACGCTTTCGGAGACGCTCACCTTGAGATTGTTGAGCTTCAGCGCCCAGCTCATTCCGAGCAACGACTGCATGTCGGCCTCGGCCGCGCTCAAGGCGTCGAACTCGCCCGCAACCGCCTGCCAGTGATGACGGATGGACTGCAGCAGCACTACCACCTTGGCCAGATTAGTGGCTGAGGACGGCACCGTGCCGGGCTTCTTGCGCGCCTCGCTGCGCACGTGGCTGGAGGCCCGCGCCACGGCGCCGCTCGCGATTCCGTACCACAACGACGCCCACAGAATGTGGGAATACGGCACCATGGTTTGCGCCGAGGAATCGGCGTAGGAACCCGGCACGATCTGTTCGGCGGAGCCTTGCGACGTCAGCTTGAAACCGGGACTGCAGGTCCCGCGCATGCCGAGAGTGTTCCAGTTCGATGTTTGCTCGAGCTGATAATCGCGCTTTTCGACCAGCACCAATATCTGATCGCTGGGCGGGGCATCAGGCGCGCGCCGGCATGTGACGAGCAGCGCGTCGGCTTGCCGGCCGTAGGAAATGGTGGTCGCGTCCTTGTTCAAGGTGAACGAATCGCCGTTGCGCTCGACACCGGCGACGCTCGAGCGGGTGTCGCCGAAAGTGCCCACCTCGGATGTCACCGACGCAATCAATAATTGCTCGCGCACCAGTCTGCGCAGAAACTCGCGAAAAAACTCGGATTGCATGCCGTGCCGCGCCATGCACGCCACTTGGATGTGATGCATGGCCAGGATCATTGCGGTGGCGCTGCACGATTGCGCCAGAGCCACGCAATGCGAGGCGAGTTCGCCCATGCCGCAGCCGGCGCCGCCGAGTTCTCGCGGCACTGCCGCCGACAACGCCCTGATGTCGCGCAGTGCGGCCATCGCCTCTGCGGGAAAGCGCGCGCGCTCGTCGACGTCGGCGGCGTGCTTGGCGGCCAATTCGACCGCATTGGAACGAATTTCGTCGATGAGTTGCATGGATTGTATGCCGATCAACCTCTATGCCCAGCCGCCGGTGCACTGTTGCGTCGCGTTCGCAGCATATCCGCGGACCGGGAATCCCTAACCGGTTTGTATCGTGGCTAGCGCCGCCTGAATGGCGCCGACGCTGGAAAACACGGCGCGATTCAGCAATTGATCGGGGAATTCGACCTCGAACTCGCCTTCCAGCGCCAGCATGACATTGACGCTCGAGAGCGACGTCATGCCCGCCTCGTACAAATCGTCTTCATCGGACAGTCGGGTTGCGTCACGATCGAGCCGAGCGTGCGCAGCGAGCACGGTACGTATTCGATCGGCACTGATCGCGTGATCGTGACCCGACTGTTGCAACTCTGCACTCATTTTCGATTCATCTCCGAGCCCGTTCTTGCATTAAACATTATCCCATGTCAGGGTCCTGCCGTTGCGACATACCTCACAAAACTTCGCCGTCTGGCCATCCCGTCATTTGAGAATCAAGTCTAATTTCTCACCCGTTCAGTTCCGGCCGCCAATTCCCTTATGATATCCGGCATGCGAATCGGACGAACGGCCTTTGCCCTCGGGATCATCGGGTTGTCGACCGCGCTGGGACTCGCCGCCTTGATAGCCGAGCGTAACTACCACGCCTCCCGCAGCCTGTTCGAACCCGAGCCGGCAGCCCTGCTGCAGCAGCACGCGCAGGACACCGGCATCCCTGATTTGCAAGAGGTGTCGTTCGGTGCCGGAGGCCGGCTGGCCGGCTGGTACGTACCGTCGCGCAACCGCGCCGCGATCGTGGTCGCGCATGGCACCAACGATGATCGCGCCAGCATGCTGGCGGAGCTGCGCTTGCTGTCCGCGGCCGGATTTGGCGTACTAGCATTCGATTGGCCCGGCCTCGGCCGCAGTCAGGGCGAGATTAGGTGGGATGCCGGCGCGCAACGCGCGTTAGCGGCAGCGTACGACTGGCTTGCCGCACGCAGCGACGTGGACCCTGACAGGCTCGGCGGCCTCGGCTTTTCCATGGGCGGCGTCATGTTGGCGCGCTTCGCCGCCACCGATGCGCGCGTCAAGGCACTCGTTCTCGAAGGCACGCCGCCGAGTTACGAGGCTTACATTCGCTGCCACAATCATCGCTGGGGACGCTTGAGCGAGTGGCCGGCGCGGTGGGCTGTGCGTCATTCGGATCTGCTTAACCCTGCGCTGGCTCCGGCGGCGCTGATCGGCGCATTCGCGCCGCGGCCACTGCTGATCATCGGCGGCAGTGCGGACCGCGAGGTGCCGGAGGCGCTGGTTCGAGAACTGTACGCTGCCGCACATAAACCGAAAGCGCTGTGGATCGTGCCGGGGGCCGGGCATGTCCACTACTCGAGCATGGTGCCCGAGGAATACGCGCAACGGCTGCGGCAATTCTATGCGTCACTCGCGACGCACAACGCATCGTAGGCCGTCGCGGCCGGTCGCGACGGAATCTCGGCGCCGGTGGCCATCTTCGGCAGATTCAGCGATCGACCTCTCATTTATAGGCAGGTGCCCGGCTCAAGTCGTAGTAAAATAGGAAAATTTACCGAATATGAACCGCTCTTGGGTTGTCCTTGCGGTTAATATCCATTTGTTGTTTTGAGGAGGCGCCAGCTTGTTGATTTGCCGGAAGTGGATGGGCAGCGAACGCGCCCGGATGACGATCTCCAGTGTCCTGTTGGCCGCATTGCTGACGGTTGCCGGCAGCTACGGTGCCGGCGCGGCGCCTGCCGCCGGCGCCCCCAAGGGCAGCGAGGCGGCGGATACCGCGGCACTCAAGGCTCCGCTGCTGCAATTGGGCCCAGGCGACAGCGTCGCCATCTTGGTCTATGGCCAGCCCGATATGAGCGACACGGTGTACGTGTCGGATGATGGCACCGTACCGGTGGCGCTCGCCGGGCCGGTCCAGGTCGGCGGGCTTTCCCCGTCGCAGGCCGCGGCTCGCATCGAGCGTGCGCTGCGGGACGCAAAAATTCTGGTCGATCCGCACGTCACGCTGACGGTCGCTCAATCACGCAGTCAGCGGGTCTCGGTGCTCGGCCAAGTGGGCAAGCCCGGCCGCTACCCGATCGAATCCAACACGTCGATTTTCGACCTTCTCGCTGAAGCGGGCGGCGTCACCGAAAACGGCTCGAGCACCGTCGAGATACTGCGCCCGGACAAGGACGGCAACGTCGTACGCTATCCGATCAGCTTGAACGATGGGTCCGAAGCCGGCAAATCAAAGCCGGAACTGTCGCTCAAGGGCGGGGACTCGGTGTTCGTGCCGCGCGCGCCGCAGTTTTACATTTACGGTGAGGTGACGGCACCCGGCAAGTTCAACATCGAATCGGGAATGACGGTGGTTGAGGCCATTGCCCGCGCCGGCGGCATCACCCCGCGCGGCAGTCAGCGGCGCATTGAGATCAAGCGGCAAAAGGCGGACGGTGGCTACGCCACCTCCAAGGCCGAACTCGGGGAAAAGGTTGAGCCAGGCGACGTCATTCGCGTCAAGGAGAGCATTTTTTGAGGTCACGCAGGAACCTTCCGGTATTGGCGGTGGCCGCCGCACCGGTTGTCAGCTACGAAGCGAGCATTCCCAGGGATTACGCCCACCCCGGCCTGTCCCTGATGCAGATCGGAGCCATAGTCTGGGCGTACCGAAAGCATGCGATCATCATCGCGGTCTCGATCATCATCGTCTCCGGAATAGTGATCAAGTTGCTGCACAGGACCTATACAGCGACCGCCACTCTGATGGTGAATTACCCGCAGCGCGATCCCCTCGACAACGCCCAGGGGCAGGCGCCACCCATGAGTTCCTTCATGGCCACCGAAATTCAATTGATGCAAAGTCCCGAGGTGTTGTTGCCGGTGGTCGATGAACTCAAGCTGACCGGCGACGCGGCGTACGCCGCCGGCTATCGCAGCGACGGCGGCACGTTGCGCGAATGGGTCAAGGAAAAGTTGATCAAGGATATCGATATCGAAGCGGGTCCGGCCGGCAGTCAGTTGATCTACGTGAACGCCTCGGCCCGCTTCCCGTACCTCGCCGCGCGGCTCGCCAACACGATTTCGGACGTCTACCTCGCGCAGGAACGTGATCGGGTATCGGGGCCTGCGAGCGAGCGCGCAAAACGCTACGCGGCCGAACTTGCGGAACTGAAGAACAAGGTGCGCGTCGCGCAGGACCAGGTCACCGCATTCCGCCAGCGCACCGGCGTCACCGATTCGGCCGCACGCAACAACAACATCGACGCCGATCTTCTCGCCTCGCTCGAGACGCGCTTGCAAGAGGCGCAAAACGCACGACGCGCGGCGGAAGTCAGGGCGGCGGCCGAACAGACCGTGGGCTCCGGCGGCGCCGTCGTGTCGCCGACCATACAAGCACTCAAGTTGCAAATCGGCACCGAACAGGCCTCGTTGGCGCAGCTTCGCGCCACTCTCGGCGCGAAACATCCCAAGGTGATGGAACTGGAAAACCAGCTGGCGGCCAATCGCCGCAATATGGCCGAAGAGCTGCGCACCATGACGACGGGTGCAAGCTCGGATCTGATCGCCGCGCGGCAGTTGGAGTCCAAGCTGCAGGCTGCGGTCGCGGATCAGCGCGCCAAGACCTTGACCGTCAGCCGCCTGCAGGATGAGGGCACCAAGTACGTGCTGGAGCTCGAGTCGGCGCAGAACGTCTATAAGCGCGCGCTCGACGGCTACGATCAGATCATGTTCGCCTCCGACGGGCATTACACGAACATCAGCATGGTGAGCCGTGCAGCCGATCCGCAAAACGCCAGCAAGCCCAACAAGATCAAGCTGCTGTTGCTGGGCGCCTTCGTTGGCATTCTGGCGGGTTTGGCGGCTCCGATCGGCTACGAACTGCTGCTCAATCGAAGGGTGCGTTGTCGAGATGATTTCGAGCGCGATCTTGCCGTACCGGTGCTGATCGAGTTCGATGCGGTGTCCGCCGCCGGGGCTGCCGCATGAGCGCCTCCCAGGAAGACATGAACGGCGACGACAAGGATCTCAGAGCCGAATTGGCCGCCTATCTTCATTTCGACAGCGAAGCAGTCTCGAAGATTTTCGAGACCATGCAGGCCACCGACCTGAGTTTCATCGACGCGGCAATCCGCCTCGGGCTCGCGACCCGTGCCGACGTCGAGGAGGCGCTGATTCGCGCGCACAGCAAAGAGGGCGAAGCGACGAGCCTCATCGAGACGGCCATCCGACGCATATCGAGCGAACGCCGTGTCGTGTTACACCAAGGGGCGCCGGTCGCACCCGGCAAGAGCCTGGGCATTGTTCACGAACCGGACGGCGACCGTAGCGAAAGGCTGCGCGCGCTGCGCACCGAGCTGCTGCTGCTCAACGAGGGAACCCACGGCGCCAACGTCGTCGCAGTCTTGAGTCCCAGCGCCGGGGAGGGCCGCTCACAACTCGCCGCCGAACTCGCCATTGCATTCGCCCAGCTCGGCCGGCGCACCCTGCTCGCGGACACGGATTTGCGAAACCCGCAGCAACACATATTGTTCGGCACGAACAATGATCACGGATTGTCGAACTCCCTGACTTCCTTCGAGACACCCGCTTACCACCCCGTGATCAGCTTGCCGCAAATGCACTTGCTCACCGCCGGTCCGGTGCCGCCGAATCCCTTGGAACTGCTGTCCAACGGACGCTTCGAAAAGCTCATGGTCGAATGGCGCAACAAATATGAATTTCTGGTTCTCGATACGCCACCGGTATCGCAATGCGCCGATGGGGTTGCGATCGCAACGCTCGCCGGCCGCGTGCTGGTTTTGAGCCGTGCGCAGCATACGTCCTTTAAGAGCATGCGCGACATGCTGCGGCGGTTGGCGACCACGCAATCGAAGATACTCGGCGCCGTGCTGAACCATTTTTGAATGGCGACTTGTCCAATTGACGGCGGCTTCGAGTCAGCGATGGCCGCCTTCCCAATGTCATGAACAGCGGTCCGCTCGAGACTCCGTTCGATGCGACGCCGGAAGAAGCGATTGCAGCGATCGTCGCCTTCGATGGCCCGGTACTGGTCGACCTCGACGAGACGCTGTACCTGCGCAACTCCACCGAAGATTTCATCGATTCCGCCCGTCCAGGACTGTTGGCGCTGCTGCTGTTGAGAATTCTGGATTTTCTGCAGCCATGGCACCTGACGGGCGGTGAAGCCACACGCGACGCCTGGCGGGTGCGGCTGGTAATCGTTCTCTTTCCGTGGGTGCAGCGGCGCTGGCGTGCACGTACCTCGGTACTGGCATCGAGTTACCTGAATCGCCCGCTGCTGGCCGCGCTGCGCTCCGGTGCGCGCGAACCTATCATCGTCACCGTCGGCTTCCTGTCCATCGTCAAACCCCTGCTCGAGGCAAGCGGCCTGCGGGATGTCAGGGTGGTGGCCGCGCGAGGGTTCGGCTTCCACGACCGGCGCCGCGGCAAGCTTGAAATGGCGGTGGATGCATTAGGAATCGATACCGTGAGCCGCTCCTTGGTCGTTACCGATTCCGTCCAAGACCGTCCGCTGCTCGAGGTGTCGGCACGGCCCATGCGCACAATCTGGCCCGAGGCGCGCTATCGGCGTGCACTCGGGCACGTCTACCTGCCGGGAGAATATCTGACGCGGGTCAAGCGGCCGGGGGAGCGCTACGTCGTACGAGGCATAATTCAGGAGGACTTCGCCTTCTGGGTGCTGGCTTCGATCGGTCTTGCCGCGCTGCCGCTGGTTCACGTCGCCGGATTGCTGCTCCTGCTTCTGTCTTTTTGGACGATTTACGAATGCGGCTACGTCGACAACGATCTCGCTGCAGCGAGATTCGAGAGCGATCCGAAATTGACGTCGCAATTTCATGAGGCGCTCGTGGCCACGCCTCGCTGGCAGCCTTGGATCTGGGCGCTCGCCAGCGGCGCGGCGGCCATCTTCGTATTGCGGGCACCGCTGCGCCCGGTACCGCTCGACTTCGGGAAATGGCTGGCACTGCTGATCGCCACTTTCCTGTGGTTCAAGCTCTACAACCGGGTCGACAAGGACACACGCATCTGGATGTTCCCGTTTCTCCAGCTCGCGCGCAGCGCCGCCGTATTGGTCGTGGTCCCCGTCGCCGCGATCGGCGCGGTCTTTTTCGGCGCGCAAGTCCTGGCACGCTGGGTGCCGTATTACGTGTATCGAATCACCAGACAGGACTGGCCCCGGACGCACACGCATGTTATCCGTCTGATGTTCTTCTTCGTACTCTGCATCATGCTGTGGGCCGCCTACGGCCGCAGCGCCGTATTCAATTGGACCTGCGGCGCCATCTGGCTGTGGAGCGCTTTTCGGGCACGGGACGAGCTCGTAACCGTCGTCCGCGGCGCGTCGCGGATTGACCGTGGCCGCCCGGCGCAGTGATCATGATCAGTCTTTGCGTCGCCACCTATCGTCGGCCGGACCGCCTCGCCGCGCTGCTCGAGGACTTGTCGCGACAACGACACCTGCCCGATGAGGTGATCATCGTCGACAATGATCCGGCCGAAGCCGCCCGCGCCGTCGTCGAGCAAGCCATCGCACGCGGCGCGCCGTTTCCCATCCGTTACGACGTGCAGCCGGTCAAGAACATCTCCCTCACCCGCAATAAGACCGTGGCGCTGGCGCGCGGCGAGTGGGTGGCCTTCATCGACGATGATGAACGCGCGCCCGAGCTGTGGCTGGAACAGCTGTTCGAAGCGGCGGCGCGCTTCGGCGCCGACGGCGTACTGGGTCCGGTCGATCCGATCGTGCCGCCCGACGCGCCTTCCTGGATCCGCCGCGGGCGGTTCTATGACTTTCCACGCATGCAGACCGGCACCCTGATACCACCCAATCGGTTGAGGTTCGGCAACGTCCTGCTGCGCGGTTCATGGCTGCGCGGGGCAGGCGACCCTTTCGATGCGGCTTACGGGCTGACCGGCGGCGAGGACGGCGACCTGCTGTCGCGGCTGATGCAGCGCGGGGCACGCATCGTGTGGTGCGATGAAGCCGTGGTCCTTGAACCGGTCGAGCAGCGGCGGCTGTCGCTGCAATGGCTGCTGCGCCGTTCATTGAGCGGCGGCCAGGACTTCGCCAGGCATTCGCTGGCCGGGCGCTACGGACCGATGTCGCGCATCGGCCGCGTCGGATTCTTCTCCCGTGCGCTGTTGCAGACCCTCTCGGCGGCAGCGCTTGCCGTGGTGAGTTTGCCGATGGGGCGGCATCGCGCGGCGCGCTGGCTAACCAAGGTCGCAGCAAATATTGGCAAGCTGTCGATCTTCTGCGGCTGGCAATACCGCGAATACGCATGAGCGCAGTATCCATCGTCCTGGGCGTGGCGATCGTCCTGCTCGCGCTGCCGGCGATCCTGTCCTGCGCCTACTTGCTCGCGGCAACCCTGTTCTCGGCGCGGCTACGCGCTCCGCTGCTGTCGCGGCGCGACGCGCGATTCGACGTCATCGTGCCGGCGCACGACGAGGCAGCCGTGATCGCGCGCACGGTCGCCAATCTGCGTCGCCTGAAGTGGCCGCAGGATCGCTTCCGCGTGCTGGTGGTGGCCGATAATTGCAGCGACGCCACCGCAGCCATAGCGCGGGAGGCGGGCGCCATCGTGCTGCTTCGGAGCAGCGAGGGACAGCGCGGCAAGGGCTATGCCCTGGCGCATGCTTTTGAGAAGAGCGCGCTCGACGGCCTTGCCGATGCCGTCGTGGTGATCGATGCCGACGCCGAAGCGTCCGAGAATCTCCTCGAAGCCTTTGCGGCACGGCTGGCACAGGGCGCCTGCGCGGTACAAGCTCACTATGGAGTGCGGAATCCGATGGCATCGTGGCGCACACGGCTCATTACCATCGCCATGGCCGCCTTCCATATCGTGCGCTCCCGCGCACGCGAGCGCCTCGGCTTGTCCTGCGGGATCCGCGGCAACGGCTGGTGCGTGACCCACGAGCTGCTGCGCCGCGTGCCCTATCGCGCCTTCTCGCTGGCCGAGGACCTGGAATACGGCATCGACTTGGGATTGGCGGGATTCCGCGTCGCCTACACGGACGAAGCGCACTCTTACGCCGACATGGTGTCGGGCGAACAGATTGCGCGCACCCAGCGCCAACGCTGGGAGAGCGGCAGATTTCAATTGGTGCGCTCCAAGACCCTGCCGCTGCTGCGGGCGGCCATCGCCCGCCGCAGCGCCGTGTGCTTGGATCTGGCGCTCGACCTGCTGGTGCTGCCTTTATCCTACGTCGCCCTCAATGTCGCGGCACTGCTGCTGGTCGCTGTCGTCGCCGCGTGGCTCGACCCTTCCTTGAGGATGTCTGCTTGGCTCGGCGTGGGCTGCGCGCTGGCGCTGTTGTGCTATGTGCTGCGGGGCTGGCGGTTGAGCGGCGTCGGGCTGCGCGGCCTCATCGACCTGGCTCGCGCGCCCGGCTTCCTGCTATGGAAGCTGATGTTGATGGCCCGCGGCAACAAGTCCGCGGAATGGGTACGGACCGACCGCGAATGATTGGCCGGTCAGGGTCGAGAATGCGCTGCGCATCCAATGTGGCTTGGGAGATTTTGGGTGGATGAACATTTTGACGTGATCATCGTGGGAACGGGCTTTGCGGGCTCGTTCTTTTTGATGCGCTATCTGCAACACGCGCCGGGCACCGCCCGGGTGTTGGTGCTCGATCGGGGGCGGGACGATTCCAAAGCCTGGCAGATTGCGAACCGCAAGACCTCGAGCATCAATGCCGATGAAGTGTTCGTCAACACCACACCGGGCCGCAAGATGTGGCTGACGAGTCCCGGCTTCGGCGGCAATTCGCGCTGCTGGTGGGCCGGCACCATGCGCATGATGCCGAACGATTTCAGAATGCGCTCGCAGTACGGAGTCGGGGACGATTGGCCGTTGACCTACGATGATTTGGCGCCGCACTATGAGATCATCGAGGACGTCATGCAGGTGGCAGGCCCGCCGGACCTGCCCATGCGCCGCTCGAAACCGTATCCGTTGCCGCCACACCGCTTCTCCACACCGGATGAGCTGTTGAAGAAGGCATTCCCGACGACCTGGTTTCAGACGGCGACGGCACGCGCCAGCGCACCGACCGGCACGCGCGGTGTATGTTGCGCCACCGGCATCTGCAACCTGTGCCCGGTCGACGCGAGATTCACGGTACAGAACGGATTGGCATATCTTTACAAGGATCCGCGCGTCACCCTGAGGCTCGAGTCCCCTGTCGAACACGTCGATGTCGCCGGCGGGGCCGTCACGGGAGTCACTTACCTTTCGGCCGGGCGCGAGACCTCGGCCACGGCCGACACGGTGGTCCTCGCCGCGAGCGCACTGTTCAATCCGCACATCATGCTGCGCTCGGGGATGACTCATAAAATGCTCGGCAAACGCCTTCACGAACAGTATGCGCTGACGGTGTACCTCGACCTCGGTGGAGTCAAGGCCTACAACGGCAGCACCGTCATCACTTCCAACGGCTACAATTTCTATGACGGTGAACATCGCCGCGAGTACGCCGGATGCATGATCGAGGGTTGGACCACGCCCTTTCCCTACCACCCCGGCGCGCTGCGCTCGGAACAGGGACGCTGGAATGAGCGCACGGTGGTGCGCTTTCTGTTCGATGACCTGCCGCAGGACATCAACACCGTGACCGTGAACGCAGTCAATCCACGGCTCGCCGACGCGACGTTCCACGACTATTCTCAATACGCCTATCGCGGTGCGAAACGCATTCCGACAATGGTCGACCAGCTGAGCTCTGCGTTGCCGATCGAGCGCATCGTCCGAATCGAAGAGGCGAGCACCTCCGGCCACATCCAAGGCACGGTGGTCATGGGCCAGGACCCTGCCAACAGCGTCGTCGACGGCTTCCTCGTGCACCATCAACACCGCAACCTGCTGGTGCTCGGGGCGAGCGCATTTCCCACGTCCACACCCATTCTGCCGACGTTGACGCTGTCCGCGCTGTCCTTGCGGGCTGCGGATCACTACCTGGCGCGCGGAGTGCGGCCCGAATGAAGCGCCGTCATTTCTTGTACGCGATTTGCGGCGTGGCCTCGCTGGCGGCTGCGGTCTTCGGCTGGCGCTACCGGCATATGACCGAGCAAGACGCGATCGTGAGTATCATCAAGCGCCGCCTCAACTATTTGCGGCTCGATGCCGCGGGGTTGAGGCGCTTCGCCGCCACTGTCGCCGCCGAGCAAAGTATTTCCGGCGCCAAGCTGCGTTCCCTCGCCGCCTCAGGTCCCCTCGCCGCGCTCCTGCCGCTGCCGGGCGCGAGTTCGCTGGTGGAACAGATCTCCCACGGCGCGGATCGCCTGGTGACTGATTACCTCCTGTCCAGCGATTTTTTCCTCATGGGTGCCGATGTGTCTCGAGTGGTTCTGTATATCGCGCAATACGACCCGGTTCGCGCCTGCGGCAATCCTTTTGCGCGCCGGCCGACGGACGCCTGACACCGATGCTCGGTCGCTCCAAAGGAGGACTCGTCGCGCGGCTGTTCGGCGCCTCCCTGATCATGCAGGCCATGCTGTCCGCGGCGAATTTTCTGGTCGGAATGATCTTGATCCGGCGCACCAGCGACATTCAGTACGGTTACTTCGTGCTGGCCGGCAACGCCCTGATGCTGGCATCTGGCGTGCAGACGGCGTTGCTGCAGCCGCGCCTGGTGCTCGACATGACCACTTTCGACCAAGAGGGACGCAGCGATTTGATCGGCGGCTTGCTGCGCCTGCGTACGCACGCGCTACCCCCGCTGCTGCTCGGCGGAATACTGCTGACGCTTGGCCTATGGCTCGCCAAAGCCGTCGACACCGAGTTGATGATGATTATCTGCGTCACGCTGGCGACGCTGCTGGGCTCGCTCAGCCGGGATTTCTTCCGCCTGATACTGTTTGCGCATCATCGGCCGCAGGATGTCTTGAAGGCCGACGCCGTGTATGTTGCCCTGCTCGTCACGGGCGTGTTCTGCGCAACGCTGGCGCCGTTCCCGGCTTTCACTGCCATCGCCGCGCTGGGGGCCGCAGCCTTGGTCGGCCGCGCGCTGTTGTCCCGCGCGGTGTGGCGCTACGAGGCGTGGAAAATCCCCGGCGCGCCGGGAATGCTCGGACGCATAGGCTCGTTGGGGCTTTGGTCAACCGCAGGCGCCGCGATCCATTGGGCATTGAGCCAAGGCTATAACTATCTCGTCGCCGGCATGCTCGCAGTGCCGGCGGTGGCCTCCATCGCCCAGACCCGGCTGTTGATGATGCCGGTCAATTTAATATCCGTCGGCGTGGGGTCGATGTTGTTCCCCATGACCTGCAAGTGGGTGCACGATTTGGGCCTCATGCCGGCATTGCGCCGCCTGTTGCTGTTCACCGCGGTCATCGTCTGCGCGGCTCTGGCGTACTTCGTATTCATGTGGTGGTTTCGCGGCTGGATCTTCACGGATCTGCTCAGGAAACACGTACCGCAGCGGGATTCGCTGTTGATGTTGTGGTGCGCCGTGTTCACGCTCATGTTGATCCGCGACCAGCTGGTCAATCTGCTGACGGCGCTCGCCCAGTATCGGCGGTTGACGATGTTGACGGGCGTGAGCGCCGTAATCTCCCTTGCCTTCAGTTTTTTCGCGATGCAGCGATTCGGTGTTTCGGGCGCCGTCGCCGGCGTCGGCGTCGGCGAATTGAGCAACGTGATCGGCATCGTCGTCTTGATCGTGCTGGAGGTCAAAAAAGACAACCGCGGACCGCCCGCCGCGGATGCGCAGCAACCGCCGCCGGGGGAGTTCCAAACGTGAAGGCGAACCCCATCCTCAAAATTCTTTGGTTTTCGCCGTACCTGATATGGCCGACGCACGGCGGCAATCGCGTGCGTCAATACCAACTGCTGCGCCATCTTGCCGAGCGCGGGCACCGCATCACGCTCCTCATACAATCCAAGACGCCGATGGACGAGGACACGAAGCGACACTTGGGCGCGGTCGCCGAGCGGGTCATCGTGCTCGGCCGCAGGGCGCACAAGCATCCGTTGACCCTGGCGGCGGCCTTGCTCGCGCCCTACCCCATCATCAGCAGCGTCCATGGACTATCGCGGCCGCTGCGCGCGAAGTTCGCGGAACTGCTCGAGGAACCCTGGGACGTGGTGCAGGTCGAGCACAGCTACGGTCTGCAATCCTTCCTGCCGCTGCTGCTGGGGCGCCGGCAACCGTTCGTGCTCACCGAACACAATGTGGAGTCCACCTTGGTAGCCACCGCGAACTACCATCCGCGCATTCCTAAGCCGGCGATGTGGCTGCTGCGGCACTACGACGGCTGGCGATTCCGCCGCTGGGAGCGGCGCGCGCTGCGCGCACCGACCCGCGTCATCGCAGTGACTCAGCAAGATGCCGCCGTCATGGAGCGCATCGCAGGGCGCAGCATCGATGTCGTCCCGAACGGCGCCGACACCACAACCTATGCCGACGTGCATCCGGACGCGGCCAGCCGGCGAATCATGTTCATCGCAAATTACGGCTATCCACCGAACAACCAGGCGGTGGAATGGGCGGTCAGCGAAATCATGCCGCGGGTGTGGCGTCAGGTTCCCGACGCGCGCTTCGCGGTCTGCGGCAGCGGCATGCCGGCGCACTGGCCGCAGCTCTGGCCAGATCCGCGCATCGAATGGCGGGGATTCGTCGCGGACATCAAGGTTCAGCAGCGCGAAAGCGCCGTGTTCATCGCACCGTTGCGGGCCGGCGGCGGCTCGAAGCTCAAAGTGCTGGAGGCAATGTCGGCGGGTCTTGCCGTCGTCAGCACTGCCGAGGGTGTTTCAGGGCTCGCGGCTCGAGACGGCATCGATTACCTGGCCGGGCAAACAGCGCAGGAACTTGCGGATGCGCTCAGCGCATTGCTGCTCGACCCCGAGCGATCCAGGATCTTGGGCGAGAACGGCCGCGACTACGTGCGCGGGCATCACGGTTGGGCCATGCTCGCCGAGCAGCTCGAACAGATTTATAGCGAACTGCCGCCGAAACCCTAGTGCTTGCCTGCGATCACCGCGGCCCGTAGACGACCAACAGGTTCGAGCCGCCCACGTAGACGTGGCCATTGGCCACCACCGGCACCGCGAATTTGATCGCGTCGGGGCCAGTGTCGGACGAGCCATCGCTGCTGAACAGCCGCGTCCCGAGGTTGCTCGCATCGTAGGCACGCAGCATCGCGGCACCCACACCCGCACCGCCCGTGCCGTTGTTCGAAGTGTCGAGCGCCCAGAGAACAGCTCCGCCGCCCGGCGCTGCACCGATCATGGGAGTTGGGCCTGGGAAACCGTAATAATCGTTGCTCTGCGACGACGCGAAGGCGTAACCGTTATTAGGAGTGACACCGAAGGTTCCGCTCACGAGCGGCAGCGCCACGATAAAGCCGCCGCTATTGCCAATGTAGATCGTGTGGTTGTAGTACACCGGAGTCGAAAAAACGCACTTCGCGCCGCAGCTCGCCGGATTCAACAGAATCTGTTGCACGGCGTTGTTGCCGAGGGTGACGAACCCGCCCATGTTGGAGCGGTCGAGCAACCACAAATTGGCTTGTTTATCCGAGCCGATCAGCAAATTGGGATGTCCGGAAGGACCCGCTCCGTTCGGCAGCACCGTCACGCCCGACGAGGAAATATCCAAGTCCTGCGCCGACCAGTTCGCCTCATCCGTCGGCGAATAAAAATCCTGCACCAAGAGGTTGGAGGGATCGAACTTGATGAAGCTCATGCCCAGGTCGATATTCGACGGCACCGGAGACGGGCTGTTCAAGGTGCTGTAGGCAAAGTTACCGTTGCCCGTGGACAGATACACGCTCCCCGATGAATCGACGGCGGGTGCGCCGCCGGACATCCAAATGCCGCCTTCCCCGCCTATGGTGTTCGGGGTCACGTCGAAGGCCGCCGTTCGCGTCAAGGAGTTCGCGTCGTAGCTCATGAACCAGCCGGAATACGGACCGTAATCGCAATGCGAGGAAAACCCGATATAGACGTGGCCGTTGGTCAGCGCCAATCCGGGCTTCTGGGAATTGCGCAAGGCATCGAAGGTGTTTTTCGAGTCGGACGCGGTGATGGTCACGGGGGAACCGCTCCGCTCGGCGCCGGTGGCGAGGTTGACGGCATGCAGTTTTTGAAAATACGCGCCCGCTTCCTTCGACTTGGCAACGAAGTACAGGATCTTCGTCGACGGATCGATGACCGGCGTTCCCGTAATGCCGACTTCGATCAGCGTATCATCACAGTTGGTGTCTAGCTGCGGCACCGACGTCACTCCCACCGCCGGGTGAACGCTCCAATACGCCGTACAATTCGGCGAATCCGCATCGAAGGCGTAGACGCTGTCGTGCTGGGTCGCGACGAATACCACATTGTGCGTGCCGCCGGCGATCGCGAGATTCGCCACGTACAGCGGCTGTGCATAGACCGCACCATCCACGGCGCAGGACCACAGCTTGCCAAACTTGCCGCCGCCGACCACGGCCGGCGTCAATGCGTATTCCTGTAGATTCTGGCCGGTACGCGCGGCATCGTTGTGATAGGTGTAGACACCGGCAAGATCGGTCACTGCCACGGTCGCCGTACCCGACTGCAACGAGTTGGCGCTGCTGGTTGCGCGGATGGTGTGGATACCCACCTGGGTCCCCGGCGTGAAGACGCCGCCGGCGCTGATCGTGCCCACCGTAGCATTGCCGGCGCCGACCGCGTCGACGCTCCAATTCGCAGCCACTGCGCCGGGAACGACCGCTGTGAATTGCTGAGTCTGCGAGGTCGTGAGCGGCGCGAGTTGCGGCGTGACGGTCACCGAGCCTGATGCCGTCACCACTGTGAGGGTCGCGGCATTGCTGGTGACGCTGCCGACGCTGTTAGTCACCTTGACGGTGAAAGTCGCGCCGCTGTCGCCGAGCACCGTCGCCGGAGTAGTGTAGCTCGCGGACACCGCTCCGCCGATTGCCGTGCCGTTCTTCGACCACTGATAGCTGAGCGGCGCCGTCCCCGTTGCCGTCACCATGAACGTCGCAGTCGCACCGACCGACACGGACTTATTTGCGGGCTGCGTCGTGATGCTGGGAGCTGCCGCGGCCGACGTCACTGTCAGGGTCGCGGCATTGCTGGTGACGTT
>JBDUBO010000056.1:0-25253 GCA_040004115.1 Gammaproteobacteria bacterium | reverse complement strand
GGCGAGGCGTCGCCCGGCGAGGCGTCGCCCGGCGCCGCCGCATCGCGATAAATGCTGACCTTGCCGAAGCGCCCATACTCGAACACCTGATCCGGCTCTGCATGCGCAGCGGCCGCAGAGCCGGCCGTGCGCATGGCATCTGCCGCCGCGGAACCCAGTGCGTAGGTCAACAGCCCTGCCAGCATCACCACAGTTGCGGTCAGTCGCGCTTTTGTAGCCTGCTGCTGCATTCGCGCGGCTACTTTCTCAGAACCTTGCCGACACCGCCTGAAATCAGCGCAGTGACATCGAGCAGTGCGCCCGCCATGGCGAGGCCATCAGGCGCCGCCAGATAGCGCGGACGCCAAACCGGCTGAAATTTTTCTTTGTACTTTCTCAGGCCCTCAAAGTTATAAAACATTTCACCGTAGCGCTGCACCATGCGGCCGACCTTGTGCCAGGTCGGTGCCAGCGCGTGCTCCTCCAGTCCCGACAGCGGCGCCATCCCCAAATTGAACCATTGAAAACCCTGGGCATTGCCCCACAGCATGCACTCGATCAGCAGGTAATCGATGACTCCCTTCGGTGCGTCGCCGTTGAAGCGCATCAGATCGACCGACAATTCGCTCAAGGCGCCGCGCCAAAGATTGGCGAACGCGACGATGGCGCCGCCCCGGCGCACCACGGCACAATCGAAATTCTGCAGGTAATGCTCATCGAAGAAACCCAGGGAGAAGCGCTTCTCGCCGGTCTTTTTTTCCTCAAGCCAGGCATCGGACACGGCGCGCAGTTCACCGAGAATGGCAACGACCCCGGCGCGCGGAATGACCTCGAACTGCGCCCCGTCGCGGCTCGCCCGGCGATGCGCCTGGCGCAAGTCGGCGCGTGCCGCACCCTCCAGCGAAAATGTGTCGAGTGGCACCCGCGCCTCCTCGCCGAGCTTGCTCAGGTTTAATCCCAAGTCGATATACAAGGGTAGATTTTGCGGCTTGACCTGGTAGAACACCGGCGATACGGCCATCACATCGCAGTTCTCCAGAAACTCCCAGGCCAAGGGCTCGCACAACTCGGGCGGTCCGACCGGGTCGCCCATCGCCACCCAGCTATGCCCCGACGCCTGGTACATGATGAACGCCGTACGCTCGGCGTTGAACAGTAAATTTTTGTCGCCGAGCAATGCCAGATTCGCGGTGGTGTCATCGGCTTGCGCAGCCAATTCCGCCGCGCGCACAAGGTCCGCATCGTGTGGCGCCGACATGGGTGGCGGCGCCGGCCGCAACACGCGCCACAGGCCGTAGGCGGCGGCAATCACAGCGGCAAACAGCGACGCGCGCAGGCTGCGCGGCGCCGAGGCGTGGAAGGCGAAGTCCCACCACAGTTGGTTGTCGTAAGGCACGTGCCGATTGGCGAATATCACCAACCACGCGACGGTGAACAGAACCAAACACAGCGCCAAAATCCACGGGCCCGAATAGTGCTGATCGAGTAAGGACACGCGGCGCCGAAAGCGGCCACGAGCGGATACCAGGACGATGACGACGGCGCCCAAGATCATGGCCTCTTCGTAGTCGAAGCCTTTGAGAAGCGACAAAAGGATTCCGGCCCACAGCAGCCACATCGTCAGCCACCAGGCGGCGTCGAGCCGGCGGTACAGCCCATGGGCAATCACCAGCAAGCCCACGCCAACGGCGCTGCCGAGCAAGTGCGATAGTTCGAGAATGGGCAGCGGCACGAACTTGCGCAGCAGGTCGAGGCGGTTGCCCAATCCCGGCGTGGCACCCGAGAACAGCAGCACCGCGCCGGCCAGGAACACCGCGATGGCGATGGCTTGCGGCGTGACGGCAATTAGAAACGTACGCCCGAGCTGCACCAGCCGCACCGCCGGTCCCCGGTGCGCCCACAGTTCGTGTGCGCCCAACAGGGCCAGCGCCGCCGCGAACGGAGCGAAGTAATAAATGGCGCGGTACGCAACCAGCGCGCCCAGCAGGCTGTCCTTCGGTACCGACGGCAGCAGCAGCAGCAAGACCGCTTCGAACACGCCGATACCGCCGGGTACGTTGCTGATGACGCCGGCCGCAATCGCAATCAAATAGACACCGGCAAAGGCGCCGAAGCTCATCGCCGCCTGGGGCGGCAACAGCACATACAGGACGCTGACCGCACACAGCAAATCGGCGCATGCAACGGCGACCTGTGCGAACGCCACACGCGCCTTGGGCATGGGAATGACAATGCGCCAAATCTTTAACGGCTTCCGCCGTGTGCACACCAGCCACAGATAGGCTACGACTCCCGCCAGCAGTACGGCCCCGGCAAGCATGGACAGCGAGGCATGCATGTTCAGCACCGATTGCGACATGCCCGCCTGAGTGAGCAGCGACAGCCCGAGCAGCAGACCCGCCCCCAACAGGAACGTAACGCTGCCAAAGGCAATGATCGTGGCAATCTGTTTCGCACCGAGTCCGAGAGCCGTATAGGCCCGGTAGCGAATCGCTCCGCCGCTCAAGGTATTGAGGCCGACGTTGTGGCCGATGGCATAGCCCATGAATGAGATTAGGGCGACTCGCGGATAGGGTACGCGCGCGCCGGCAAAGCGCACGGCCAGGGCGTCGTATAGGGTAAGGCAGCCGTAGCCCAAAACCGTGAAGAGTGCCGCCCGTAGCACCTTTGCCGTAGGTATCGCACGGACGTGGGCGAGAACATCGGCCCATCGATATTGGCCGAGCAGATGGTGCAGCCAAAACAATGCCAGCCCGAAGAGGGCCAGCCCGAGCAAGGCGGTCCACTTGGGGACCTTTGAAGCTATGACCGTGTGTGCCAAGCGAAGTATCCTAGCAGGGCGGCCTCCCGGGCGACGCTGCGAACTGGTAGCCTTTACTTTTCCCAAACGAATACAAGGGGTAGCCCACGCATGAGTTCCACCATCGAAGGCCGGCAGGCAACCATGGACGCCACACAGATCTACCGCGAAGAAACGTTTACCGATCGCAAGGTCGGCACGATTCGTCGCCTGACCCCGGTGGTTGCAGACGGTTCGACAGACGCTTCGCGGCCGGTGCTCTTTGTCGGACAGGCTCAGGTGATGACCCCGATGGGCGCCGTCCCGATCAGCTTTGAGCTCGACGCCGACACGCTGAACGTGGCCATCGAGAAATTCGGCGCCGCCGCCGAACAAGCCGTGCATCAAACCATGCGTGAATTGCAGGAGATTCGCCGCGAACAAGCGTCCTCCCTGGTCATACCCGATAGCGCCGGCGGGGCTCTACCCAATCCCAGCGACCTGCTCGGGCGCGGCCGGCCGCGGCGCTAGTCGCTGCGGTGCTAGTCGCTGCGGTGCTAGGCCCTGCCGCCGCCGGTCCCCATCGATTCTAAGGTGTCCCAGCGCGCGTAGGCGACCTCGAGTTCCGCGGCCAATGACGTCAAGCGTTTCAGAGCATGCGTGCCGCGCTCGTCCGTGCCCTGGAACAGGGCCGGGTCTGCGATCGCGGCCTGCAGCTGCAATTGCTCGGCTTCGAGGCGCTGAATTTTTTCGGGCATGGATTCGAGCTCCCGCTGGTCCTTGTAGGACAATCGTCGCGCCTTTGCGCGGAGCGCGGCCTCAGGCGACGGCGCGGAGATCTCGGACCGGCGTGTACCGGACAAGGCCGGTGGCGGCGATGGCGGCGGCGGCGCTGCGACGTCCCGGCGCTGGCGCAGCCAATCGCTGTAACCGCCCACGTACTCGTTGACTTGGCCCCGCCCTTCGAATACCAGTGTGCTGGTCACCACGTTATCGATAAATGCCCGATCATGGCTCACCAGAAGCAGAGTGCCCGCATAGTTGGCCACCATCTCTTCGAGAAGCTCCAAAGTCTCCACGTCCAAATCGTTGGTAGGCTCGTCCATCACCAAGAGATTGCTGGGCTTCGCGAACAAGCGCGCCAGCAGCAATCGATTGCGCTCCCCGCCCGACAACATGCTCACCGGCGCATGCAGCCGCTCCGGCGGAAACAGGAAGTCGCGCAAATATCCCGATACATGCCGCGGCTGACCGTCGATAGTGACCGTGTCGCCGCTGCCGCCGGTGACGTTGTCCATGATCGAGGCGGCCGTATCCAGTTGGTCGCGTTGCTGATCGAAATAGGCCGGCAGCAAGCCTGTGCCGCGGCGGATCTCACCTTCGGTGGGTTCTAATTCGCCCACCAGTAGTTTTATCAGGGTCGTCTTGCCGCAGCCGTTCGGACCGATGATGCCGATACGGTCGCCGCGCATAATGCGGGCGGAAAAGTCCGCAATCACCGGCGCGGTGCCGAAGCGGTGCGTAACGCGAGTCGCCTCGAACACCAGCTTGCCCGACGGCGAGGCATCCTGCACCCGGATTTCAACCTGCCCGATACGCTCACGGCGTTCGCTGCGCTGAATACGCAGCTGCTTCAGGGCCCGCACCCTGCCCTCGTTGCGCGTGCGCCGTGCTTCCACGCCCTGGCGGATCCAAACCTCCTCCTGCGCCAACTTCTTGTCGAACAGAGCGGCATGCTTGGCCTCGACTTCGAGCGCCGCACGCTTCTGCACCACATAGGCGTCATAGTTTCCCGGCCAGACGCGCAATTGACCGCGATCCAGCTCCACGATCCGGGTCGCCAATCGGCGCACGAAGGCCCGATCGTGGCTGATGAACAGCAGCGCGCCCTCGAACTCGAGCATCATGTCCTCGAGCCAGGTAATCGCCTCGATATCCAAGTGATTGGTGGGTTCGTCCAGCAGCAACAGATCGGGCATCGCCGCCAGCGCGCGGCCCAGCATCACCCGCCGCCGCCAGCCGCCCGACAAGGCGCTCATCGCGGCGTCCGGATCGAGCTGCAGGCGCGATATCACCTGCTCCACTTGCATGTCGGCCTGCCAATCATCGTGTTCGGCGCGGCGCACACCGCCCACCACCACGTCGCGCACAGTGGCATCGCTCGCAGGGGAAACTTCCTGTGCCAGGCTTGCGACTCTCGCACCGGGACGCACCCAGACCTCGCCGCCGTCGGGAACGATTTGGCGCGTGATCAACTGCAGCAGCGAGGACTTGCCCTCGCCGTTGCGCCCGAGCAGGCAGACACGTTCGCCCTTGCGGATCTGCAAGGCGGCATCGTGCAGCAGGGGTTTGAGACCGAAGCTTAGAGATACTTTGTCGAGGCGTACGGTAGGCATGAGGCCGCGTATAGTAGCGGCAATCAGTAGCCCAGCCACACGGAAATGTAGGCGCCGCGCTGCGTCGATTTGCCGGCGATTCGGCCGAGGTCCGCCCAGGCCGCGGTCACAGCAAGATTTTTCACCGGCGTCCAGGCGAGGAACAGGTCCTTGGCGCCATTTTCGCGGAATGCGCTCAAGTTATTCGGCTTGTGGCGGTACTCCGCTCCGACCAACACGTCGTCGTTCAGCCACATGGCAGCCGAGCATTCCGGCGCCAGCGTGAATCCGTCGCCACCACCGCCGAAGCCCAGCAAGCCGAATTGATTGGCGCGCGTGCGCCGCAGCGTTGCGTCGACAATGACGTTATGGCCCGCAATCGCGGCGAAGTACAGCTTGGTCGCCGCGATGTACAGATCCACATCCTCGCCGCGCGCTGCGCCCACGGCGCGTGGAATTTGATCGAAATCCAGGGTGTGTTTCCACTGCGCGCCGACGGCGATCTGCGGCAGCCAGTGGTCCGGCGCGAATACCGCGTCGCCCGCCAGCCGTACCTTGAGGCCGACGATGTCTTGCCCCAAAGTCAGGCCCGGCACCACCGAGCCGGCATCGAATCGCTGACGTGCCGCGGAGACTTCCACGCGATTATTCACACCAACGCTGACCCCGCCCGATCGGAGCGCGAAGTCCCGCGTCGAGACGTAGGTCACAAATGCAGAGGCGCCGACCTCCGTATCGGTGCCCAGGCCGCCGATGAGCGCCCACGGCACCAAGCCGCCGCCGGCAGTTCCCTCGATTTGGGTCACCGCTCCGGTCCACTGCAGCCGTTCTCCGGCGCTGGCGGGCGGGCATACAGCCAGCCCGACGGCAGCCGACAACCCGCCGATGGCAATTCGAATGCATGTTTTCACGGCGGACAAGGTTAAGTTGAGCGGCTGCGGAATATTGTGTCCAAACGCACAGCCCGGGCGCGTAAGCCCGTTTAACCTAACGACTTTATTGGGCTTACTTATGACAGCTGTGGCATATCGAGCGCTCGCCTCCTCGTTCCTGTTGCTCTCGGGAATGGTCGCGAGCGCAGCAGCGGGCGCAACTCACGGCGCGCACCCGCGCCTGTACGATCGCTTGGGCGGCGCGGTCGGCGTCACTGCCATCGCCGACGCCCTCATCGACCGGGTGAGCACTGATCCCAAGCTTGAGCGCAGCTTCAAGGATTCCAAATTAGACCGCATCAAACGGCTGCTGGCAGAGCAGATCTGTGATCTGTCGGGCGGCCCCTGTCATTACAGCGGCGACTCCATGCGAGAGGTGCACGCAGGTCACCATATTTCCGAAGCGGAATTCTTCGGCATGGTTGCCGACCTGCGCACCGTGCTGAAGGAACGGCGTGTCAGTCAAGGCGCTACGAACGAGCTGCTGCGGCTGCTGGCGCCCATGAAGCGCGACGTGGTCGAGCCCGCTGCGCCGGCGGTCGCGCCCGCGCCTGCTACCGGCCAATGAACACCGTGCCTCGCTGTCGGCTGCCAGCCGTAGCCCTATTTGCTGCACTCGGTACTCAATCGGCGCTCGCCGGCATGGTGACGGTCGATGTGACCGCACGATCGACCGCAATCGCCACAGCCTCCGCCACCGCCGGCGCTAGCGCCGCAGACACGGTGATCGTGTTCGACCCGCTGGATGCAACGCCTGTGCCCAGCCACGATGCGGCGATCGTCGATCAGGTCGACAAGAAATTCGTTCCTCGCGTCAGCGTGGTGCGCACCGGCACCGCGATCACCTTCCCCAACAGTGACCGCATCCGGCATCAGGTGTATTCGTTCTCACACGCCAAGACGTTCACACTCAAGCTGTATGCCGGATCCCCCCGCACCGCGGTGATCTTCGATCAGCCGGGGCTCGTGATCCTTGGCTGCAACATTCACGACAACATGCTTGCCTACGTCGGCGTCGTCGACTCGCCGTATTTCGCTAAACTCAGCGATTCGGGAACCGCCACTTTGAATCTTCCAGCGGGACGCTATCGCTTGCGCGCCTGGCATCCGAATGCCGTTGCCGCGGTTCCGCCGCGGGAAATTTCCGTTGCTGCGGCGCCCATCAGCATTCCCATAACCATTAATGTGGACAGCACGGCGAGCGCCGTCGCGGCGTGGCCTGAGTAACCGGCCGTGGCGCTACGCACACGAATAGCAGTGACCTTTATTCTGTTGCTCGCGGCGGTGCTGGCGGCGGCGCTTGGCGCCGTATCCTTGACGAATCGCGGCAATGCCGAGCGCGAGGTTCAGCGGCAGCTCGATGTCGGCGTGTCGGTGTTCTCACGTCTGTTGGAAAGCAACCGTCGCCAGCTGACCCAGGCGGCGCAAGCGGTCGCGGCCGACTACGGCTTCCGCGAAGCGGTTGCCACGCGCGACACCGACACACTGGTCTCGGTGCTCGAAAACAGCGGCAGGCGCATCGGCGCCGCCATGGTGGTGCTGACTTCTCTCAACGGCGACGTCATTGCCGCCTCCGGGCTACACATCAAGGCGGGCACTCCGTTTCCACTTTCGCCCGAGCAAAGGAGCAATGTCGCCGGCGACAGCGCCACCAGTTTGATGGTCGACAACGGCCGCATCTACCAGCTCGTGACCGTATCGGTGCGCAGCCCGCTGCCGGTGGCCTGGATCGCCATGGGTTTCGAACTCGACGCCAAGGCAGCGCGTGAGTTGGCAGATATCACCGGACTGGCTGTGACGCTGTCGGTGAATTCCGCCGGCCGCCGGTCGGATTTGGTGAGCACCATTCCAACGGGCGCGGCTCGCCAATCCGACGTGGTCACCCGGCGCATCGAGATGTCCAAGTGGGGCAATGCCGAGGTCGTCGCCGTTCTGTCCCGATCGCTTGCGGATGCGCGCGCGCCCTTCGAGCGTCTGACCAAGATGCTGTTCCTAATCGCCGCCGTCAGCTTGATCGCTTCCGCGGCGGCCGCTTTCTGGCTCGCGCGCAACATCACGCGGCCGCTGCAAGACCTGACGCGGGCAGTCGACCAGATGCGTGCCGGCACGTACGACGTGGCCTTGAGCGTGCAGCGCCCCGATGAGCTCGGAGTGCTGGCGGAAGGGCTGCAGCTGATGCAATCAGCGGTGCAATCCCGCGATCAATCCATCAGGCGCCTGGCCTATGAAGATTCGCTTACCGGCCTCATGAATCGAACCGCCTTCGGTGCGGCCTTGGGACGGGCGCTGGCAGAAGGCCGCGGCGCGCCCATTGCCGTGGCCATCATTAATTTAGACCGCTTCCGCCGCATCAATGAACATTTGGGATATTCGGTGGGCGACGCCGTGCTCGTCAAGATGGCCGCACGACTCGCGGCCGTGCCCTCGGTGAAATCCGCGGTGGCACGTCTCGCAGCCGATCAATTCGCGGCCTTTGCGCAATTACGCGATCCCGGCAGCGTACAGGCATGGGGATCCTCTCTAGTCATGGCGCTCGCAGACCCGGTTTTCGTCGAGGCTCAGCCGATCGATATCACCGCGACCTTAGGTCTAGCGCTGGCAGCCCCCGGCACCACCTCGGCCGATGATTTGATGCGCTGTGCCGACCTCGCCTTGGACCGCGCTCGCCGCGAGAAGCGTCCGCTTGCGGTGTACGAAGAGGCACTAAAGCCTGCGGCCCGCGACCAACTCTCGCTGTTGGGCGAGTTGCGCCACGCGGTCGAACACGATGAGCTGCGCCTGTTCTTTCAGCCAAAAATTGAATTCAAGGCTGGCCGTGTGACCGGCGCCGAAGTGCTGTTGCGCTGGCAGCACCCCACCCGGGGATTGCTGAACCCGGTCGATTTTATCCCCTTTGCCGAACAGACCGGATTCATCCGGCGCCTCTCCCGCTGGACCTTGGAGCACGCGATCGCACAAGGCGCACTTTGGCTGGCGGCAGGCAAGCCCTTGGGGCTGGCGGTGAACATCAGCGCCGATGACATCGGCGACGTGCGGCTCGATTCACGCATTGCCAGCATGTTGGGCCGGCACCGGCTGCCGCCGGGGCTTCTGACCTTGGAACTGACGGAGAGCGGATTCATTGAAGACTCAACGCGAGCGCTGCACATGCTGGACGCCATCGCGGCACTGGGAGTGAGCCTGTCGATCGACGATTTCGGCACCGGCTACTCGTCGCTCAGCCAGCTGGTCCGCATGCCCGTGCACGAGGTGAAAATCGATCGCAGCTTCGTGCAGGGATTGGAAACCGACCCGGAGTTCGCGCCCATCGTGCGCTACGCCATCGACATGGGCCACGGACTCGGGCTCAAGGTGGTGGCGGAAGGCATAGAGTCCGAAACGGCGGCGGCTCGCCTGCGCGACTTCGGCTGCGACATTGGACAGGGCTACTTGTACGCCAAACCCATGCCGCTTGCCGCTTTCGAAGCCTGGCTCGAAGGCAAGGAGCGCGTGCCGGTCATCGCAATCCCCGTCGATTTCAAGACCGAAGAGCTGACCGACACCGTGACTTTGGCTGTCTACTGACGCGAGCGCTGCCCTGAGGTTCCACTCCACTCCGCACGGCGCGCGTCCGTTCTTTCTGACATCAAGCGCAGACATTTTCCGACGCGGATGTCTGCTGCTGCCGAAGCCAATGGCGGCCCTTCGTGTTTCTGGTTCGCGTAAAGTCGCGTAGAGTGTTTCATAATGACTCGCGTCAACATTCTTGGCGAAGCTCTCGATGGACTCGGCCGATGGTATGTGGCGGTACCGCCGTTTCTCATCATCGGATTCTTGGCCGTGCTTTTTTTTCTGACGGGCGCCGGCCAGCAACGCCTGCAGGAAGCCAGCGGGCGCCTGCAGGACACGGCGCTGCGGGAACTCGCCATCGATGAATTGCAGACCGCCATCGCGCGTTCGGTAGCCATGCAGCGCGGCTATTTGTTGACCGGCGATCGAAAATACCTCGCGTCTTATGAGAAGGTCGTCGCTGAGATTGAACCGCGGCTGGAACGTTTGCGGGCGGCATACGAGGGATCGGACGCCGACCTCGCCGCCATGCGCAACCTGCAGGTGTTGGTAGGCAAGCGACTGGCAGATTTGTCGATGCTAATCGCCGTTCAACAGACCCAGGGCGCCGCAACGGCCGTTTCTCTGGTGAAAACCAGGGTGGGCACGGACGCCGGTGCGGCCATCACCGATACCATGGATCAAATGCGCGGCAGCGAGGCTTCAGAACACCATGCAGCCGCGAAGCATTGGTCCCAATCACTGGTGTTGAGCCGCTGGATCACCGTCGCCGGAACGATTTTCAACATGCTGCTGGTCGGCGTGGCCGCGCGTCTGGTGTACATGGACATGCGCCGCCGCATGGCGCAAACCGCGGAGCTGCGCGATCAGAAACTGCAGCTGGAGCGCGAGGCAGAGGAACGCAATCGCGAGCTGGTTGAACTCTCGACCCACTTGCAGAGCGTAGCGGAACGCGAGAAGGCCAGTCTCGCGCGCGAGCTGCACGACGAACTCGGCGGTCTGTTGGTGGGCGCGCGCATGGATATTTCCTGGGCCGAACAGCATCTCGCCGCGGAAGATTCCGACATGCAACACCGGCTGCAACGTGTACAGCAGAACCTGTCCTTGGGCGTGGACCTGAAGCGGCGGATTATCGAGGAGTTGCGTCCGACGCTGCTCGACAATGTGGGATTGTTCGCAGCCTTGCGCTGGCAATTGAAGGAAACCTGCGGCAGCGCCGGCCTCAAATGTATCGAGTCATATCCCGAAGAAGAACCGACGCTTAACTCAGAGGCTGCCATCGCGCTGTTTCGCATCGCGCAGGAGGCCTTCACGAATATTCTGAAGCATGCTGCGGCCAAGGCGGTGGACATCATATTGAGCGTCGATGTTACCGGCATCGTCATGCAGATTTCAGACGACGGCGTGGGCATCCCCGCGGGCCGGCTCACGGCGACCGGCTCTCACGGCCTGGCGTCCATGCGCCATCGGGTTCGAGCGCTGGGCGGCCGGCTCGATGTCAGAAGTCCGGCTTCGGGCGGCACCGTTTTGCTGGTGCAATTGCCCGCGGCCACCGCGCTGCTGAACGTAGACACTCCGCCGCCGATTTAACGCCGGCACCCGGCGCTCGTACAGTTCCTTAACGTCGTTGGCGTGGGCATTGACGGCCACCAAACCCATCGCGATGGACACTGCCGCGTATCCCAACATCGGCTGCATGCGTCTCGTTATTAAATGCATGAGGAATGATTCGCAAACTGGGTGCCAGCGGTCCAACTTTATAAGTCATTGTTTCTTATGCTCTCAAAACGGGTGTCGTCATAGGAAGTGTCCGCGGACAATGTCCGCGGACGATGCCGGACACCGGGCCGCATGCGATGATTAAAGAATGCGCGCCATCGAGGAAGTCTTGCTCGCCATCGACCGGGGCACGAGTTGCATTGCGGAGCGAGACCTGCAAATTTCCGGCTGGCGCGCTGCGCTGCAGCGGGTAAGATCGCACTAATGGAGCTGTCCGCGTTCATCAGCCGCTGGCGTGCCGGCGCTCTGCGCTCGGCCGGCAGCGCCATCGCGCCCGGAGTCGCCGCCACCATGATTGTGGCCCTCGCCGCCACCTATCTTTCGGATCACTACCATGCACCGCCCGTCATCTTTGCGCTTCTGCTCGGCATGGCCCTGAATCAATTGTCCACCGAGGCGCGCTATGCGCCCGGCATCAATGTCTCGGCACGCACTCTGCTGCGAATCAGCGTCGCGCTGCTCGGACTGCGCATCACCTTCGGTCAAATCGGCGCGCTGGGCTGGTCGACCGCCGCCATGGTCATGGTGACTGTGCCGTTCACCATCGGCCTCGGTTGGCTGCTCGCCAAGACCATGAAGCTCGACGGCCGGTTCGGCGTCCTCTCCGGCGGCGCCGTCGGAATCTGCGGAGCGTCCGCAGCGATGGCCATCGCCGTCGCCTGGCCTCGCAAGGATTCCGAGCGCGATACCGTGGTGGTAATCGCCTGCATCACTACATACAGCACCATTGCAATGGTCCTGTATCCAGCTCTCGTCTCGCACCTGCATTGGGATGCCGTGCAAACCGGACGATTCCTCGGCGGATCCATCCACGATGTGGCGCAGGTGGTGGCGGCCGGCTACGCCTCCTCGCTGCAAGCCGGCGATACGGCGACCATAGTCAAGCTGATGCGCGTGACCATGCTGCTGCCCGTGGTGCTGGTCATCACGCTGTTTGCGGCGCGCGGCACGGGCGTGGACCAACCGAAGAACAAAGTTACGCTGCTGCCGGGCTTTCTCATTGCATTTGTCGTCCTGGCGGCGCTCAACGGCTTTTCACTCGTGCCCACGCCGGTCGCGGCCGTACTCACCGATGTGTCGAAATGGCTATTGGTCATCTCCGTCGCCGCTTTGGGGATGAAGACGTCGCTGCGCGAGATGATGGCCGTCGGCACCAGCTGCGTTGCTTTGATCGCGGCTGAGACCCTCTTCCTGGGTCTGCTGGTCTTAGCCTGGATCATGTTGGCCGCTCCCAAAGTCCTTCCATGAAGCCCAAGCTGTACAAGCGAGTTCTCGCCATCGACGTCGGCGGAAGCCACGTGAAAGCCCGCGTGTTCGGCCGCCGCGACATGCGCCAGTTCGACTCCGGACCGCAACTTACGCCGCGCAAAATGGTCCAGCAGGTCCACGAGCTCACCGGAGATTGGAAATTCGACGCAGTCTCGATCGGCTATCCCGGCGTGGTGCTGCACGGCAAAGTGGTTGCCGAGCCGCACAATCTCGGCGCCGGATGGGTTGGATTCGATTTTCGCAAAGCTTTCGGCCGGCCGACCCGCGTCGTGAACGATGCGGCTATGCAGGCCATCGGCAGCTACGAGGGAGGCCGTATGCTGTTTCTCGGCCTCGGCACGGGACTCGGATCCGCGCTGATTGTCGACGGAATCGTGGCGCCGATGGAGCTTGCGCATCTGCCCTTCAAGAAGGGGCATAGCTTCGAACACTATGTCGGTGACCTAGGCCTGCGGCGGTTGGGCGGCAAGAAGTGGCGCCAGAACGTAAAACAGATGGTGGAACGCCTGAGCTCGGTGCTCGAGGCCGACTACGTCGTCATCGGCGGCGGCAATGCGCGCAAGCTGAAGCGGATGCCGAAGAATGCGCGGCTCGGCAATAACGACTTTGCGTTTATCGGCGGGTTTCGACTCTGGCGAGATGCGCAGTTCGCCACAAGGTAGGCTACCGCACATACGCCGCGACAATAGCGACATACTCTAGCAGGCTGCGGGAAACCGCCCAATCTCCGACGTGGGACCGGCAAATATCTTCGCCGGGCAATCCTAGGGAAGGGACGCCAATGAAATCCGACCGCTCTGCCGCCGAGACAATGTCGAACAAGGCACCGACCGGGATAGCCGGATTCGATGAAATCACCGGCGGTGGGCTGCCGCGTGGACGCACCACCCTGCTGGCCGGCGGCCCCGGTTCCGGCAAGACCATATTCTCGCTGCAATTCCTGGTAAACGGCATACGGCAGTACCGGGAGCCGGGAATATTCGTGGCTTTTGAGGAAACCTCCAAACGCATTCAAGCCAACGCACAAGGATTCGACTGGCGGTTGTCCGAATTGCGGCGCCAGAAACTTCTCTTCGTCGACGCGCAACCGAAGCCGGATTTTGTGCAAGCCGGAGATTTCGATCTCTGCGGCATGCTGGCGACCCTCGCGCTGCAGTCGAAAACAATGAACGCACGACGCATTGTGTTCGACGCCCTGGACATCGTGCTCGCACTGCTGCCCGATCTCGCGGCACGACGACGCGAGATCTACCGGCTGCACGAGTGGCTTTTGGCGAATCAACTGACCTGTCTCATCACCTTGAAAGCGGCGGCGGACGACACCAGCAGCGGTAACCAGACGCCTTACGGCTTCATGCAGTTCATGGTCGACTGCTCCGTCATCCTGAATCACAGCGTGGTGATGGGCGTGTCGCAGCGCAATCTTCGGGTCCAGAAATATCGCGGTTCGAGTTTCGATGAAAATGAATCACCATTCGTCATCGGCGACGCCGGTTTCAGTGTTGCGATCCTGCATCAGCTGGGACGACTGGACGCCGATGTATCGAACGAGCGCGTTACCAGCGGCGTAAACCGCTTAGATACCATGCTCGGAGGCGGATACTACCGTGCCGCCACCGTGCTGATCACGGGTTTCCCGGGAACCGCCAAGACCACCTTGAGCGGCGCCTTCGCGGAGGCCGCCTGCCGGCGCGGCGAACGCACCATGTTCATCAGCTTTGATTCCGACGGCACCGAGGTGATCCGCAACTTATCCTCCGTCGGCATCCGCTTGAATCAGTACGTGAAAAGCGGAATGCTGCGCATGATTTCCGCCCGTACCATCACCGGCAGCGCGGAAATGCATCTGGTGCGCATCAAGGAGCTGGCGCGCAAGCATAAGGCGCGCTGCCTGGTCATCGATCCGGTGTCCGCGCTATCGAAGTCCAGCAACGAACTGACCGCCCACGGCGTCGCCGAGCGACTGATCGATTGGTCCAAAGCGGAGCGCATCACCCTGGTCTGCACCAGTCTGCTCGATGAGATTGCCGGCGAGAGCAACGTCGATACTTCGCTGCACATTTCCACCCTGGCGGACACCTGGATCCATCTCAACTACTTGGTGCAGGCCGGCGAACGCAACCGCGGCATGTCCATCATCAAGTCGCGTGGCACGGCGCATTCGAATCAAGTACGCGAATTGATCCTCAGCAACGACGGAGTGACATTGGCGGACGTCTTTACTGCCGGCGGCGAGGTATTGATGGGGACCATGCGCTGGGAGAAGGAAAGCGCAGAAAGGGTTGCAAATGAAGCTGCGGAGGTGGCCCGCAAGCTCAAGCGCGTCACCCTCGATGCTCAGCAGGCCGAGTTGGAAATGCGATTGAAGGCGGTGCAAACCGAATTGGTTGCCAAGCAGGTGGAAAGAACCTTGCTGGCCAGCACCACCGCCAGCCGCAAGGCGGCGATCATCGGCGGGCGCGTGCGCATGCGCGAGCTGCGCGGCGGCGACTCCGCCACGCCGCGCAGCAAGTGAGTTCGTGATGCAGCGCGGGGCGAAATTCAAATTCAGGCTGTATGTTGCGGCAGATACGCAGAACTCCGCTCAAGCCATCGCCAACCTGAAGGCGCTTTGCCGAGCGCATTTGGCGGGCCGCCATGAAATTGAAGTCGTCGATGTATTCCGCGACCCGCAGCTAGCGCTCAGTGACGGCATCCGCATGACTCCCACGCTGGTCAAACTCGCGCCGGGACCGGAGCTAAGAATCGTGGGCACACTCAGCCATACGCAGCGCGTGCTGGAAACCCTGGGGCTGGATAGCGGCATAGGCGCTGTGTGACGGCGTTTGCAAATCTCGCTGCGCCGCGCTCCCGCGGGCTTCAATTGCGCGCGTTTTTGTGGAGAATGAGCAGCCAAGGCCCCGTCGGCGCGGCGTTATTCAGGACTGAGGCATGGGATTTAGACTACGGGCGTTGGCATGGCATCTGCTCGCGAGCGCGGGTGCGCTGACGCTCATTCTCGGCACGCTCTACGTGGGATGGTATCACTGGCCAGGCTGGTACCTCGCCGATGCGACGCAGGTGGTCTTGGTGATGGTAAGCGTCGATGTCGTGGCGGGCCCGCTACTGACCTTTGTCGTTGCGCGCGCCGCCAAGCCGCGGCGCGACCTCGCACGCGACATTGCCACCATCGTCGCGGTACAGCTCATCGCATTGATCTACGGCAGCGTTTCCTTATGGAACGGCCGGCCGCTGTATTACGCCTTTTCAGAATCCGTGCTGCAGCTGGTGCAGGCTTACGACATCAACTCCACCCAAGCAGACCTCGGGCGGCGGCAGAATCCGGATTTGGCTCCTCATTGGTACAGTCTGCCGCGCTGGATTTGGGCGCCGCTGCCGAAGGATCCCCAAGAGAGGCAGAAGATGGTCGAGTCGGCGGTCAGTGGGGGCGACGATGTGATCTCCATGCCGCGCTACTTCCAGCCTTGGAATGCTGGTCTGCCGGAACTTCGTTTACACCTGAGGAAGGTGGACGACGTCGCCTACTTCGGAGGCGCTGACAAAACCAAGCTCAAGGAGCGCCTGCGGGCGGCCGGGTACGCCATCGATCGGGCGAATTCGATGACGTTGACCGGTCGAGGGCAGCCTCTGCTCGCGGTATTCGACCCAGCCGGCGTGAAGATCGAGTCGATATTCAAGGCGCGCTAGAGAGCGCCCAACCTCGGCTCGCACCAGGTCGGCCCCAGAACGCCGGTGATGATGCAAGCAGCGGCGGCTGCTTTTGCGATCCATTTCACCGTTGTATTCACTGCATTCTCCGCGAGCTCGGCCAAAACATTACGCAAACTGACCGAACAGGCTGTATCGGTCAAGTTATGTCAAAAGGCCGCCGCTCATCGGCTATGACGCGGTATTGCGGTATCGGGCAAGAACCACGCAGATTGCCGCGCTGGCCCTTGCAACGGAAGTTCGAAAGATGACCGCGTATTTGCGCTCGAAGGCTCGTTAGGACGACACAGTCCCTTTAAAGTCGCAGCACAGGAATTCCGCGATTTGCCGATGCGCCTCCGCGGAAGTTATCCCATCGACCGCGGCAATTTGCTCGGCCAGTGCACTGCGCTGCTGCACCGAGAGGCTGGGATGCCCCGGCGCGCACTCAACCGCCGGCGATCCCTGGGGCAAATTGGCCGCGAGACAGCTGCGTGTCAACGTTTTCACTCCTGTGGCTGTGCCGATCCTTGAGAATTCAGTCCATGCACCTTGATTCGAGGGATACTGGCTGCCGCTAACGCGACCGTCTGTGCGGTACCCAACATCAGCCGAGGCCGGATTCTTAATCTGGGGACAAGGCGGGTGGCGCGCTCCGTGTCGCGCGCCGGGAAGCGCAGCACGACCGCCAGGCGGTTTAGACCGCCATGGTGGCAGGCAGCAGCCTGTCGTATTCCTTCTTAACTACCGCGTAGCACTCGCACGATCGCCGCTCGAGCTCCTCTCGGTTGAGCACAGTGATGTGCCCTCGCTGATAGTTGATCAATCCTGCTTTGTGCAAGCGCCCGGCAGCCTCTGTCACGCCTTCGCGTCGCACACCCAGCATGTTGGCGATCAGCTCCTGGGTCATCACCAACTCATTTGACCGAATGCGGTCCAGGCTCAACAGCAGCCAGCGGCACAATTGTTGGTCAAGTGTGTGGTGACGATTGCACACCGCCGTCTGCGCCATTTGGGTGATGAGAGCCTGGGTATAGCGCAGCAACAGATGCAGCACCGGCCCTCCTTTGTCGAACAACTGCATCAGCAGGCTTGCCTTGAGCTGAAATCCCTTGCCGGCACTTTGCACCACAGCGCGGCTGGGCGTCGATTCGCCACCCATAAACAACGAAATGCCGATGATGCCTTCGTATCCGACGACTGCAATCTCGGCAGAAGACCCGTCTTCCATAACATACAGCAGAGATATGATGGCGGTCGTCGGAAAATAAACGTGGGTTAGCGTATTGCCCGATTCGTACAATACCTTGCCGAGCGGAAGATCCACGGGTTCGAGGTTAGGCAGCCAATGCCCCCATTCCGATTCGGGTAGCATCGCCAGCAACTGATTATCTTTCTGGTCCGCAATTGGCGCCATAGCAAATCCTTTTCCGGCGGTATGTGCGGTAACGTACACAGCTGATTATACCGCAAATGCACCGCACGCGACAGAGATCTGCACCGCAGCGCTTCTTTGCAAAGGCATTTCGTTGCTGCAGCGCCGCTGTGGCAAAGCGCAACCTTACTATTTTGGTTTTGATGCGCCGCTTTGCCCCGCAAATCTGCTGGGATGTATGTGCTTCGGTAGAACAGTTGAGCGCGGCGGTAGGCTTAATAAGGCAAGCTGATCATCGAAAGGTTTCCGGCATCTCCAAAGATATTCGCGATATCTTGATAGAGCGGGCAATGAAATCATACATTTGGGCGCTTACGAGGCCTATCACGATGTCGATGCAGAAAAGGTAGCCAGACAATTTCATGACAATTCAAAATATCGTTCGATTGACAACGCTCACGGTCCCAACGGCGGCTTTGCTCGTGACTCTTCTGGTTGCCGAAGCCATCGAAGCTCCCGTTGTCGCAGCAGGCACGGCTGCTGCGCCGCACGACTCGATTGCTGCGCCGCACGGCGCGGCGGCTGATGCGGAAGTAAAGGCACTTTATGATGCCGAATGGGCCTGGCGGGTGAGGGAATTCGCCGATCCGGACGACGACATGACCGCCCGCGCCGGCTATCTTCCGCATGTCGACCCGGCGAGCCAGCGCCGGCGATTCGCGTTCTGGCAGAGTAAGCTCGCGGCGCTCAATGCCATTCCAGAAAACCAAATCGCAGCAGAGAAGATCAACGCTGCGGTTTTTCGAACCGTGCTCGAAGCATTCGTCGCCCAGCAGAAATTTCGCGATTACGAAGCACCGTTTACCAGCGGCGGTTCGTTCTGGGGATCGCTCGCGCCGCGCAGCGGCTTGGATGGCGTGGCCGAATATCGGGCCTACATTGGCCGCATGCGGGGCATCCCGCGCTATTTCGCTGAACAGGTAGCCAACATGCGCGCCGGCCTCAAGCGCGGCTTCACGCCACCGCGGGTATCCATCGAAGGACGCGACGGCTCCATCGCACCCTTCGCCGTCGCGGATGCGGAAAACAATCCGTTCTACATTCCCTTTCGGGAGATGCCGCCGGGAATTTCTGCCGAGGATCGCGCGGCATTGCGGGCTGAAGCACGGATCGCCATCACTAAATCGGTGGCGCCGGCCTATGCAAAGCTGCTGCCATTCGTGCGTGACCAATACATACCACACGCCCGCACAACCTTGGCCGCCGATGACCTGCCCGACGGACGGGCCTACTACGAAGCCAAGATCCGCGAGTTTACGACACTCGACCTGGCCCCTGAGCAGATTCATGCCATAGGCGTGACCGAAGTGGCGCGAATCGACATCGACATGCATGAAACCATGAAGAAGACCGGATGGAAGGGCGACTTCCCGGGGTTTCTCGCTTTTTTGAAAACCGATCCGCAGTTCTACGCCAAGACGCCGTACGAACTGATCGCGCGTTCGACCTACATCGCCAACAAGATCAACGGGCAGCTCAAATACACCCTGGGTCTGCTGCCGCGCTATCGCTTCACCATCCGGCCGACGCCGGCAGCGGTGGCGACGTTCGGCACCGGCGGCAATGGCGGCCTCGAGAGCTGCGTCATGAACACCTACAATCTGCCGGCAAGACCCTTGTATACGCTTCCTGCACTGGTGCTGCATGAGTGCAGTCCCGGTCACAGCCTGCAAGCAGCACTCGCCCTCGAAGGACCGAATCGGCCGGAACTTCGTAAGAACACGTATTTTTCGGGCTATGGCGAAGGGTGGGGTCTGTACAGCGAGTGGCTCGGCATTGGCATGGGGATATACGAAACCCCCTATGACGAATTCGGCCGGGAGACCTACGAGATGTGGCGCGCGGCGCGGCTGGTCGTCGACACCGGCATCCATCGCATGGGATGGACGCGGCAGCAAGCCATCGACTTCCTCTCGAGCCATACCGCGTTGTCCAATCACGAAGTGACGACCGAGGTCGACCGGTACATCAGTTGGCCGGGCCAGGCGCTGGCATACAAACTCGGTGAAATGACCATCCGGCGCAAACGCGCCGACGCCGAGAGAACGCTTGGCGGGAAATTCGACCAACGCTGGTTTAATGACACCATCCTGGGGCTGGGTGCGGTGCCGCTTCCGGTGCTCGAGCAGCAACTCGACGAATGGATCGCGGGCGGCGGCAAGAATCCGAACGCGGAAGTGTCACGCGCAGCGAACGCCACGAGCGCTGCGTCCGCCGACGAAAAGACTGCGCTGGCGAGTTTCCAGGCCATGCTGGAGGGTCTGGGAAATCGAGACAAGGCCGCAATGATGGCGCAGCTGCTGCCGGGCGGAACAGCGACCTTGATGCGCAAGGGCAAACCGGTGCATATGACGTTCGAAGCGCTAACCGGCCAGTTGTCACAGCCGGGCCCTCAGACCCACGAGGAGCGTATTCACGATGCACTGGTTCGCGTTGACGGCGACGTCGCCATTATTTGGGCGCCTTTTGAGTTCTTATTGGATGGAAAGATCGACCACTGCGGCAGGGACATTGCGAACCTGGTGCGGGTAGACGGACGCTGGCTTGTCGCGACGATTGAAGACAACGGCAACTCGGACTGTGGCCAGCCGAAATGAACCGTCGGGTTTTGCGGACTTCGATCGTGCAGGAACGGCCGGCATACGCCCATCACCGGCGTCTGCTAAGGGGGTGCGATGGCATCGATCTTTGACAGGTTGCTAGGACGCAAGACCGATGCCACGCCCGCGTCAGTCTCATTTGACTCCGTGTATGAGCAGGCAACCAAAGCCACCGCGGCGCGCGATTTCGAGCGTGCCGTCCGGCTCTACGATCAGGCGATCACCCTCGATGCTTCGCATGCCGAGGCCTATTACAAACGGGGCAACGCCCTAAAGAATCTCGGCCAATTGAGCGCAGCGATCGCCAGTTACACCCAGGCCATCGAGCGCAGGCCCGACTATGCCTATGCCTACTGCAATCGCGGTGTCGTTCAACAGGCGCTTGGACTGCAGACGGATGCCTTGGCAAGCTACGACCAGGCGATCGTGCTCGATCCTTCCGATGCTCTCGCGCACTACAATCGCGCGCTGGTGCTGCAAGATTGCTCTCGTTGGGGCGAAGTATTGGAAAGTTACAACCAAGCCATATCGATCAATCCCGAATATGCGGATGCTCAATACAATCGATCCCTCGGCATGTTGTATCTCGGCGACTTCGAGCGCGGCTGGCGGGGCTACGAATGGCGGTGGAAAATCGCGGCACGTCTGGGCATTGGGGAATTTAGAAATTTCACTCAGCCGCTTTGGCTTGGCGAGGAACCCATCGCAGACAGGCGCTTACTGCTGCACAGCGAAGCTGGCTTGGGCGACACCTTGCAGTTCTGCCGTTACGCAACGTTGATCGCGGCCCGTGGTGCGACCGTGTTTCTCGAGGTGCCACCGCCCTTGGTCGATCTCCTAGGCAATTTGGAAGGCGTTTCGCGCGTGATAGCCAAAGGGAGCGCCTTACCGGCGTTCGACTATCATTGCCCGCTGATGAGTCTGCCGCTGGCGTGCAAGACAACTCTGCAAACCGTCCCTTCTGTGGCGAATTATTTGCGAGCCGATAATGACAGGGTCGTGCGCTGGCTCACGCAGCTGCCGGAACCGCGCCGTCCACGCGTTGGATTGACCTGGAGCGGAAATCCCAATAATCCAATCGACCAACGGCGCAGCATTCGACTCGCTGACTGGGCCGCTCAGCTTCCGCCGGAGTTCGATTATTTTTGCCTGCAAAAAGACGTGCGCGAAGAGGACAGAGCGGTACTGGATTCGAGTCCGTTGATCAGTTCAATTGCGGATGATGAACTCGATTTCGTCAGTACCGCAGCCTTGTGCGAGTGCATGGATGTCGTCGTGAGCGTTGATACCAGTTTGGCGCATCTCAGCGGCGCCCTGGGCCGGCCGACATGGATACTGCTGCCCTTCACTCCAGACTGGCGCTGGCTGCAGGACCGCGATGACAGCCCCTGGTATCCCAGCGCAAAGTTGTATCGGCAAAAAGCCGCCGGTGAATGGAACGAAGTATTCGCCCGTGTGGCCGCCGACTTGCGCGAGAAATTTCAGGCCGGCTGACGGCCCGCGACCGCAAGTTCGGATCTGTCCGCCCCTACTGCGGCGGAAGCCCCGGGTAAATCGCTACCTCGTCCCCGGCGCAAGACCAACTCGCGCGCGAACCGATGAAAATACGCGCCTGCGGCCTGATGGGCGCCTCATCGTCCAATGATCCGGCGGGTATGACTACGGTGTCGGTGCCCTGCGGCTGGCGCGCAACGCGACCGCCGCAGATCCCGCAGAATTGGTTGGTGAATCGTTCGGCCTCGGGTACCTTGAATGCGCGAATGTGCTCCTGGCCGGCGAGCCACCTCAGCGCCGCGGGCTGCAGGAAAAGGTTGGACGCATGTCCGGTGCCTGTCGCCTTGCGACAACGCGAGCAATGGCAGTGATAGAAGCGCTTTGCTTCGCCGGCGACCTCATACTTCACGGCACCGCACAGACAGCTACCCATCAAGACGATCTGGCTCACGGCTTTTCCCGCTTAATACTGAGCGATGAATGATACGCGAGTATTGCTGAGCGAGAAAGCATCTGCGGTCGGGCATCTGAGCCTCCCAGATACAAACTGCGGGCAGGCACAGTTTCTTTTCAAGCGCGAGTGCATCGAGCGTTCCACCAATACAAGTCTGGTCAAACTCCAAAAATATCGGCCCGTCGACTCGCCGACGGGCGCCGGCGTTGGCATGCTGATCCACGTGTACTTCATCGGCGTGATTGCGGCTATCGCCATTCCTGCCTATCAAGATTACACCGTGCGCGCTCTGCTCGCAGGCGCAGCGGCGGAGTCGCAGCCCGCCCGGCGGCAGCTGGTTCAATACTACCTAGCCAAGAACAGTGTTCCTGACTCCCTCAGCGAGGCAGGAGTCGCCGAGCAACTGCCGAATGGAAACCAGTTATCCCTCAGCTCAAAGGGCATGGTACTGACAGTGCACTCAAAACGGGGCGAGTTGATATTCACGCCAAAGCGCGACCCACAGGGACAGATCTCACGGGCTTGCACGGGCGGAACAGGAGTCAAGCCGCAGCAGTTGCCGCCAGCCTGCCGCTGACACCATGACCATGACCATTCGCGAGGCGCCACTTGAAATGACTGGACCGAGCATTCGTCTTCAGCTGATTAAGCGCTGGTTTTGCTGTTGCATTATCCCGCAGCGCCGCATACGACGGTCCTAAAACAAACATATTCGTCGTTCCAAATGCTTGATCTGTCCATTTTTGGATCCTGCATCCCTTAGCCGAGTCATCTCTTGAGTACGTTCGGTAGCGTACAGACCTGCACGCTGCCAAGGACCACGATGTGCTTGGTCGAGTGCAATATTGAAGTCGCGGCAATTGCACGGGGATACACAGAGTCATGAATGATTCCGGCTTACGATTCGATCGTGATTTGCGGCAATCATTTCTTTTTGACGGCCAGCCTAACATCTCAATTCAAGCCCAGATTCGACTGGCAATCCAGATCTCCCGGATTGATGGGGTCTCCATAACTGAAGCCATCAATCAAATCGACGCGCAGCTCAGATCCGAGTGCACGACGCCTTAAAGATACTCTGAAATAAATTCTGGCGGCGGCGGGATTACTTGCTTTGTCATCCCTATCTATGGATTGCGCTGCGCTGGCTTACCAAACGTGGTTTTGGGCGGTTAAAAAGTTCTACTGCAACTTTTGTTGGATGTCTGATGGATATCCAACCTTGTCCGCCGGCGGCAGACGAGGTGATTGAGAAGATTGATTCTACAAACAACGGGGTAGAGCATATGAAAATGGTAATTGCAGCGCTGTGTTTGATGGCGGCCGGAGTTGTGCAAGCGCAGACAGTGGTGAATCTTGGGACGTTACCTTGTACGGCTACGCACATTTGTTTCAATGTGCCGAATGACGGTGCTATCGCTGTTGACTACATCAGCGACGCTATCCAGTACAAACGATTGGTGATTAGTGTCGGCGGCGACATTTACGACAGCGGCGTGTGGACGCTCGACGGTGCGTTGAATCAGACTGGCGTTTCACTCTATGACCCGTTGGGTAATTCGATTCTTGTAACGATAGTGCTGACGGACTATGTATCGCGTACCTGCCGGCAGAATGGGAAAACTTGCACTTTCACTCACAGCGTAACGCTGGTCAGCGGAAACATCACATTACCGTAAGAATGATTAATGTTCGCAAGCTACCGGCTAAGACCCCCCCCGGCCAATGGAAGCGTCGGGGTGGGTCTGCGAGTGCGGGGGTACAGAGCGCGCGCCATGCACGAATTGAAATGACCGTCGCCGGCCGCATCCCCGGGGTGGTGCGCCGGAGAGATTGCGCGCGGCTGCGCCGCTCGTCCTTTGCTGCGCTCCCGACCGCCGCCGTGGACGGCGGCGTCCAACTTCGCCCGGGGGCGAAGTTGTCGAACTCCCGCCTCCTGGTTCGTAGCTCGATGAGACGTCACTACTGGCTTCCACAAAACCCCCGCGACCTCATCGGGCCTTTTTGCAGAGACCGATCGCTCCTGCTCCGAAATCGTCAGCGGGTGTTGCGCCGCCTGCGTGTCGACTTACGGATTCCAGCTTTTACATCCGCTAAGGGCGAGTCTGGCGGCATACAGATCTTGACGAGGCGTGATTTTCGAACGGCCTTGTCGTGCGTCGCCACGGGCAAGCCGTTCGCGCGTGCGGTCGCCGTGGCCTGTCGCAGCCAAGCAGCAAATGGTAAAGGGAGTTCAATCCGACCCCGGCTGCTGAGCATCTGAGCCTCCCAGATACAGATTGCAGGCAGGCACAGTTTCCTCTCAGCAGCGAGTGCATCGAGCGCAATTCTCAGCGCAACGATGCGTGACTTGCTTCTCCTCCCGATTCAACTTGTCGTCACCCGGTGAACAGGCGCCGCGGACTGACCAGGTCAATATTCCGCGCCGTTCACAGGTCTGGTCACTATCGGCGAATCTTGCCCGGAACAATACGGTCTGCTCGATATCGAGCTGCTGCCGGACACTCTGCGGGCGCTTCAGCCAAGACAGTGGCCACAGGTGCCGGTGTTCGGCAATCGAGGCAAACTTCATGTTTGTTCCTTGGCGAAGAACGCGATCGTTTTTTTTTAAAATATCCCGCTCAGCCTTAGTCTTCGCCAGCTCGCGCTTCAGTCGGGCGATCTCGGCATCGTCCGGCTTCATTTGCCCACGGCCGGGAAATGCGTGCGTCCTGTCCGCGGAACTCTCCCGAACCCACCGCCCGACCACGCTTGAGCCGATATCCAGGTCCCGGGCCACCTGCGACACCGACACGCCGCGTTCTTTAACCAGCTTGACCGCCTCAAGCTTGCACTCTCGAGTAAATACCCTGCGTCCCATAATCCACCTCGCTGTAGCATCAGCGCTCTAACAAGGTGTCAACGAAACTAGTAGCAGCCCA
>JBDUBO010000141.1:0-7682 GCA_040004115.1 Gammaproteobacteria bacterium | reverse complement strand
GATCGACGAAGGCGCCGTAGTCGGTGAGATTCTTCACCACACCCTTGACCGCCGCACCTTCCTGCAAATTGTCCAGCAGCGCGGAGCGCTCGGCACTGTATTCCTGTTCCACGACCGCACGGCGCGACACCACCACGTTGTTGCGCTTCTGATCGAGCTTGATGACTTTGAACTCGAGAGGCTTGTTTTCCAGATAGGAAGGATCGCGCACTGGCCGTACGTCCACCAGCGAACCCGGCAAGAAGGCGCGAACATTGTCGATCTCGACCGTGAAACCGCCCTTGACCCGGCCGGTAATGATGCCGATCACCACTTCCTGCTTTTCGAAGGCCGTTTCGAGCCGCGTCCATGTTCTGGCGCGCTTGGCCTTTTCCCGCGAAAGGCGGGTTTCTCCGGAACCGTCCTCGACACTGTCCAACGCGACCTCAACGGTCTCGCCGACTACGACCTCGATTTCACCTTTTTCGTTCTTGAATTGGTCCGCTGGAATCACCGCTTCGGACTTCAGTCCGACGTTGACGATGACGTAGTCTTGGCCGACTTCGACGATCAATCCATTGAGGATGGTGCCAGGACGAATGCGCTGGCTCGCAATGCTTTGTTCGAACAGTTCCGCAAAACTTTCTGTCATGTTCTCTCTATAAGACTATTCCCTAGCACTCATCCGTTGTGCCCGAGGGGTTACCATAAAATAACGGCCGTCAATCCATGAAAGCCGCAACCTATTTCCTAGCCCACCTAACGCGAAAGACGCGCGCGGGCCACTTCCAAGACGCGCTCAACTACCGATTCGACCGACATACCCGTCGTGTCCAGCAAGACCGCGTCCGCACTTGCGACAAGAGGCGAAGCGGTGCGCGTAGAATCGCGCAGATCACGCTCCGCTATCTCCAGCGAAAGGGCGGCAAGGTTAGCAGCAACCCCCTTTTCGTTCAACTGCTTATGACGCCTTAACGCCCGCTCTGCCGCGCTCGCCGTGAGAAAAATCTTGACCTCGGCCTGGGGGAATACCACGGTTCCCATGTCGCGGCCGTCGGCCACCAGACCGGGGGAGACGGCAAAGCGCCGCTGACGCTCCAGAAGCGCCGCCCGAACCACAGGCAGCGCAGCCACCCGGGAGGCATCATTGCCAGCCTGCTCGGTCCGAATGGCCGCCGAGACCTCCACACCGTCCAGCCAGACCACTTCCCCGCCGGCCGAATCCGACCCGAACCCTATATCCAGGTGCTGTGCCAACCGGCCGAGACTCTCCCCCGCATCCAGGCTGATACCCGCCTGGCGGCCCGCCAGGGCAACCAGACGGTACAACGCACCGCTATCGAGCAGAGCCCAACCGAGCGCGCGTGCGGCAGCGCGGCTGACGGTGCCCTTGCCCGATCCCGACGGCCCGTCGATGGTCATGACCCGCACCTTTTCCATCGGACCCCCTAGGCCGCTGACTCGTGGATATCGAGACCCACCGAGCGGGCCAGCCCGACGAAACCAGGGAAAGACGTGGCCACGTTCGCCACATCGCGAATAGATATGGCCGCGGCGGCGCGCAGACTGGCGATGGCAAAGGACATTGCGATGCGGTGGTCTCCGCAGCTGTCGATTTCGCCGCCGCCGAACGCAGGTCCCTCGCCGCGGCCTTCGATCCGCATGCCGTCCGGCAACACCCGGTGCACCACGCCCAGGGCATCAAGGCCCGCACCCATGGCCGCTATCCGGTCGCTCTCCTTGACGCGTAGTTCCTCCGCACCCGTCACCACGGTCTCGCCCGCCGCACAGGCGGCGGCGACGAACAGCACGGGAAACTCGTCGATGGCGAGCGGCACCAGTTCGACCGGAACTTGCACCCCGCGCAATGCCGAGTTGTGTATCAGCAAATCCGCTACCGGCTCTGCGCCGCTGTCGCGCGGGTTCAATATTTCGATACTGCCGCCCATGCTGCGCAATATATCCAGCAAGCCGCTGCGCGTCGGATTCATTCCCACGTTACGGATCAGCAAACCCGCCGGTGCAGCACCCAAAAGCCCTGCAACAATAAAAAAGGCCGCGGATGAAAAATCACCCGGCACCTCGAGCTGGAGGCTCGCCAATTCCTGCGGCGGGTGCAGCGTGGTGCGCAGCCCCTCGGTGTCGAGGCGCACGCCGCAGCTCTTGAGCATGCGTTCGCTGTGGTCGCGATTGACCGCGGGCGCGATGACGGTGGTCGGCGCGTCGGCATATAGCGCGGCCAACAGCACCGCCGACTTCACTTGGGCGCTGGCCACCGGCATTCGGTATTCGATGCCGTGCAACTGTCGACCGCCGCCGATATCGACCGGCGGCGTGCCATTCGAGGTGCGCACGTCGGCGCCCATATCACGCAGGGGTTTGGCGACTCGTTCCATGGGGCGCTTCATGAGCGATGCGTCCCCGATCAATTGGGAGTTGAACGCCTGTGCCGACAAAAGGCCGGTGAATAGGCGCATGGCGGTGCCGGCGTTGCCCATGTCGAGCGGCCGGCCGGCATCGCGCAAGCCGCGCAGGCCGACGCCGCGAATCAGCACCTGCGTGGGGCTAGGGCGGTCGATCTGCACACCGAGGGCACGCATCGCGGCCAACGTCGCCAGGCAATCCTCGCTTGCCAGAAACCCGCGCACGTCGCTGTCGCCGCGTGCAATACCTGACAGCATCAGTGCCCGGTGAGAAATCGACTTATCGCCCGGAACCGTCATCGCCCCCGACACGCTGCGCGCCGGTTGCGCGGTAAATTTGCTCATGCCGGGTGCCATCCCGATCAGAGCACGGCGCGCGGATACGAGCCCAGCACCTTGTACAAGGAGGCACGTTCCTCGAGCGCGGCGAGAGCCCTGGCGACCGGCGGATCACTGACGTGCCCTTCGATATCGATAAAGAACACATAGTCCCACTTGCGCTTGCGCGAAGGGCGAGACTCGATGCGGGTCATGTTCACCCGATGTTGGGCCAGAGGCTCGAGCAGGCGGAACAGCGCACCTGCGTCATCGGTGTCGGCGCCGGACACCAGCAACGTCGTGCGATCGGCGCCGCTGGCGCTGAACAGTTTTCTGCCCACTACCAGGAAACGGGTGGTGTTGTCCGAGCGATCCTCGATCTCGTTGGCGAGCAGGGTGAGTCCGTAAATATCGGCCGCGGCACGACTGGCAATGGCTGCGGTGCCGCGCTCGTCGCGCGCCCGCCGCGCACCCTCGGCATTGCTCGACACCGCAACGCGTTCCACGTCGGGCAGCTGATCATCCAGCCAGCCCCGGCATTGCGCCAGCGCCTGTGGATGCGCGCATACGCGCTTCACGGCATCGGTGCCGCTCATCTTCCCCATCAAGCAGTGATGGATGCGCAACTCCACTTCACCGCAAATTTTCAGAGCGGACGAGAGAAACATGTCCAGCGTGTGATTGACCGTGCCTTCGCTCGAATTCTCGATCGGCACAACGCCGAAATCGGCGACGCCGGCTTCGACCTCATGGAATACCTCGTCGATTGCCGGCAGCGGCAGCGCCCGCACCGAGGAGCCGAAATGCTTGAGGACGGCGGCTTGCGTGAACGTGCCCTCCGGCCCCAGAAAGGCAACCTTGAGCGGCTCCTGCTGGGCCAAACAGGCCGACATGATCTCGCGAAACAACCGGGCGATTTCCTCATCGCGCAGCGGACCCTGATTGCGCTTCAGCGCCAGGCGCAGCACCTCGGCTTCGCGCTCGGGACGATAGAAGTCCACCGCCTTGCCCGACGCAGATTTCGAGATTCCCACCAGCTGCGCGAAGCGCGCGCGCTCGTTCAGCAGGGCATGAATTCGGGCGTCCACGGCATCGATGCTGCTGCGTATATCACCCAGCCCGCCGCGGGCGGGCGGTACGCCGGGGGCCGCTTTGTCCGCGGCCGACTTTACTGCGGCTGAATTCTTGCGCGGCGGGCCTTGCTGCGACTGCTTCTTGGCAGGGGTCTTTTTATCCGGCGATGTCTTACGTTTTGCCATGCCTGCCCCTCACGCGTGCCGACGCTCGAAGTCGCGCATGAACTCGATCAGCGCCTCGACGCCGGCCAGGGGCATGGCGTTATAAATGCTCGCGCGCATGCCGCCCGCCGCGCGATGGCCTTTTAGGCCCTGCAGGCCGGCCATCGCTGCCTCGGCCAGGAACGCGGCATCCAACTGCGGACTGTTCAAATTGAAAGTCACGTTCATCCACGAGCGCGAGTCCGGCGCGATTGGGTTCTTGTACAGCTGCGACGCATCGATGGCAGCATACAACGTCCGCGCCTTGATGCGATTGCGCTCGCCGATCGCCGCCAATCCCCCGGCTCGCTTCAGCCACTTGAACACCAGACCCGCCACGTACCAAGCGAACGTCGGCGGCGTGTTGAGCATGGATCGACTCTCGGCGACGGATTTGTAATTAAACACCAGCGGTGTCTCGGGGCGCGCCCGGCCCAGGAGGTCCTCGCGAACGATCACCACCGCGATCCCGGATGGTCCGATGTTCTTCTGCGCCCCCGCGTAGATCAGTCCAAATTCGGTGACATCGATGGGCCGCGACAGAATGCTGGACGACATATCCGCAACCAGCGGCGCCCCGCCGGTTTGCGGCACATAGCCGAACTCGACGCCGCTGATGGTTTCATTCGGGGTGTAGTGGGCGTAGGCGGCGCCTTTGCTCCACTTAAGCTCGCTTTGCAGCGGAACCCGCGCGTAACCCGCGCCGGCATCTCCGGCAATATGCACTTTGCAATACCGCCCCGCTTCTGCGATGGCCTTGTGCGACCAATGTCCCGTATTGACGTAGTCGACGGTGGACTGCGGCGCCGCCAGATTCATGGGCACGAAGGAGAACTGCGCCGACGCCCCTCCTTGCAGGAACAGCACCTTGTAATTCGCCGGTATGGACAGAAGCTCGCGCAAGTCCGCCTCGGCCTCGGCAGCGACCTGTTCGAATGCCTTGCCGCGGTGACTGACTTCCATGACCGACATGCCGCTCTGCTGCCAATCGAGCAATTCGCCTTGCGCCTGCTCCAGGACTTCGAGCGGCAGCACGGCGGGTCCCGGAGAGAAGTTGAAAGCGCGCATCCTAAGAAGACTGCGGTCAGGTGTCGTCGACGGGCGGCTCGATCACAGGCGCTGCGCCATCGACCGCAGTGTCGGCCGCTGGACCGCCAGCCGCTGGACCGCCAGCCGCTGGATCGCCAGCCGCTGGATCGCCGTCTACGGGATCGCCGCTCTCCTCCGCGTCGCCGGCCAGTCCGTCGATGCGCTCGAGCCCGGAGAGTTGATCGCCCTCTTCCAGCCGGATCAGGCGCACGCCTTGAGTATTGCGTCCCACCACGGAAATATCCTTCACCGGCGTGCGCACCAGCACGCCGTTCTGACTCATGAGCATGATTTCATCGTCCACGCTCACCTGCAGGGCCCCCACCATGCGGCCGTTGCGGTCGGTGATTTGCAGGGCGATCACACCTTGTCCACCTCGGCCATGGGTGGGGAATTCATCGAGCGGAGTGAGCTTGCCGAATCCGTTCTGCGATGCGGTGAGGATGAAGCCCTGGTCCGCCACGATCAGTGCATTGACCCGCTGCTCCTCGCTCAATTTGACGCCGCGCACGCCCGCCGCCTCGCGGCCCATCGGGCGGACCTCCGCCTCGAGAAAGCGAATCGCCTTGCCTCCGGTTGTGAACAGCAATATGTCCTTGGCGCCGTCGGTAATGGCGACCCCCACCAGCTTGTCGCCCTGGTCGAGCGCAACCGCAATGATGCCGCTGGCGCGCGGCCGCGAGAACAATGCCAGAGAGGTCTTTTTAACCGTGCCGAAAGCGGTCGCCATGAACACGAACTTGCCTTCCTCGAATTCCTTGATCGAAAGCATGGCGCTGATGCGCTCGCCCTCCTGCAAGGGCAGAAGGTTCACGATGGGCTTGCCGCGCGAGCCGCGGCTGGCCTGTGGCAGCTGGTACACCTTCAGCCAGTACAGCTTGCCGTGATCGGAAAAACACAACAGCGTGTCATGCGTGTTTGCCACGAACAGCTTGTCGACGAAATCTTCGTCCTTGACGCTGGTGGCAGCCTTGCCGCGGCCGCCGCGGCGCTGCGCCTGGTAATCGGATAGCGGTTGCGCTTTCGCGTACCCGCCATGCGACAGAGTGACGACGACATCCTCCGGAGTGATCAAATCCTCGGTAGTAAGATCTTCGTGATTGGTGATGATCTCGGTGCGGCGCGCATCGGCGAAGGTGTCGCGGATGTATTCGAGTTCCTTGCGAATCACATCGAGCAGGCGCTCCGGCCGCGCGAGAATGTCGCTCAGGTCGCGAATCTGTGCCAGCAGCTCCTGGAACTCGGCAATGATCTTGTCTTGCTCGAGTCCGGTCAGGCGATTCAGGCGCATGTCCAAAATCGCCTGTGCCTGCACTTCCGTGAGGCGGTAGCCGCCCTCGACGATGCCGAATGCGCCGACCTCGCCCTCCGGCCGCGTGCTGATGGCGCCGGCCCGCGCCAACATCTCCGGTACCGCGCCCGAACTCCAGGGCCTGGACATCAACGCCACCTTCGCCTCCGCCGGCGACGGCGAGGCCTTGATCGCAGCGATGATGTCGTCGATGTTGGCAAGCGCCACGGCCAGGCCTTCCAGGATGTGGCCTCGCTCGCGCGCCTTGCGCAGTTCGAACACGGTGCGGCGCGTGACGATTTCGCGGCGATGACGCAGAAATGCATCGAGCATTTCCTTCAAACTCAGCAGGCGCGGCTGACCCTCGACCAAGGCGACCATGTTGATGCCGAATACGGTTTCCATCGGCGTTTGTGCGAACAGGTTGTTGAGCAGAATTTCGGGCACTTCACCGCGTTTCAGCTCGATGACCACCCGCATGCCGTCCTTGTCCGACTCGTCGCGCAATCCGTCCGAAGCGATTCCCTCGATGAGCTTGTCGCGCACCAAGTCCGCAATCCGCTCGATCAATCGCGCCTTGTTTACCTGGTATGGAAGCTCGGTGATGATGATGGCCTGGCGATCGCCCTTGCCGACGTCCTCGAAGTGAGTACGCGCGCGTACATGCAGCCTGCCGCGGCCGGTCTTGTAGGCCGCGACGATTTCCTGGGCGCCGTTGATCAAGCCGGCGGTGGGAAAGTCCGGCCCCGGCACGATTTGCATTAATTGCGCGAGCGTAATATCGGGGTTCTCGATGAGAGCAATACAGGCGCTGATAATTTCCGTGAGATTGTGCGGGGGAATATTGGTCGCCATGCCGACGGCAATACCGGAGGAACCGTTGACCAGTAGATTCGGCACGCGCGTCGGCAACACCGTCGGCTCGCTTTCCGATTCATCGTAGTTCGGGCTGAAATCGACGGTTTCCTTGTCAATATCAGCGAGCAGTTCGCCGGCGATCTTCGACATGCGAACTTCGGTGTAGCGCATGGCCGCCGGCGGGTCGCCGTCGACCGAGCCGAAGTTTCCCTGACCGTCCACCAACAGGTAGCGCATCGAGAAGGGTTGCGCCATGCGCACTATGGCGTCGTACACTGAAGCGTCGCCGTGCGGATGGTATTTGCCGATCACGTCGCCTACAACGCGCGCGCTCTTTTTGTACGCTTTGTTGAAGTCGTTGCTCAATTCGCGCATAGCGAACAACACGCGCCGATGCACCGGCTTCAGACCATCGCGCACGTCGGGCAATGCCCTGCCGACGATGAC
>JBDUBO010000140.1:0-7707 GCA_040004115.1 Gammaproteobacteria bacterium | reverse complement strand
GCATTGAACATAATGAAGGCGGTCCGACCCGGCGCCGCCTCGAAGAACCGCGAGTTCGTTTCGTTCACTATCACAGAACCGACGTAGGACCGATTAGCCAGGTTATCAAGGCGGGCGAATTCGCTGAACCGCCAGTGTGCCATTTCTTGCACAAACCCGGCACGCAAATTCGTCACCCAATAGCCGGCGGCGGCATCGGAATTGCGATCATCGACGTAGATCCGCGCACGGCCCAACGCCTCGATGGTCGTGGAGAACCCCAGCGGCGCATAGCTCCAGGTGAGGCCGGCATACAGGGAATTCATCGGCACCGCCGGCAGGAAGCTGCCCGAGTTGACCGTTTTGTAGTTTGCCGGGAGGGGTCCTCCGGGGTTGGCGAGCGGGTTGCAGGGGGCCGCGATGCAAGTCGCGTACGCCTGGCCCACCACGGCTCGGATATAGGTGTAGGCCAACCGGCCCGTGAACCCGGCCCAGTCGGCGTCCATCCCGAGTTCCAGCCCGCGGCGGTTGGTCTCACCGACGTTCTGCGATACGGTCCTGCCGCCGGAATTCTGCAGCACCGACAATTCGTCCTCGGTTTTAATGTAGAAGGCGGCAAGGTTGGCGCGCACCTGGTCGCCGGCCGCCTTGATCCCGACCTCGTAATTGTTGCTATGCGCCGGTTTCAGCCCCAAATTCAACCCCGGCAGGCTGCCGTCGACTGAGCGGTAGGCGACGTCGTTCAAGGTGGGGGTTTCGAATCCCTTGCCGTACGAGCCGTAAATATTGACCGCCGAGCTCGCGCGGAAAGTGATGCCGCCAACGGGATTGACTGCCGAGTAGCGCACGCTGCTGTCCGCGCCGTCCAGTATCGGTATGTGACCATGAGAGGTGAACTCGACCACGTTATTGCGCACACCCGCAATGAGGCGCCAGCGTGCACCCGGATCCCACTGCGCCTGCACGTACTGATCGAAGTCGTATACATGATTTGCTTCGTCGCGGCGCGCTGCGCCTGCCACGCCTAATTGCGAGCCCACAAAGTTCAAGTAGCCCTTGCGCGCCTCCGCTAGATCGTCGTAGTTGATGCCCGCGACGACTTGCAGAGGACCGCCTGCGAGTTCGCGCGAATCGGTGACGTGCGCATCGACGCCCCAGTAGGCCCGGCCGAGATCGATGACTCCGCCAGGATACAGAGGCGCGTTCTTTTGCGTCGCCACCGGGATGGCTTGAAACTGCGTGGTGGCGCGATGGCCGATGTACAGCAGCGCCGACAACTCGTCGTGGTCGCTCCATTTATCCTCGAATTTAAGCCCTATTTGCTGCTGTTCGAGCGACTTTCGCGTGTTGAAGAGGAGCGCACCGGCTCCGGCCTGGCGCGGATCCGCCGCGAGTTGTGCGCGCGTCAGTCCGAGAGGGTCCTGCACTTCGGGGGTCGTGACCACATTGGCCACAAAGGTCAATTTCGCCGACTCGCTCAATGCCATGCGCAGTTTGGAATTGAAATTGTTGCGCTCCGCATTGCTATGGAATCGATAGCCGTCGGTCTGAAAGTGCGCGGCATTGACCACGTAGTTGAATACGCCATCGTCGCCTCCGGTCTTCACCGCATAACGCTGGGTGTTGAACGTGCCGTACTCCGCGGTGCCGTCGACTTGGCGACCCGGCTTGCCGTCCTGCGTGAAGATCGCGATCACGCCCCCCGACGAATTGCCGTATAAGGCCGAGAATGGACCTCGCAGCACCTCGATATGATCCGCCGATCCCAAATCGAATTGCGAGAATTGGCCCTGACCGTCGGGCATGGTGCCCGGAATCCCGTCGGAATAGAGCCGCAGGCCGCGCACACCGAAACTCGAGCGTGCGCCGAATCCGCGGATGGACATCTGCAAATCCTGTGCGTAGTTCTGGCGGCTCTGCACCGATACCCCCGGAACGGTGATTAGCGACTCCGAGAGGTTCACTTGCAGCTGGCCGTTATGGATGGTTTGCTCGTCGACACGGTCGATGGACACCGGCAGATCGAGACTCGACTCCGAGATTCGGGTGGCGGTGACCACGATGCTAGAGAGTTCCGGCGTGACTTCGCCCCACGCGCAGGAAGCAAACGCCGCCAATCCCAGCAGCGCGCCCCACGAAACCGCAATTTGTCCTCGTATCATCCCGGATTCCCTCTCGCCGCTGGTTCGGCGGCCATATTGCCGCCACGATATATCAATCAGCCTATCGTCAAGTAATCCACACAGTCCCAGAGATAATCATTAAAGTACCAGCGCCGGTTGTCGATACATTTCGATGTGGGCCTAAAACAGGAACCCAATCGTGAAATGGACATGCGCTTTCAATGGACTGATGAGCACCGCCTCATTGTTGCTGCCGCTGACGGCTGTCCCTGAATCGCACATTCAGACGGCGCCGCCCGCCGCCGCCGTGTCCGCAGCAGGGCATGTGGATTTCAAGATCATCATTCCAAAGGTGCTCTCCTTGGATATGGGCGACAGCAACCGTCTCGCCCTGGACGGCGCGACCGTGTCCATCATGAGCAACGGCCACAACGTCTCGCTGAATGCGACCGAGCACACCGCGAGCACGAGCGCACACACGAGCGCGCTCAGTCACAGCGGCGTCATCTTGAGTGCCGCCGCCAGAAAGGGCATTGCTCAGTCTGCCCAATGCAGGTTGGGCAGCGGGCGCGCTGCCGCAGCGCCCGCACCGGCTCGCGGCACGTCGGCCGGCGACAGCCGCGCGACAATTTGCACCGTCTCGATGCCTTGATCTCAAGGCTCCGCTAACCGCCCCCGTATGCCCGTATGCGTGCCGCCATCGCATGCGCGCGCATGCGGTAATCGCCGCCCGCGCATAAGCTCGCGCCGCCGATCCCCCCAACTGATATGCGATGTCGCAATCGGGCGACGTCCGCACTTGACTATGTTAACTAGCGCACAAATGCCGAGGAATATCGGCACACATCGCCGGAACTTGACTATGCGCGACCCGAAATGCGACCTGGTTCAATGTGTATCTAAGGTTATCCCCTAGTATCCGCATGGAATTAAACCAGCACAGGATGCAGACAATGAAGATCTCGATTGCCTTGAAGAGTTTGCTGGGAGCAGGCGCGTTGACGCTTCCGCTTCTGGCATTTGCCGAAAGTAATGTTCAGACGGGAGCCGCGACCGCTACACCCGGCGCGACTGCCCACCTGGATTTTTCCATTGTGATTCCGAAGATTTTGTATCTGCGCGTCGGCAGCGGCTCGGGCTACACCACCGGATCGACTATGTCCTCCGTCAATACCATCGACCTCATCACATTTTCCCCGGCAACGGGCACGGTGGGCAACGGCACGGCAGTGGCCGGCACCGGCGGCGATCTGACCGGCGGCGTCGAAACCGCGGCCATCGTGAGCAACAGCGGCGACGTCACGCTCAACGCATCCGCGACCGGCGCGCTTAGCAACGGCAGTGGCAACACCATTCCGTTCACGCAGATCAACACCGTCGCCTCGACGCTGACCTCCGGCACGGCACTAACCGCGCCCACGTTGACCAACGGCACCAGTTCGAATGTTGTTCTGACCGCTCCGCCGACGAAACTCATCTCTCAGGATGCGAAGTGGACGTACAGCTATGCCAACGCCGCGAACGTACCGGCGGGTACATACGGCGGTGTCAACGTGAACAACGGACGCGTGACCTATACGGCGACGATGCCGTAGTCGACGCAAGCGCGGCACACCCATGCACGCCACGCCGCCGTCGCATCGTGTGCGATACAGCTGGAACGGGCTGCGCCGAGTATTCATCGGCGCAGTCCTGTTCGGGGTGGTATCGGATGCCGCTTCCGCCTACACGGTCTCCCTTACGGCGGCCGCACCAAAGAGTGTGTACTTACAGGTGGGGGTTGGCAGCTTCACGAATACTTATCTGAACGGCGGGCAGCCGGGCAACAACACCACGGTCAACAGCGTGTCGGTATCCGTCCCGGCCACAGTCGTGGGCAACGGCACAGTGCAAACCATGACCACCAACAGCACGGCCGCCATCAGCTTCTGGGACAACTACACCTTTTGCAGTGTGCCGGGCCAGGTGTACATCGGCGGCTTTTATCGCACCACGGGCGGCAACACCACCGCTGCGCAGGTGAGCGCCACGGTGCCCGCGGCTTTAACCAGCGCCACCGGCCAGACCATTCCGTTTTCGAAGATCCGTTGGACTACCAGCGGCAATGGCGATACCGGCGCCCAACCCTTTCCGGCAGGCACCTTCGTGAACGGCGGCGTGCAAAACGTCGGCGCCATGAGCAGCAACACTTGGAATGAGAGCTGCTGGGCATTCACCTATTCGAACGACAGCGTCCCCGCTGCGGGCACTTTCTCCGGCACCGTCCGCTACACATTGAGTTCGCCGTGATGTCGTGCGTGCGCGGCGCAAAGCCGGCGACTTTTTTTTTGGCCTGTGCATTGAGCATAATCTGGCCCGCGGCAGCGCCGGCGAAGACGACCACCATCGATGATTCGGGTACGCAGGCGATTGAACCAGAGGTAAGCCTGCGCTGGAAGAGCGCAACTCCATCGCGTTCCGGATCAGACAACCTCATGGTCGGCGCCACCACCATTCGGGTGCGGATCAACCTGACACCCTGGCTGCACCGCTCGGGCCGGATCTACTTGAATTTGCCGGCGCAGCAGCCGGGGCCCATCAATGCATCGTGGACCACTCAAGGACGCATGATGCCGGGGCAGCTGCACTCCGGCAATCGCGTGCTGGTGTATTCGGGACCGATCGCGGCGCCCTTCATGGAAGACGTGTTGACGTTCCAGTTCAGCGTCGACGGAACCCTGGTCCAACGAACTTTCCCACTAGCCTTCCACTTTGAAATGGATGAAGAATGATCATGCTACGGCGAGTATTTTTTCTGCTGTTGCTGCTCGGCGCAGCGTTTTCCGGTTCCGCGCATGCTCAAGGTTTCGCGGCACTGGTGTCGCCCCCGCGCTTCGAACTGGCGACCGCGCCCGGGAAAACCGTACGCAGCGTGATCGAGGTCAGCAATCGCTCGACCACTCCCGCGCGCTATCTGATGCACACCGCGGATTGGAGTTTCGCCGCGGATTTCAGCGTGAACTTCCAGGACGAACTGCAAGCGGACAGCTGTCGCCCTTGGGTTTCGATCGAAAGGCCGGAGGTGGTGGTTCCCGGAGGCGGCACCCTGCGCTACCGCTTCGAGGTAACCGTGCCGGCGGATGCTCCTGCCGGCGAATGCCGCTTTGCCGTAATGATCGAGGGCGCAGAGCCGTCGATCGCCCGCAGTCAGGGCCTGGACATGCCGGTCACCGGACGCATCGGCGTCATTGTGTATCTCACAGTGGGCGACGGCGCGCCGGTCCTGGAAGTGTTTGGACCGAAGATCGTGACGCTGAACGGGCAGCAGATGCCGACCTTGAACGTGCACAACTCGGGGAGCGCTCATGGACGTATGAGCGGATTTTTAACCGGCAAGGATGCGAAGGGAGTCTCCTACGATTTCACGCCTTCGGATTTTCCCATCTTGCCGCACGAGCAGCGCGACGTCTTCTTGACTCCCTCCACGCCCACCGACGATCACCCAACTCTCAGTTTTCCGGTGACGGTCAAAGGCACGCTGGAATGGGGCAAACGGAAAATTGAACTCAACCAGATCTTTGAATGAAATGCCGACTCTATCTCGCCCTGCGGCTCGCGCTCCTGCTGTGCGGTCCGGCAGGGCTCGCATACTCGGGCGCGGCGTATGCGCAGAGTGGTGCGCAGGCGCAGGCTGTGGCGCAGGCTGAGCCCGCGCTCGAGCCCGCGCCCGCGCCCGCGCCCGCTCCCGCTCCCGCTTATCAGGATCGCTACATCGGCGGCGGCTCGCTCACCCCTGACATTACCAGCGGCGACGGCACAACCAGCGATGCGCAGGGGCTGGCGCACTCGCTGCAGCTCGACGGCGTGGTCAGCGCACTGAAATCGCATGGCTCCGGATCCGACAGCACCGTGTCCGAGAATGGCTTCATCGGCAAGGCGCAATGGGAGACAGCTGCCTATGGCGCATGGTCGCTCGACGCCTCGCTGCGCACCGGAGGTTCCGACCAGCACCCAGGTTATGGCCCCGAGCAGGGCCAAGGCGGTGTCGTCACACTGAGGCAGCGCGGAATGCCCTTCGACGGCAACTGGCAGGCGGACAATGCGCTCGGTGATGTGAATTCTCCCGATATCAATCTGGCGCGGCTGCAAGCGCGTTTCTATCTGCCCACCGCGCCGATACAGGGACTTACTACGGAATGGCGTGGGCCTTCCGGGTTGCAGATCGTCGCGGGCGGCGGCGTGCCCGGTGTCTATGACGGCATCATCGTGCCCAATTTCCATCGATTGGACGGTTCCACGGGGACCGCCGGCGCCCAGTGGTCGCCGACATCGCAGTGGACGGTCGGAGGACAGATTGTCGAAGCTCATGATGTGAACCTCGCCATCGGCCCGGTGATCGACGGCCCCGCCCTCATGTCATCTACCACCGGATTGGTGAGCGCCGCATGGGCGGACGGCGGCGAACGCGTGCAAATGAATCTCATCGACGGCGGAGCCGGCGGCAAGAACGCGCTCGGCACCTGGATCGACGCATCCATGGCAACGGGCCGGTGGCTGCAAAATGCCGGGCTGTTTCGCATCGATCCAGGCATGACCTGGGGCAGTCAGCTGATCTCGAACGATGCCCAAGGCGGTTACTACCGCCTCAACTATCAGAGCCGCCAGCTGCTGGCGGATGTCGGCGTCGATGAGGTGCGCTCAGTCTCAGGCCTCGGCGGCAACACCACTTTTCTCACCGGCGACCTGCGCTACCAGCTGTTGCGCGATTGGGGCGCCGGCGGCGTCGCCAACGCGAGCCATTCCGACGGCGGCACCAGCTGGTCCGCGGAAGGCTTCGTGGATCACTCGAACAGCGGCGGCACCGGCCGAGCGCAGGCCGATTTTGCCCAGACTCCGGTGGGACAGGACAGCGCGTTCACCCTGAATCAAGCGTGGTCCACTCCCATCGGCACGCGTCTGAGTACTTCAGCCTCCGTGGAACGTATCAGCGGCGCGATGATCAACAGCCTGCAGCAGAACAGCACAGTGCTGAGCCTGGCCGCGTATGGCGGCGGACAATTCACCCATGGGCTGGGCCTCGAAGGTAATGTGCGATGGGCCCGCGCCGTGCAAGGGCAGGCAGCGCCCGGCGTTTCGGCGAACGTTTCCCTGACTTGGGCGGTGTCGCCGGCCTGGGAGCTTCTCGCCACGTATTACGACAGCCGCATCGGATCATGGACGCCATTGACCGTGCAATCGCCGCTGACGCCGCCGATCGCAACTCTGGTGCCTGCCCTGCAGGAGCGAGGCATGTTCCTGACCATTCGCTATCGACGCGCCGCCGGTTCGCACTTTGCGCCGTTGGGAGGCGCACCGGGAGCCGGCTCCGGAGAGATCGCCGGAATGGTGTTCCTTGACGCCAACAACAACGGACGCGCCGATGCGGGTGAGATCGGCGCAGCCAATGTCACTGTAGTACTCGACGGCCGCTTCTCTGTGCAGACGGACAGCAACGGACGATACGTTTTTCCAGTGGTGGCCACGGGACGTCACGTCGTCACGGTAGTCACCGACAACCTGCCGCTGCCGTGGTCGCTGATCAACGGCGGCCGCGCGCAGATCGAGGTCACGACTCGAGATAGAACCC
>JBDUBO010000009.1:0-67745 GCA_040004115.1 Gammaproteobacteria bacterium | reverse complement strand
CATAATTTTATTCGGTCTTTGGCAATTCTACCGGGCCGCTACCCGCGATATGAGCCGGCGGCTCGATCTCACCCGCACCCGGTTTCGAATGGCCATTGGCGCGCTCGGTGTTTACGGCCTCGCCGCCCGAGGCGTGTTGTTTGGCCTGATCGGCCTCTACCTCTTGTACGCCGCTTGGCATCGTGACCCGCGCTACGCGGGCGGTATCGCCAGCGCGCTCGACGCGCTGCAACATCGGCCTTACGGCAAATGGCTGCTCGGCGCCGTTGCAATCGGACTCGTGTCGTACGGCTCGTTTCAGATCGTCAAAGCGCGCTACTTGCGTTTGCCGGATGGCTGAGCCGCAGACGGCCGCGGGGCCGTATCAGAAGATCTTGTAGCCGAAGGATAGTCCCAGCACGCGCGGTCGAAGCGGTGTCTGCTCCACGATGAATTGGTCGGTGCTGGTGAAGGTTGCCGCGTGGGAGTTGCCGAGATTTTCACCGAACAGCATCACGTTCCAAGCATCCTTGGCAATCCCGATCGAAGCCGACACGCTCGTGTACGCGGGATTCTCGAATCGCAGCCGGGAAGTCGATATATTGCTCGATCCCGCGAAGGTGGGGTTGGAGCCCGGTGTGCGATGCGCCGAACTGCGCGAACGAATTGTATTCCCTGAACGACCATTCGTAACGCGCCCGCACGCTGAATTGCAGCGGCGGCGCATTGGCAGTGGGCGAACCGACCGGACCGAACGGATTGGTGATGCCCGTACAATTGCTGCCGGTGGAGTCGCATGCTTGGGTGATGGCATGGCCGAAATTTGCGCTGCCCGGGTTATTGTCGATCAGTGCCGGCGAATTGGTCTGCCGAGTTTGATTCCAGGAGGCGGCCCCTTGAACGGTCAGTCCGCTGATCACGCGGGCGACCATCGAGGTTTCGACGCCTTTGACCAAGAAGTTCTGTCCGTTCTCGTTGAAGAACAAGTTGCCCAGCAGGCCGGGATCGAAGAATGATATCTGCACGTTGTCCCAGTTCTCCCGGTAAACGGCTCCATTCCATTGAAAGCGATGGTCGAAAAACTCCGTTTTCCAGCCGATCTCGTTATTCGTGAGCTTGTCGGACTGCCATGAGCGCCCGAGCACGTATTGATACACTCCGTCCGGACCGTATATATGCTTGGTGCCCCCATTTTCATCGAAACCACCAGGCCTGAATCCCTGAGAAAAGGTGTAGTACAGCATGACGTCCGGAGTGACGTGCCACGTGAGATTGGCGCGATTCTTGAAGCCGGTCTCCGTGCCCCTGAGGTTTTGCGCATCGAGATTATACGAATACGACGACGTGCAGCCGCCGGCGGGCGTTCCCGCCTCGTAACACCCGAAGCTCGACATGACGCTCCCTTTATATGAGTTCTCGAACGAGAAATGGCGCGTCCCGGCGGTGAGCGTGAGCTGTTTGGGGATTAGGTCGAAGTCGGCCGAGGCGAAAAACGCGGTCTGTTTGGTCTGGCGCGTGTTGTCCTGATAAAAGGACTCATGCGCCGGTCGAATCCCGGCAGGATTGACCGTGCTGCCTGGGAATGTTCCCAAGTCGGTGAAGCAGCCCGTGGCGAGGGTTGCCGTGCATTCCGGTATTCCCTTGTAGCTCCACGCCGTATGATCGAACAACTCGTTGTCCTCGTAGAACGCGCCGACGATCCCGCGAATCCGCCAGTCATCCGGAGTGCTCACGCGAAACTCGTGCTGCATATGCTTATTCTGCTCGGCAGTGCGCCAGGACGCGCTCGGCGAGAAGCAAGTCGAGGTCAGATCGAATGCGCCGTAGCACTGATAGTAATCAGCATAGACGCCGCGCGAATAGTTGGTGTAGTCGCCGGTCTGCTCGACGTTGCGCACCAGATAGCCGGCGGTATAGACCGCCTTTAAAGGACCGAGCTTCCCGTCGATCGTCAGGGAAGTCATCTCGAATTTGTCGTTGTTGTAGGCCGGGTTGAACAGCGTGACCTCGAGCGGGCGCAAGGCCGCACCATCCGAGGCGTTCGGCTGCTGGTAGAACACCCCCTGCGAATGCATGGATTGATAGGTCTGCGCCAGGAGCACGTCCCAATCGTCATTCAACTTATAGAGCAGCTGTGCCCGCATCCCTTGGTAGGTGACAGGGTTGATGGCCCGGCCGGCGATACTGTTGTTGTTGAGTGATGGGCTGCCCGGAGGTACGCCGAAACCTGTCGGATCCCCTGCCGCGCATTGGCCCGCCACCGGTGCGCCCACCGTGCATCCGCTGGCATAGCCGGCATAATGAATGCCGATGTCGGTGTCCTTGCGGGTGAACGTGGCCGGCACATTGTCGATGTAGCCGCCTCGGCTGTCGTTGTAAAGGACCGCGCGTACGGCCATATGCTCTGCGATCAGCGGCAAGTTTAACACCGCGGTAACGTCCGAGTTATTATCGCCGTGGGCAGTGGTGCCGTAGCCGCCTTTGACGCTGGCTTCGGTGGCGTCGATCTTGGGTTGGTTGGTGATGTAGCGAATCACACCCGCCTCCGCGCCCGCGCCGAACAGGGTGCCCTGAGGACCCTCGAGAACCTCAATTCGGTTCAAATCGGCGGCGTAAATATCGAGATTGCGGTTCGGCAACTGGCCCGATTGATTGTCGAGGTAAATGGCGACGTTGGGGAACAGCCCGGTCGAGGAGCTTCCCTGGCTGGCTTGTGAGCCTGCGCTCAAGCCGCGCATGAATACTTCGTTCTGCCCCGGCCCGTTATTGGCGCTGGTTACGTTCGGCAGATACTTGATGTAGTCGTCAAACGTCGTGATATTGAGTTGCTGCAGGGCTTGGCCGGTTAGCGCTTGCATGGAAATCGGCACGTCCTGCATGCTTTGCTCGCGCCGCTGAGCCGTCACGGTGATTTCCTCGAGCGCGCCGCTGGCCGCGTCCGCCGATGCGGCCATGGATCGCGCGCCCGGCAGCACACCCAAGACAGCCGCGATCGCAATGGAAAGCTTGGAATTCATCGCTCATCCCCTTTTTATGCGAACGTTCCGCGTCGCCCGCTCTCGCGCCGTCCCCGCTTCAATGGAATCTCACCGGCATCCCGGCTTGTTCATTATAGCCGTAATAATTATACTAAGGTTGAGTGGGCGTCAACTGCAGTTGCGCCGTTTGGTTGCGCGCCAATGGAGTCCGCTCGAACGGATCGAGCCTTGCGACCTCACGGTCCGGCCCGCAATTATATCGTTGGCATGAGAGGAGCACCTGGTTTGGCTTCACGGATGGCAGGCTCTCGCGAGGACCGCAAACAAACAATCGCACGCGCAACCTGTCGCGCCATCATTGAGCGAGGCTTGCATCGCATGAACCTGCGGGATATCGCCCACGCTCTTGGCACGACAACGGGGCCCCTGCAACACTATTTCAGAAGCAAGGAGGAATTGCTTCTCTATACCAAGAACCTGCTCATCGATGAACTGCTGAATAGTGCTCGAGACGCAGGGACAAGGTGTCGAGGAGGCGAGCGATTGCGCGTGGTCTGCGAGCACCTCCTGCCCTTTACGGAGTCTGCACGGATGGCATGGCTGGTGTTGACTGCATTCAACGGCCGTACGATCGGCGATAAACAATTGACCGCGATTCAAAATTCGCGATATAGCAAGTGCCGGAAATTCTTCGAACTAGAAATCAAAGTCGCCAAGGATTCGGGTGCTCTGGACCCTTCCGTCGACATCGTCCTTGAGGCAATCGCCCTCGCAAGCTTTGTGGACGGCCTAGCGGTTCAGGTGTTGTTTCTCAGTAAAAGGGAAACCAAAAGAGCAAGGGACGAGTTGATTGGGCGCTACTTGGAACGCAGTTTCGGGATGCAACGCAGTTTCGGGATGGCGCGCGGTCCCGGAAAGCCACGCAGTGCCGCCATTGCGCGCAGCCGCAGTAACGTCAAACCGCGGTCCCGACGTGGTGGCGCTCGGCGGGAAAGTGCTCCGCCAGAAATGCCTCGCCGCGCTCCAGAATGAAGTAGCGGAAAGCTTCAGCCGCCGGGGATAAGGTCTTGGCTTGATTGTTCACCACATGCCAGCGCCGCATGATGGGCAACCCCTCGGTGTCCGGCGTGGCGATCAGGTGATGACCAAGTTCCAGGCCCAAGGTGTGCAGCGACAATAGCGACACCCCCATGCCGGCCATGACGGCCTGCTTGATGGCCTCGTTGCTGGACATTTGCATCACCACCCGCGGCGTCACGTGGTGCGCGCGCATGTACTCATCGAACACCGAACGCGTGCCCGACCTGGGTTCGCGCACGATGAATCCTTCCCCGGACAGCGCGCTCGCCGGCACGAGTTCCATGCGCGTGAAGTGATGATCGACCGCGGTGACCAGCACATGCGGATGCATGGCGAAGGGTTCGGCACGGGTGGCGTAGCCCTCCGGCGGTCTGCCCATGACGGCGAGCTCGATGTCGCCTTCCTGCATGAGCGTCACGATCTGTTCGCGGTTATTCGCGACCTGTAGGCGAATCTCGATGCCCGGATGCTCCTGCCGAAATTGCGCGAGCAGGCGGGGCAGAAAGTACTTGGCCGTGCTCACCATGCCGACATCCAGCGGGCCGGTCTGCAGCCCGCGAAAGCGCGCTACCAAATCCTCCGCATCGCGCATGGCGGACAGCACCCGCCGCGTGTGCGCCAGCATGTACTCCCCCACCATGGTGAGCGACACCTGACGGCTGGTGCGATCGAACAGCGGCAGCCCCACTTCGGTTTCCAACTCCTTGATCTGCATGGATACAGCCGGCGGGGAAAGCTTCAGTTCCTCAGACGCGCGGATGAAGCTCAGATGCCGGGCGACCGAGGCAAAAACCCGCAGTTGGCGCAGGGTAGCGTTCTTCATTCAGCAATACTTAACATTGAGATAACAATAACTGACTGTACTCGAATGATCAATGCGCACTAGAGTCCTCGCACACGACATTCCTGCGAGGCCCCAGATGACGAAAATGGTCGAGAAATCAACGGACGGCATCATCAAGGACGCCAAGAAGCGTTATACCGCCGGGGTACTCAAGTACCGGCAAATGGGCTACTGGGACGCCGATTACGTGCCTAAAGATACAGACACCCTCTGTCTGTTCCGTATCACCCCACAGGACGGGGTCGATCCCGTCGAAGCCGCGGCGGCCGTGGCCGGCGAGTCCAGCACTGCGACCTGGACCGTGGTTTGGACGGATCGGCTCACCGCCTGCGACAGTTACCGAGCCAAGGCCTACAAAGTAGAGCCGGTGCCGAATATTCCGGGCCAGTACTTTGCCTGGGTCGCGTACGACATCATCCTGTTCGAGGAGGGCTCGATCGCTAACATGACGGCCAGCCTCATCGGCAACGTGTTCAGCTTCAAGCCGTTGAAAGCTGCGCGCTTGGAGGACATTCGGGTTCCCGTCGCTTACGTCAAGACCTTCAAGGGTCCGCCGACCGGACTCATTGTGGAGCGCGAGCGGCTGGACAAGTTCGGCCGGCCGCTGCTCGGTGCCACGACCAAGCCGAAGCTGGGGCTGTCGGGGCGCAATTATGGCCGCGTGGTTTACGAGGGCCTGAAGGGAGGCCTCGACTTCATGAAGGACGACGAGAACATCAACTCGCAACCCTTCATGCACTGGCGCGACCGTTTCCTGTATGTGATGGATGCCGTGAACAAGGCGAGCGCCGCCACCGGCGAGGTCAAAGGCTCCTATTTGAATGTGACCGGCGCCACCGTCGAGGACATGTACGAGCGCGCCGAATTCGCCAAGGATCTGGGTTCTGTGATCATCATGATCGACCTGGTGGTGGGCTGGTCGACGATTCAGAGCATGTCCAATTGGTCTCGCAAGAACGATATGATCCTGCATCTGCACCGGGCCGGCCACGGCACCTACACGCGCCAGAAAAATCACGGCGTGAGCTTCAGGGTCATCGCCAAGTGGCTGCGCCTCGCCGGCGTCGATCATATGCACACCGGCACGGCGGTGGGCAAGCTCGAAGGCGACCCGATGACGGTGCAGGGCTACTACAACGTCTGCCGCGACAGTTACACGAAGATGGATCTGCCGCGCGGCCTGTACTTCGATCAAGACTGGGCCGATCTGCGCAAGGTCATGCCGGTCGCCTCGGGCGGCATTCACGCCGGCCAGATGCATCAGCTGATCGATTTGTTCGGCGATGACGTGGTACTGCAATTCGGCGGCGGCACCATCGGCCATCCCGCGGGCATCCAGGCGGGAGCCGTGGCCAATCGCGTCGCGCTCGAAGTTATTGTCAAGGCGCGCAATGAAGGCCGCGACATCAAGAACGAGGGTCCGGACATTCTCCGCCAAGCTGCCAAGGGCTGCAGCCCGCTGCAGCAGGCGCTCGATACCTGGGGCGAAATCAGCTTCAACTACACGCCCACCGACACCTCTGACTATGCAGTCACCCCCTCGGCCGCGGTTTAGATTTCAAGGAGTACACGCACATGATTACCAATCCGGTAGGCCGCATCACGCAGGGACAGTTCAGCTTCCTGCCCGAGCTGACGGACGCAGAGATCTCGATGCAGATCCAGTACGGGCTCAACAAGGGCTATGCCTGGAGTGTCGAATACACGGATGATCCACATCCTCGCAACACCTACTGGGAAATGTTCGGCCTGCCGATGTTTGACCTGAAGGATGCCGCCGGGGTGCTGCTGGAAGTGAACAACTGCCGCAAGACCTTTCCGCAGCATTACATCCGGCTCATGGCCTTCGACGATACCCGCGGCATCGAGACCATCGTGATGAGTTTCATCGTCAATCGCCCCGACAAGGAGCCCGGCTTCGGCCTGGTACGGCAGGAATCGCACGGCCGCATGATCCGCTACACCATACACAGCTACGCCACGGATCGCCCTGAGGGCGAGCGCGGTTCGCGCTGAAACCGCCGCAAGGTCAGGCAACCCCCATGGCTGCACCGCTGTACCAAATTCCAGGGCCGCACGCGCCCTCGCCCGCTGGCAGCACAGCGCCCTCCGCGCCGGGCGCGGCCTCCAGCGATTCACCGGCACCGGCCTCCGACATCCAGGCCGCACCCGAGAACGGGGTCGTCGGCGCGCGCACGGTCTCGGAAGTTCTCGCGCAGAGCCAGGCAGACACGGTCATCGATGAACTCGACCAAGATCTCATCGGGCTGGCGCCGGTCAAGAGCCGCATCCGCGACATCGCCGCATTGTTGGTGATCGACAAGCTGCGCATGAATCTTGGCCTGCAGGCGCAGGCACCGAGCTTGCACATGTCCTTTACCGGCAATCCAGGGACGGGCAAGACCACGGTGGCCCTGCGCATGGCGCAAATCCTGCACCGCTTGGGGTATGTGCGCAAAGGCCACTTGGTGGCGGTGACGCGCGACGATCTCGTCGGACAGTACATCGGCCACACCGCGCCCAAGACCAAAGAGGTGCTGAAAAAAGCCATGGGGGGCGTTCTGTTCATCGACGAGGCGTACTATTTGTACCGGCCGGAGAACGAGCGCGACTATGGCCAAGAAGCCATCGAGATATTGCTGCAAGTCATGGAGAACCAGCGCGACGATCTGGTGGTGATCCTCGCAGGCTACAAGGATCGGATGGACGCGTTCTTCCGCTCCAACCCCGGCATGAGCTCGCGCATTGCGCATCACCTGGATTTCCCGGACTATCCCGCCGGCGATCTGCTGCGCATCGCGGACAAGATGCTGGACGCGCAAAACTACCGCTTCGGCGCCGGTGCGCGCGCAGCCTTCGAAGAATACCTGGTGCGCCGCATACCGCAGCCGCATTTCGCGAATGCACGCAGCGTACGCAACGCGCTCGACCGCGCGCGGCTGAGGCAGGCGAGCCGGTTGTTCGCGGATCGCAATCGGGTGTTCACCCCCGATGATCTATCGACGATCGCCGAGTCAGACATCCGCGCCAGCCGCGTGTTCAACATCGCCGCCGCACAAGCACCGAACTGAAGGAATCCGACCATGCATCTTGGACGCACGACGCTCTCGAAATTTCTGATCCAACAACTCAATGGTATCGAAGGCGCCAGTGACCTGGGTGCGCTGCTGGTCGATGTCGCCGCCGCCGTCAAAGCAATCTCGGCGATGACGGCCAAGGGAGCCCTCGGCGGCTATCTGGGCGATGTTGGCAGCAAGAATGTGCAGGGCGAAATCCAACAGAAGCTGGATGTGCTCGCCAACGACGTGATGATTCGCAGCTGCGAATGGGGCGGCCTGGTCGCCGGCATGGCATCGGAAGAACTCGAAGAACCGTATCCCGTGCCGAACGAGTATGCCCGCGGGCACTTCCTGTTGGTGTTCGATCCGCTCGATGGCTCGTCGAACACCGACGTGAACGTTTCGGTGGGAACCATCTTCTCGGTGTTGCGCCATGACAGTCCGGTGCCGCCCAATACCGTCGACTACTTGCAGCCCGGCCGGCAGCAAGTGGCGGCCGGCTACGCCATCTACGGTCCAGCCACCATGCTGGTGGTCAGCGTGGGCAAAGGCACCCATGGTTTTACTCTGGATCGAGAGATCGGCAATTTCATCCTGACACATCCGAACTTACAGATTCCGACCGACACCAGCGAGTTTGCCATCAACACCAGCAACGCCCGATTCTGGGAGCCGCCGGTGCACCGCTATGTGACCGAGTGCCAGGCAGGCAAGACGGGAGATCGCGCACGCGACTTCAACATGCGCTGGATTGCCTCCATGGTCGCCGAGGTGCATCGCATTTTGATGCGCGGCGGCGTGTTCATGTATCCGCGCGATACGAAGGACTTGGCCAAACCAGGCCGACTGCGCCTGTTGTACGAGGCCAATCCCATCAGCATGCTGGTCGAGCAGGCAGGCGGCCGCGCCACCACCGGACGCGAGCGCCTGCTCGATGTCATCCCCGACTCGCTGCACCAGCGCGTGCCGCTCATCTTGGGCTCCTACAACGAAGTGGCACGCATCGAGCGCTATCATGCCGAGCATGCCAGCGGCGTCGATCGCCCCTATACCTCACCGCTGTTCAACGAGCGATCGATGTTCCGGCCCGAGGCGCGGCTATGAGCATCCGGCATCCCGTGATCGCCGTCACCGGATCGTCCGGAGCGGGAACCACGACGGTCATGAAAAGCTTCGCGCATATTTTCCGCCGCGAGCACATCAAGGCCCAGGTAATCGAGGGTGACTCATTTCATCGCTACGACCGCGTCGAAATGCGCGAGCGTGTGCGCATCGCCGACAGCGGCGCGAGCCCGCCCATCAGCCACTTCGGACCCGAGGCGAACTTGCTGGCTGAGCTCGCCGACAGCATGGGGGAATTCGCTGCAACCGGCGGCGGCAGGGTCCGCCGCTACATTCACGATGCCGGCGAAGCCAAGGAGCTTGGTGGCGAGCCCGGCACGTTTACGGACTGGAAGGACATCGCACCGAACAGCGATCTGTTGTTCTATGAAGGTTTACACGGCGGCTACAAACACGGCGATACGGATGTCGCGCGGCATGTCGATCTACTCATCGGTGTCGTCCCCATCATCAATCTGGAATGGATTCAAAAGCTGCATCGCGACCACCATGTGCGCGGCTACAGCCAGGATGCGGTGGTGGAAACCATTCTGCGCCGCATGCCCGACTATGTGAACTATATATGCCCGCAGTTCAGCCGCACGCATGTCAATTTCCAACGCGTGCCGACCGTGGATACCAGCAATCCGTTCGTCGCCATGGACGTGCCGAGCGCCGACGAGTCGATGGTGGTGATCCGGTTCGCCAATCCCAAGGGCATCGATTTTCCCTATTTGACTTCCATGCTGCACAACTCGTGGATGAGCCGACCCAACAACATCGTGGTGCCCGGCGGCCAAATGGGCTTGGCGATGCAATTCATCTTTACTCCGATGATTTTGCGCTTGATGGATTTGAAACGGCGCGCGCAATAGGCAGCGGCTTCACGTTAAACCACTTTCAGGAGCTTTCATGGCCTTCATTTCCCTGCGCCAGCTGTTGGATCATGCCGCGGAACACGACTACGGCGTGCCGGCATTCAATGTGAATAATCTCGAGCAGATACAGGCCATCATGGAAGCGGCCGAGGAAAGTCAAAGCCCGGTGATTTTGCAGGCCTCGGCGGGAGCACGCAAGTACGCGGGAGAGCCTTATCTGCGGCACATGGTGCTGGCCGCTGTCGAATCCCATCCTGGTATTCCAGTGGTTCTGCATCAAGACCACGGCGCCAGTCCCGCCGTATGCACGCAATCCATTCGCTCCGGCTTTACCAGCGTGATGATGGACGGTTCTCTGCGGGAGGATGCAAAGACGCCGGCCGACTACGACTACAATATCGCAGTGACGCGCCGCGTCTGCGAGATGGCCCATGTCATCGGGGTTTCGGTGGAGGGAGAACTGGGTTGCTTAGGGTCGCTCGAAACCGGCCAGGCCGGCGAGGAAGACGGCGTGGGCGCGGCAGGCACCTTGACTCACGACATGCTGCTCACTGATCCAGGCCAGGCCAGGGACTTCGTCACACGCACCCAAGTCGATGCACTGGCGATCGCCATCGGCACCAGTCACGGCGCCTACAAGTTCACGCGCCAGCCGACGGGTGACATACTCGATATCAGCCGCATTGCGCAAATACATGCCGCGGTCCCCAACACGCACCTGGTGATGCACGGTTCCTCGAGCGTGCCCCAGGAATGGCTAGCGATCATTCGAGAGCATGGCGGCGATATCAAAGAGACCTACGGAGTTCCTGTCGAGGAAATCCGGCGCGGCATCCAAAGCGGAGTACGCAAGGTGAATATCGACACCGACATCCGTCTGGCGATGACCGGCGCCATGCGTCAGGCCTTCTCCCAGGATCCCAGTGAGTTCGATCCGCGCAAGGCGCTGATCGCGGCCAAGAAGGCGGCGCGCCTGCTCTGCAAGGCGCGCTTCGAGGCCTTCGGTTGTGCCGGACAGGCGCAGCGCATCATCCCCATCGCACTCGAGGTGATGGCGAAGCGCTATCACTGACCCGATCGCTGAACCGACCGCTGTCGCGATTCGAGCGCCGATGATCAGCGCAATGCTCTGGGATGTCGATGGTACCCTCGCGGAAACCGAGCGCGACGGGCATCTGCAGGCTTTCAATCTCGCGTTCTCGTCACTGGGGGTGCCGTGGCGCTGGAGCACTGAGCGCTACGGTGAACTGTTGGCGGTCGCCGGCGGGCGCGAACGACTGTTGCACGACATGCAGTCCCAGTCCCAAGCTCCCGCCGATCGCAGGGAGCGAGAAGCCCTGGCGGAGCGCATTCATCGTTTGAAGAACCGTCTGTATGCGGATATCGTCGCGCGCGGCGATCTGTCGTTGCGCCCCGGGGTGCGCGAATTGCTGCAGGACTGTGCGCAAGCCTCCGTGCGCGTCGGTATCGTGACCACCACCAGCCGCTCGAATGTGGAGGCTCTCCTCGACATGCATCTCGGACCCGACTGGGAATCGACATTCGCGGTCGTGATCTGCGCCGAGGACGCGCCTAAGAAAAAGCCCGATCCTCAGGCCTATCTATTAGCACTCGATGCCCTGCAGGTCCTTCCTCACGAGACCGTCGCCATCGAGGACGCCCCCGCCGGAGTGGCCGCAGCGCAAGCCGCCGGTGTGCCCGTAATCGTTGCGCGCAGCCATTACTTCAATTCGGTCCCTTGCGCGGGTGTGCTGGCTGCGGGTCCTTCGCTTGGCCGTATCGAAGCCTGGAATCCGCCTGCTGATCCGCGCGTCTCACGCATAGATCTCGCTCAGATCAACCGCTGGCACTCTCATCGCCGCCGCGCACTTACAGCAGCCGCACGCCCGGAGGACTAGCGCGCTTCTCCGGCCTGTCGCGGTCGGTATACTACTGCGACTGAACTAAATGGGGTCTCATCCGGCGTGGCATTGGCAATCGAGGAGAACATAGCCGGTCGCGATCGGCAAACCGAGCGACTGCGCGGCATCGGTTACATGGTGTCGGCGGTGTTCGTCTTTTCCATCATGGACTCGCTGCTCAAGCGGCTGTCCAACCATTATGGGCCGCTGCAGATCTCTTGCCTGCGCTGCATTTCATCATGGCTTTTCCTGTTGCTGCCGATTGCGTGGCGCAAAACATGGGGGGAGCTGCGCCCCAAGAATCCGCCCTTGCATTTGTTTCGAGCCGTGCTAGGCATCGGCATGCTGGCGAGCTTCGTTTTCGCCGTGCATCGCCTGAGCCTGGCACAGACCTACTCGCTATTCCTGGCAGCGCCGCTATTGATGACAGCTCTGTCGGTGCCGATACATGGCGAGAAAGTGACCGGCAAGCGCTGGCTGGCCATCATGGTCGGTTTGAGCGGCGTGCTTGTCATTCTGCAGCCGTGGGGGAACGGCAGCTTCTCCCTTCTTGCGGCCGCCGCGGCCGCTGCGGCGACGATTTGCTACTCGCTGAGCGCGCTGACCGTGCGCACTCTCGGCCGCAACAATTCCAGCCTGGCCATGGTGTTCTGGTACTTGCTGATGGTGGGCGTCGCTTCCGGCATGCTGGCGCTCGGTGACTGGCGCCCCGTGCCGGTCGCTGACTGGGGCTGGTTGGCCGGCATCGGCGTCAGCGGGGCGCTAGGACAAATGTGGCTGACGGATGCATTTCGGCGTGCGCCGCCGTCGGTGGTCGGGCCGTTCGAATACACAGCCATTCTCTGGGCCTTCGCCATCGACTGGATTTTTTGGTCAGCCGCGCCCTCGCTGAGCTTGATTGTGGGCGCCTGCATTGTCATCGTCAGCGGCATTGTCATCATTCTCGACGAGCATCGCCTGAGCCGGATAACCTTGAACCCCTCTACCCCGCCGCCCTAAGCGCGCAAGTCTCCCGCCAGTCCTTCAGTGCAGCGCGAGGTGCTGTTCTGCGACGGGCCGCCGCGAATCGGCCGCCGGCTTGCAAGATCCTTTATGAATAAGCGACACAATCGCAGCGCAGGCATCAACCAGTGCACCTTCCCCGCCGGCTGTCGGCGAGCGCGTGCTGGTGCCGCGCAGCAACTGGTATGCATCAGCACCCGTCAGGCCAGGATTCTTCGCCAGCAGCAGGGCGACGATCCCGCTGACCTGCGCAGTGGCGATAGAGTCTCCGGAGGCAAAGTCATAGTGCCCTCCCGGCAGTAACGTCAGTATTTCGAGCCCCGGTGCGAACACCGCCGATTTGAGCTCCTTCTGATTTCCTGCACTCGCGACTTCGATTACGCCGTCTTGATGCAATAGTCCTTCCTTGCCGTCGGCAACGTCCGCCGCGGCACCGACGAACAGCACCCCGCGGCGCACGCCTTCGCGAATCAGATCGCTCAGCAGCGGATCCGGCGGACCCGCAAGACTCATGTTGACGATCTGCACGTGAGCATCGAAGGCCGCCACCAATGCGCGCGCCAGCGTGAACGAGTTGCAGCGCGCGGCATCTGCGTCCAACCTCACTTGCCAGCAGGCTTTGAACACCAGGAGCCGCGCGCCCGGAGCCACCCCAACGATGCCTTCGCGATTATTGGCAACCGCGGCTATGACCCCCGCGATCTCGGTGCCATGCCGGTCGCGCTGAAATTGCGCCACGTCGGAATCCACGAAATTCGCGGCGGCGGCGATGTTGCCGCGCAAATCCACATGCAAAGTATCGGCGCCGGTATCGATTATCGCCACTTTGACGCCGTCGCCGCGCGACCAAGCGTGCGCCTCCGCGACATCCATTTGCCGGAAGCCGCGCTGCAATTCGACGTACGGATCGTTGTAGTCGCCGGTGCCTGTGTGGTCGTCACTGTGCTTTTGCTCGTCGGTGCGTGTTGCAAAGCTCTGCAGCGGCTGAACGAGCTTGATGCGCTGATCGCGCGCCATAGCAGCCAGCACGGTGCCCCGATCCGCGCCCTCGGGAACCTCGAGCACGGCGCAGTGCATATGCAGGGCCTGAATCGGCCAGGCGCTCACCTCGCGCAGCCCGTAATCGTTTTCCAGCGCGCGCATCATTTGGCGCGCCGCCGGACTCGGTCCGTAGGTCGCGACACTGTCGTAGCCGCGCGGTGTGCTGCCAGCCCGTGCAGCAAAGCCGGCGGGCTCGTTGTCGACCGCCGCTATGATGAAGTGCTCGGCCGACTGAGAACCCTGATTGGCCAGCGCGCGCGACTCAATCCGTACCGGAGTGTTACTGCATGCGCAAGCCGCGAGTGCCAGAAGCCCCGGCGCCCACCAGCGCCTCATGGAGCATCGCCTGGTCCCACGCTCGGTTGGATGCTCTCTGCAAAGCGAACCTTCGCATGGCCTCGAAGCAGCGCCAGTGAAGCATTCACCGGACGGCTGGAATTCGTGGCGAGTGAGTACACGCCTGCCTCGGTGGGCCCGGCAACAATCCTCAAGCCTGCCTCGTCGAGCACGGCTTGCAACTCAATCAACGTGATGGTCGGAATGAACACGGCGCGAATGACTTCATGCGGTGCGCGCAAAGGGGAAGTGGTGACGGTGTAATAGTTGGGTGCGGCGCGCGTGCGCGACTGCGCCCATCGTTCGACCGCCAGCATGCTGACCGCCACGGCCATGACGGCGACCGAGGCGGCCATCACACCCTGCCACGTTACCACTCCTCGCCGCGGCGCCGCGGCGGGCGGCCCCGACAGCGCTTCCGCGGGCGCAACCGCCGACAACGCATCCAGCCTCGCCTGCAGCCGCTTCAGCGAAGCTGCCGGCATGTATTCCACTCCAAGTTCGGCGTTCATCCCTTGGTACACGCCCCGCTCGTGCATCACCTCATCGCGGCATCGTGCGCATTGCGGCAGATGGGTCTCGACGCGCTGCCGATCGACCTCGTCGATGCTGCCGTTCACGTACCACGGAATCAGCGCAGAGATCTCCTCGTGAATGCGCGCTTCACCGCCATGCCGAATCGTGTTCATTGGCCTTTCACCGTCATATCCTCGGCACCGCCGCTCGAGGCCGGCAGGTACTGGCGCAATTTCTCGCGCGCGTGAAACATTCTCGCTTTCACCGTGCCCACCGGGCACGCTGTGATCACTGCGATTTCTTGCAGAGAATGACCCATATGGTACGCAAGCTCCAGAGTCAGCCGCTGTTCGACGGGCAGCTGGTTCAAGCCGTGGCGCAGCCAATCCTGAACCTCCGTATCGAACGTCGGATCCGTGGTTTGCTCGGGGCAGTCATCCAGGCTGCGGGCCGCATTGTGGTGCTTCTGACGCCGCAGCGACTTCAATGCAGTGCGGTAGGCGATGCCGATGATCCACGTCGAGACGCGAGAGGCATAGCGGAAATCCTTGGCGCTTTGCCAGACGACCATGAAGGTATCGTTGATGATCTCTTCTACGTTTTCGTAGCGCGGCGTGAATCGCGACAAGAAGCGCGTCAAGCGCCGGTGGTAGCCGAGATACAGCTCCTCCAAAGCGCGACGATTCCCTGCCGCCACTGCGATCAGCAGATCGTGGTCATTTTCCTTGGCCGAATTCTTTGCCAGCACGGTCATCGGCGGCAGCCTCTCCCGAACAATTGTTAGCGATTCACCGTAAGTACCCGCGGCCGGCCAATGAGTTGCAAGTGCGCTGCTGATTTAAAAGCGCCAAATCACCGTGCCGGTCCACCGGGCACCCAAGGCGTCATTATAAAACAATGCCTTAGCCTCCGCCGTGGCGTTGACATACGACAGCGCAAAAGACACGGGGGCGAGGTCCCAGGCGGCGCCGGCGCTCCAATAGGCATAGCCGGCCGGATCCTCGCCCGCGAAGCGTGAGTAGCCCACCCCCAAGGTGGCGGACAGCTTGCGCCATACCGGCCGTTGCACACTGATTTGCGCCGATTCGGAGGTTACACCGATGAGCCCCCGATACGAATACGAATAGATCGGCGCATTGGGCGAATATACCAGGTCGATGTTCAGCCATTCCCGATAGGTCGCATCCAGGTCTAACTCATCATAGTCGTATCCGGAGCCATGACTGTTCCACGGATAAGCGTAATGGCTCAGCAATGCCCGACTGCGCCAGTCGCTGCCGGCCGTCCATGCAAATCCGATAAACCCATCGAGCTCGACATCGGCCGGCTCGCCGGGGTCGATCTGCGTGTTCGACGCGAATAATCCGATCACGAAACCGGAGCTGTTCAAATAATGTACATCGAGCTGCAACGCACCGCGATCGTTGCTGCGCGTTACTCCGCGCACCATGTAGTCGCTGGTGACGGCCAGAGAACCGCCCCACAGATCTGCCGCCACGCAGCGTGCCGCTCCGCATACAAGAGCCGCCGACAATAGGACATCACGCGTGAGCAGGCGCACTAAATTACAACCGCCATAGCCTGTCTCGAGCATTGAATCCCATTACCCCGCCCCTCGCCGACTGACAGATTAACTCTTTCTTTTGGCAAAAGCCCCCGTCGCTAAACCCAACACCCGCCGAGCGGTACTTACTCCAGGTCGTCATCATTATGAGTTCGCGAATGCAGATCGAGCGATACCGGCAGTTGAGTGCACTGTTGCTGGCAACTGTCGCCGGCTGCGCTGGCAATGGCCAGGGCCTGGATGCAAATGGCCAGCCGATCGTAGTCGGTGGTGGAGACAACGGCACGATCACTGCGGATTTCCAATCGATTCAGGACAATGTGTTCACGCCCATCTGTTCGAAGTGTCACGTCGGCGCGAGCGCGCCGCTCGGACTGCAGCTCGACGCCGGTCATAGCTACAACCTGCTGGTGGGCGTCAGCAGTGTCGAGCAGCCAAATTTGCAGCGTGTAGCACCGGGCAATCCGGATGCCAGCTACATGGCGCACAAGATCGAGGGTGTGCCGGGAATCAGCGGCGGACAAATGCCGCTGGGAGAAGCACCGCTGCCGCAGGCCACGGTCGACGCCATTCGGCAGTGGATCACCAACGGCGCGCAGAACGCACCGGCTGCGGCGGCCACCGCTCAATCATTCGCGGTGCAAACCACCGCACCTCTGGACAAGACGATCGTGAGTGTCCCGCCCGCGCAAATCCTGGTGACCTTTACTCAGGATGTGGATGCGTCGCTCGTCAACGGCAGCACCGTGACGCTGGAGCGCATCGACGGCCCGCAGTCGGTCATCACCGGCGACGCGCAGAGAATGCCCGCACACGGTGTACTCGCTGAGAATAATCCCGCCGTTCTGGTGATTACGCCTGCGACGGTACTCGTTTCGGGTATCTATCGGGTCACCGTGCGCGGTACCGGGGGCGGCGCATTGGCCAATATGAATGCCGCGTCGCTCGGCGCGGATGTCTCCTTCGAATTCACCGTGGAGCCCGCATCATGAATCGGTCGCGCAGTCGGTTTGTGTTGCGCGGCCTGCTCGCCGTGTTCTGTTTTGCGGCGTTCGGTGCGCATGCCGAACCCTACCTCGCGGTTCAGCTCGGCCTGAAATGCGGCCAGTGTCACGTCAACCCCACCGGCGGCGGTTTGCGCACCACATTTGGTGACGTCATTGCACAGACAGTGTTGCCGGGACAGCATCTGGACACGCCGTTCGACAATTGGACGGGACAGCTCGGACCGTACCTGCGAGCCGGCGGTGACCTTAGATTTGATGCCTCATTGACCCAGGTGCCGCACGCCAAGTCGGTGCAACAGTTCCAGATGGAACAGACTCGCGTGTACCTCGAAGCAGAAGTCATTCCGAGCCGACTGCTCGCCTATGTCGATGAGCAGGTCGCGCCGGGAGGCGCCTTGAACCGCGAAGCCTATCTCACGTATTGGTCCGCGGTACACAACTGGTATGTTAAGGCTGGACAAATGTACCTTCCCTTCGGTCTGCGGCTGCAGGACCAGAGCGCCTTCATCCAGACCACGAGCGGAATCAATATGACGACGCCGGACGAAGGCGTTGAGTTCGGCTGGGAACGCGGGCCTTGGGATGCGCAGCTCGCCGTCAGCAATGGCACCGCAGGCGGCCCAGTAACCGGCAACGGCAAGCTGTACAGCACGCAGTTGGCCTTCGTGGCTTCGCGTTGGCGCGTGGGAATCGCCGCCAACCGCAATGCTCAAGCAAGCGGCGCCAAAGATGCCTACGGAGTTTTCGGCGGACTCAAGACCGGTCCGATCTCATGGCTGGGTCAGGCGGAGATCACCGATGATCAAAGCATTGCCAACGGCCAGGGCAGGCAGCTCGCCACCTTGATCGAGGCAAATTGGCTGTTCTCGCGCGGCAATAACCTGAAGATTACGGAGGAATTTCTCAATCCGAACCGTGCCGTGCCGAACGGCGAACAGGCTCGGTGGAGCCTGGTCTATGAGCTCACGCCGATCCAATTCATGCAATTACGCACGGGATTTCGCTGGAACGGCGGCATTCCTCAAGACGACGCCGAACATCAAAGGCTATACTTCGTGGAGCTTCACGGATACTTCTAGGCGCTTCGCGACCTTAGGGATGCGTGGCTCCGCGCGTTACCCTTGTGTCGGGCGCCATTTCGATTTTGGACACGGGCGGCGTGGTCGGCGTCGGCTCGGCGCCCCGCCATGTGCTTGCTCGATAGCCTGCCAACGCCATCGGACGCGGCGAATCAGCGAGGCTTGCAAGCACTATGTAATCGAGTTTCGAGGGAGAGTTGGGTCGGGATTGCGCACGTGAACCAGGAACGCCGGGCACCGCGGCGGCAAGCCAACCCGCGGCAGTCGCGGCCGACAGCGTGAAGAGTAACTGCCGCGGCCGCGCTGCACGCATCGTTGGACGGCGGCTTATAGTCGTCCGGTCAACACCAACACGAGCAGAACGACGAGCAGCAAACCCAGTCCACCGCTCGGAAAATAGCCCCAGCCGCTGCTGTACCCCCAAGTGGGGAGCGCGCCGACTAGAAGAAGAACCAGGACGATCAGCAGGATGGTGCCTATGGACATTATTCTATCTCCCCGTGTTTGTAATGTGCGCAACGTTATTCCGGATTCGACGCGCGCGCAGTCAGGGCTATTCGCCTCAGCGTGTAGGGTCAGTCCTACCGGAAATGGTGTGCGGACGGGATGACCTAACACTCTGCTCAGTTTTGGGACTACTACGTCTGGACATGCCGATGAAACGCTTCCAACGCAGCGCGCACCGCCGGTCCCGGCGACGCGGGCTTTACCATGACCATGTTCAAGGACACATTGCGTGAGCCACCGGTAGCGAGCGGCAGACGCCGCAGAGTGCCGGTGCGCAGTGAGTCCGCGAGGACATGCTCGGGAAGCCAGGCGTACGCAAGACCGGCCAGGAGGGTGGCAAGCGAGGCGTCCATGCTGCTGACAGTGAAGCGCCGCGCGGCGCCGAGCCAGCCCTCGTCCCGTGGCTGCGCAGTTCCCGAGTCTCGCACCACGGCTTGTACGTGGCGCACCAAGTCGTCGGTGGTGAGATCTCGTTCGAGCTGAAACAAAGGGTGATCGGGACGCGCGACCGCAACGAAAGTGACGTCCAATAGCCAGTCGCCGAGAAAGCCCGCAGGCACCCGGCTGGTGACCACCAGATCCGCAACGCCGGCGGTAATGGCATCTTCGGCTCCCGACAGCACCACATCGGCCAGCTGAATTTGAGTGCTCGGACAACTCCGCTGCAACTCCGCAACGATGCCGAGCAGGCGTGATCTCGGAAAGGCGGCGTCCACGACCAAGGTGAGTTCGGATTCCCAACCCTGCTTTAAGCTGCGGGCCAGTTGCTCCAGGGTATCTAAGTCCTTCACCAGGGTACGGGCACGGGCAAGCAGGGTGCGGCCATGCGCGGTGAGCACCGACTTGCGGCCCTCGACCACCAACAGGGACACTCCCAGGGATTCCTGCAAGCGCGCCACGGCGTAGCTGACAGCCGATTGACTGCGATTCAACACCTCTGCCGCCTGGGCGAAGCCGCCGGCATCGACCACGGCCGCCAATACCGCCCACTGCTCCACGCTGGTCTTTGCCATAGGCATACATCTATCCAATTTTCTGATCAATTACCCCCGAATATTGCGCTTTTTTATTCGACCTTTCGACCCTATTCTCTCTTCCACGGAGGTTCCCATGAACAACATCAGACGCAGCAATGAAAGAGGCTTTGCCGATCACGGTTGGCTCAAGTCGTATCACACGTTTTCTTTTGCCGACTACTTCGATCCGGAGCACGTGGAATTCGGACCTTTGCGAGTCATCAACGAGGACCGTGTGCAGGCGGGCGAAGGATTCGGCACGCACGCCCATCGTGACATGGAGATCATCAGCTATGTGCTAGAGGGCGAACTCGCGCACAAGGATTCCATGGGCAATGGCTCAACCATCACGCCCGGCGATGTGCAGCGCATGAGCGCCGGCAGCGGCGTGCGGCACAGCGAGTTCAATCCCAGCGACAGTGAGCCTGTGCATTTCCTGCAAATTTGGATTCAGCCGGAGCAACGAAATATCGAGCCGAGCTACGAAGAAAAGCGCTTCTCAGCCGAGGAGAAGCGTGGGCGCCTGCGGCTCATCGTTTCCCCGGACCGCGCCGACGGATCCTTGACCATTCATCAGGACGCACGCGTGTATGCAGGTCTGTTCAGCGGCGCCGAGCGTGCTGAGCTCAAGGTGGCGAAGGGACGGCGCATCTACCTGCACGTGGCGCGGGGTGTGCTCACGGCGAACGGCACTGTGCTCGAAGCCGGCGACGCATTGCGTATTACCGATGGCGAGGCCTTAAGCCTCAGCGACGGCCGCGATGCGGAAGTGCTGGTGTTCGATCTGCCGGGCGAGAAAAACTAGGTCAAGCAGCGCGGCGGCGCCTGCGTGCGGTATCGCACCGAGCGCCATCGCCGAACGGCGTAGCGTCGTCAACTGCTTGAATCTGCCAACGAGGTAACCGCATGACAAACCGCGGACCCGATTTTTTACGACGTCGCTTGGCGCTGGCATCGCTGGCATACCCGGCTTCACTACTGCTGCAATCCTGTGCGGCGACCTTCAAGCCGCTGCATGGCGCCGCCATTGAGCCTGCTGCTCAAGCGCTTCTGTCTCAGAGTGCCGTAGCGCATGGTTCGTTGGGTTTTAGCAATGTGCATGATATTAGCGTCAGCTACACCGGTCACTGGCGCGCGATCGTCGCCAAACTGCAGCCCGTATTGGTCGACGCAGGATATCGGGGTGGGTCGGAAGAGCGCCTATTGCTGGAAGACGGGATCGTGGCGCAGGCGCATACCGGTCCTGACGGAAAGAAACAGGTTGTGAGAACTCGAACGCCGCTGCCCGCAGGCAGTCTCCGCGTGTGGCGCAACGGCAATGTGGATGATGAAAAGGCGGATCGCGATGCGGCGGCATTGGTTGCCGACAGCTACCTGCTGTTCTTGCTGGGACCGATGTTGCTGTCGTCGCATGGGTTCATGGAACGCATGGTTGGCGCTGAGCTCGGAGGCCTACGACGCATCACGGTCGACGACAGTGCATATGAATGCGACCCATTGCGAATTCGCCTGCGGCCGGGAATGGGATTCGCCGCTGTTGATGACCTGATGCTTTTTATCGACCGAGAAAGCCATTTAATGCGACGAGTACGCTTCACCCTCAACGGCTTGGAGTCGACACGCGGCGCCATAGCCGAAGTGGACATCGGCCGCTTCACGACTCTCGAGGGCATAAGCTGGCCCACGCATTACTACGAGCGCTTGTTGCGTCCCGTGCCATTGCCGGTGCATGAATGGCGGATGTCCGGCCTGGACTTGAATCGCGGCCTCGTAGCGCGCGAGTTAACGGGTAGTAGCTTTCTGGGAAAAGCGGTCGCGCCTGCCGCCACGATCACTTAATAGCGTAGGATCGCCGTCAATCGGAGCCTTTCTTGTGCTCCGCCTGCCATGTGGCTACTGCCGCCATGGTGTTCTGCACATGCTTGTCGGGATTCAGTGCCGAGTAGGCATAGATGATGGTGCCGTTCGGCGCGATCACATATGAGGTGCGGTCTGAATACGAAGTAAAGAACAGGGAGGCATCGTAGGCCTTGGTGATCTTCTGATCGGCATCGGAGGCAACCGCGAATTTATTGCGGCATTCGCTCACCGAAAACTTGTTGAGCGTCTCGATATCATCGCGCGATACGCCGATCACGGTGGCACCCATGGACTTGAACTTATCCGTAGCCTCGGCGAACTCATGTGCCTCTATGGTGCAACCGTGAGAAAACGCAGCCGGATAAAAATACAGCACCACGGGCCCTGCCTTAAGCGCGTCGGCCAAGACGAATTTGAACGGCTTGCCGCCGAGAGTCGCTTGGGTGGTAAAGTCCGGTGCCTGAGCACCCGGCTTCAAGGCGGCATACAAGGGCGAGGCCAGCAGCCCGCTCGCCAACGCCAAGGTGGCCAATCGCTTCATTGCGAATTCCTGGATGAGTATTGACGTGCAAACCTAGCACGCATTCAACCTGCGCGGCTTGACCAATACCAATAAAACGGCAAGCCGGCGGCCAGCAGCGCGACGCCTCGCAGCGCTTCGCTCGGGGCGGCCACGAAGGTGTTGATCAACAGGGCCGCCGTCACCAGGACGAAGATCATGGGAATCACGGGATAGCCGAACGCATGGTACGGACGCGGCACGTTAGGCATGGTTTTTCTAAACACGAACAAGGACGCGGTAACCATTCCGTAGAACAGCCAGGAAGCAAAGATCACCGAATCCGTGAGCGCATCGTAGGAGCCGGACAGCGCGAGCACGCTGGCCCAGGCGGCCTGCGCCAATATGGCCCGAACCGGAACATTGGAGCGCGGCGACAAGCGCACCAGGCTGCGGAAGAACAGTCCGTCGCGAGCCATTGCGAAAGGGATGCGCGAGTTGGCCAGAACACTGGCATGGAGCGCACCGAATGAGGAGACCACCAGGGCGACCGCGGTCATGGACACGGCCAGCGGCCCCAGAAATTTCTTTAGAACTTCGGTGGCCACCGACGAGCTCGCCGGCACGCTCGCGATCTCAACCGGCGTCAGCGCGTAGAAATATGCGACGTTGACGAACAAGTACAAGGCGGCCACCACCAGCGTGCCGCCGACGAAGGCGCGCGGCAGATTGCGCTGCGGATCTCTGATTTCGCCGGCGAGCGGCGCGACATTTTGCCAGCCGTCATAGGCCCATAGAGCGCCCAGCATGGCGGCACCGAAGCCGGCAACGCCGCCCCGCGCGCTGTCCGCCACGCCCTCGCAGGTGCCGGCGAATCCAGACCCCGAAAAATGGCTCCAATCGCCGGCAGCAAACAGGAAGGCGCCGATGCCGACGCAGAGCACCAGCCCTACTTTGGCCAACGTCAGTATCAGCGCCATGCGCCCCCCGGCCGCCACCGAGGCACAGTTGATCAGCGCTACAATCCAAATGGCTGACAGAGCGACGAGACTCAAGCCACTCAATGAAAAGTGCAGGCCCATTGCGCGCGCCCCGACTTGCCAGTGTTCAAGAGTGCCGCCCATGGCCACGTTCATGAATATCGCAAGGCCGACCGCAAGCGCGGCCTGCGAACCGGCGCGCGCGACGGTGAACGCCATCCAGCCGTAGAGAAAACCCACCAGGCGTCCGTAGGCGCGGCGCAGGTAGACGTAGTCGCCGCCCGCCTCCGGCATCATGGCTGCTATCTCTGCATACGCGAAGGTGCCGGCAAGCGACAGGAGCCCGGCGGCAAGCCACACCACCAGCACAGTATCGGCGCCGCCCACATTACAGGTCATGACGCGGCTTTTGAGAAACACGCCGGTGCCGATCATGTTGGCAACGTTGACGGCCATTGCCGCCCAGGGACCCACACCGCGCGTGAGTTCGCTGCGTGCCCTTCCACTTGAGGTTTCCGTGCTCATCCCTGGTGTATTATCGGGGAAATGCGCTGGGACTTTTCACAAATCGGGCCATTCTTACTGGCGATCCTGGTAGTGTTTGCCCTCTACCGTCGGTTCCGCCGCAACTTCGGACGCCAACTGCTCCAGCCGAAACGCATGATCGTAAGGATCGTGCTGCTCACCGTGATCGGTTGTTCCTTGCTGCCGATGGCGTTGCGATCGATGCCATTCTTGAGCGCCGAGCTGGTCGGTGCGACGCTCGGGATCGGACTGGCGCTGTGGGGCGCGGCGCTCACTCGCTTTCAAATGTACCAAGGGCGCCTGCACTACGTGCCGCACGCCTACACGGGCATCGCCGTGTCCCTGTTGTTTCTGGGCCGGCTGGTGTTTAGGTTTATCCAAGTCTACGCGGGATATCATACCGGGGCGGACCCCATTCACGCAGCCGTGCTCGCGCCGGTTGCGAACGCAGCGTTCCCGTCACAGGGTCTGATACCGGCCGCGATGGTGCGCAGTCCGCTCACCCTCGGGATATTCTTTGTGCTGGTCGGCTACTACGTGTGCTACTACAGCTTGGTGCTGTGGAAATCCAAGCACCTCAGTACCGTTGACATTGAAGGCGCGCCGATGGTTGCCCCTTAAACGAAGGGCTCACGCGCTGGCGCGTGGCCCCGCCTCAATCGCTTATCTGAACAATCCAACAAAGATCACGCATGTCATCAGCGCCAACGCGATTAACAAGGTGTTATGGCCCCAACGGGCTACCACTCCAAGCATATTCCACTCCTCAAATTACTCGAATCACCGACCGCCGGGCGGTCCCGCCGGCCCACGTCCGTTATGGGGGCGGAACTGTACATTTCCAGGGCAAAGCAAACCATGTTGCACTTCACAAAATCGCGCATTTTCAGCTACTTGCGACCGCAAGGTGTGTCCACAGATTGGTTCCCGCGGACTTGACATTACGTGGAAATTTAGAAGCGAGTGGTTGCACTGGGACGTCGTTGATTGTCGGCGCCACCGGCATCAAATCGAACACCCGCAATAACTCGGCCGGGTGATATTGCGCTTCGCCAAACACGGCGGTCCAAGCAAGTCCTGGAGAGGGGCGATATCTATCAGATCAGTGCAGCACTCGCGCGTTGAGGGAAACTACTTTCGGTGCAGTACGCTTTCCCCCAGAAAGGCGCGCATAGTCCTTCGCAGACACGACCACCGCGGAAGCCTTATTGCGCTTTATTAAATGGACGGGCCCCTTACGCAGCCCATCCTCAATGGCGGCCATTCCACGGCGCTTAATTTCAGCCGCTGTGAGCGAATTCATCGTAATTCCATTGGTACTGAAAACAGTACAAATAATACTCCACGAGGGAGCCTCCATCAATCTAAGTGTGGGTGCCGGCATCCGCCAAATCCAGCCAATTTCCCCAATTATTGACCGGTTTTGATATGCGTCCACACCCGCGTGCGCAACCGGTCGTAGTCCTGGCCCAGCTCCGCGGGCAGGTATAGGTGCGCCCGCACCTCGGGCGGCGGATACACTGCTGCGTCGTCGAGTAGGTTCCTGCCGACGAAGGGCCGCGCCGCCAGATTGTCGTTGCCGTAGTGAATGTCGTTGGTGATGGCGGCAATGACCTTAGGCTCGAGAATGAAATTCAGGAATTTGTGCGCGGCTTGCGGATGCGGCGCCGAGGCGGGAATCAGAAAGGCGTTGTAGGTAATGTTCGAGCCCTCCTTGGGCAAGGTGAACGCCAAATGCGCGCCCGTGCCGTCCTCGCGCGCTCGCGCCTGTGCCACCGAGTAATCGCTGGACCAGGCGATGGACAGGCACACCTCTCCGGAGGCCAATTGATGCCAATAGTCGTTCGAATCGAAGGTGCGGATATAGGGCCGCACCGCCATTACCACCTGCTCGGCAGCCCGCAAATCCTCCACGTTGCGTGAATTCGGATCTTTGTGCAGGTAAGCAAGCGCCAGCTGAATGACATCTTCCGACGAATCCAAGAACGTCACACCGCAGTCCGCGAAGTGAGCGATCACCTTAGGATCAAATAACATGGCCAGGCTGTCGGTGGGCGCGTTCGGCATGTGCGCCTTCACCTTATCGACGTTGTACACGAAGCCATTCATGGCATGCAGATAGGGGACTGCATAGCGATTGCCGGGATCCGCTCGCGACTGTACGGCGAGCACCGCCGGGTCGAGATTCTTCCAGTTAGGCAGCTTGGATTTATCCAGTGGCTCGTAGGCGCCCGCCTTGATCTGCCGGCCGTAGAATCCCGTGGTGGTGCTGACGATGTCGTAGCCCGAGCTGCCGGCCAGCATTTTCGCTTCCAGCGTATCATTAGAATCGTAAAGCCCGTAGATGACCTTGATGTGGGTCTGGCGTTCGAACTCGGCGATGGTGTCATGGCCGATATAGTCGGCCCAGTTATAGATATGCAGTATCGGCGCTTCGCCGGCGGGCGCCGTTGGATGCCGTCCGCCGCAGCCTGCGGCACAGAGCGACATTGTTGCGATCACGACCGCCGCTGCGGCCGCGCCGACGGCCGCAACGCGGGCTCTAAACGCGCGCCAGCTCAGCGCGCAGCCACTCATGGAATTGTCGAATGACATATTCCTCCGGCATGACCACGCCGCGCACATGCGGACCCGCACGCAGCCCGCGTTGGTTGAGCTCGCACACCTGGGCGTCCTCGGTCATGACGGTGTTGGTGAAATCCACCACATTGCGCATATCGAACTTCGGATCGGCCAGAGTCTGCGGCGAGAACAAATATTCGACGCGCAGTTCGGTACGTTCCGGACCCAAAGGCATCAGACGAACCACGCGCACGTAATCGATGTGGCCGACCAGAAATACCGACGGCAAGCTCGTCATGTAGATATGGCCCGCCTCACGATCCGCGTCCGAAAGACCGGGGAACGGAATGCCCGTGAGCCTGCCGTCCAAGGACCAGGTGGCAGCGCCGCTGCGCAAGCCACCCTTGAACTTGGGATCCGCCTCCGCGGCATGGGTGCGCCACTGCGGATCGTCCCGCTCTTCCAGCAATCCGCGGCCGTAGATCGGCACCAGCTGCGACAACTGTGGATGCACTCCGGGGCAATGCAGGCATTCGTTATAGTTTTCCCAGAAAATCTTCCAATTCGCCTGGATGGTTTTCTGCAGCACATGGCCGACCACCAGTTCCTCGAGAGGCCAGGCATCGAGCCTATCCAACGGCAGATCGAAAATCTTCTCGAACGGCGGCGGGCTGTCGGTCAGCGCCACGAAAATGAAACCGTTCCACTCACGGACGCTCACCTTGTACAGCGGATAGTCAGCCACATCGAAACCACTGGCATGATGCTTGGACGAGGTCCTCAGCAAATCCCCCTGCAGGTTATATACCCAGGCGTGGTAGGGACAGATGATGGTGCCGGCGCGCAACAATCCTTCGGACTCTCGGCACAGGGCCGCGCCGCGATGCCGGCAGGTGTTGTGGAATCCCTGCAGAGTCCCCTGATCGTCGCGCACCAGGAGAATCTTCTGGTCACCCAATTCAAATGTCCGGAATGCTCGATGGCGGGCCAGGTCGCTGGAGCGGCCGACGTATACCCAGTTGCGGTACCAGATGCGCTGCAGCTCTCTCTCGTACTGCCGCGGGTCGTAATAGGCATCCGCCGCCAACCCTGCCGTATTGTCGGTCAGCCCGTTGTAGCCGGTATCGATGTCGGGTGTACTTTGCATGCGCCCTCTCCTGGCGCTATTGTCGCATCAAATGCCCGTTCGCGTCGAAGGCGGCGCCGGCCACGCGCTGCGCCTTGTGGCGCTCGCCGATGATCTCGATTTCAAATCCCGCATCGGCCTTGGCCAATGCTGCCGGCACATAACCCAATGCCAGAGAGTGCCCGACCCGATGACCGAAGGCGCCGGAGGTGACCCAGCCCACGGTCTTGCCGTCGTGCCAGATGGGCTCATCGCCGATGGCATCGGCGTCGGTGGCGTCGACTTTGAAGGTTGCGAGCCGCAGTGCGCCGCCGTTCTCCTTCTCCTCTGCGGCCGCAGTGCGGCCGATAAACTCGCTCTTCTTGAGATCTACGAACCGGTCGAGGCCGGCTTCGAAGGGGCCGTAGATGGGACGGTACTCCCGAGCCCAGCTGCCGAAACTCTTTTCGATGCGCATGGCATTCAGCGCCCGTCCGCCGAACAGCTTGAGCCCAAAGTCGCGCCCCGCGTTGACTAGCGAATCATAGAGCGCGCGTTGATAGTCGGTGGTCACCCAGATCTCGTATCCTAAGTCGCCGGTGAAGGACACTCGACCGACGTAGCCCGGCACCATGCCGATTTCCATGCGCCGGAACGACATGAAGGGAAAGGCGGCAGTGGACAAATCGTCGCCTACCAGGGACTGCAACAGCGCGCGCGAGTTCGGTCCCGCCACCGACAGCCCGACATATTCCATGGCGCACGGCCGCACCGACACCCCGGTAGGCGGCATGTGCCGCTCGAACCAGCGCAGGTAATAGGTTTCTGCCGCATAGGTGCCTACGAGGAAAATGTGCTCGGCGGAGACCCGGCACATGGTGAAATCGCCGATCAGCTTGCCGCGTTCGTTCAGCATCGGCGTCAGCGTAATGCGCCCGACCGCCGGTACGCGGTTCGCCATCATGTGCGACAACCACTCGACCGCACCCGGCCCGCGAATGTCGAACTTGCCGTAATTCGAAATCTCCAAAAGGCCAACGGAGTTCTGCACGGCCTTGCATTCCGCGCCCACGTGCGGATGCGCATTGGAGCGGCGGAAGCTGATGTGGTCCACAGCTTCTTTGGCCGTCGGCGCGAACCAAAGCGGATGCTCCAGGCCGCAGTAATCGCCGAACACCGCATGCTCCGCCTGCAGTTTTTCGTATATCGGCGTGGTGCGCAGCGGCCGCGCGGCCGGCAATTCCTCGTTCGGAAAGCGGATGCTGAAGCGGCGCGAATAATTCTCGCGCACTTTGGCATTCGTATAGGCCAACGTCGTCCAGTCGCCGTAGCGAGCCACGTCCATGCCCCAGATATCGGCGCCGGGATCTCCTTCTACCATCCAGCGCGAGAGCGCGAGGCCTACGCCGCCGCCCTGACTGAAACCCGCCATCACACCGCAGGCCACCCAGAAATTCTTCAGGCCGCGGATCGGCCCCACCAGCGGGTTGCCGTCGGGCGCAAAAGTGAACGGCCCGTTCACCACTTTTTTGATTCCGGCGCCTTCGAGAGCCGGGAAATGCGCAAACCCCACTTCCAAGCTAGGAGCGATGCGCTCTAGGTCGTTCGGCAGCAGATCCTGACCGAAATCCCAGGGTGTGGTCACCGGCGACCAGGGAACTCCGGCACGCTCGTAGGTACCCATGAGCATGCCGCCTCGCTCCTGGCGAATATAGATTTCACCTTCGAAGTCGATGCAGTGCAATTGTTCCTTCTTTCCGGCGAGTTCCTGCATGTCGCCCGTGATGAGATATTGATGTTCCATGGCCAGGATGGGCAGTTCGAGGCCCACCATGCGCCCCACCTCGCGCGCCCACAGGCCGCCGGCATTCACCACATGTTCGGCATGCACGTTGCCGTGATCGGTGATCACATCCCAGGTGCCGTCGGCGCACGCCTTCAGATCGGTGACGCGAGTGTGGCGCACGATATCGGCGCCGCCGATCTGCGCGGACTTTGCATAGGCGTGGGTAACACCGTAGGGATCGACGTGACCTTCGATGGGATCGTACATCGCGCCCTTGAAATGCTTCTTGTCCATCAACGGAAACAGCTTCGCCGCCTCGTCGACGGAAATGATCTCCAGATCCATGCCGAGATAGCGGCCGCGCGCCTTGGCCATTTTCAGCCAATCGAGCCGTTCGCGGGTGCCCGCCAGCATGATGCCGCCGGTGATGTGCACTCCGCAGGACTGGCCGGAGATCTTCTCGATCTCCTTATACAGCTCGATGGTGTACTGCTGCAGTTTGGCGACATTGGGGTCGCCGTTGACCGTATGCATTCCCCCCGCCGCGTGCCAGGTCGAACCCGACGTCAATTCAGCCCGTTCGATCAGCAGCACATCCTTCCAACCAACCTTGGTCAGATGGTACAGAACGCTGGCGCCGACCACGCCTCCGCCGATGACCACTACTTTCGCGTGGCTCTTCATACATGCTCCAGATTCATCGTTGTGATTTAGAAAGGAACGACAGTTCAGGCGCGGCACCGCGCCCACCGGCAAGCTCACTCATTCGAAACTGCCAGGTGCAGATTGGACTGCGCGGCGGCGGCGCCGGTGCCGAAGCGCTCGATCAGCCACGAGCGGAACAGCGCCACGGCGGTGTCGCTCAGCGCTTCCGGATGAGTGATCAAGTAATAGCCATAGCCGTCGTCGAGACTGACGTCGAAGGGCCGCACCAGACGGCCGGTGCGAATGTAGTCGCCGAACAAATAATTATCGACCAAAGCGATGCCCTCGCCGCTCAGCGCATACTGCACCGCCAGCACCGCCGTATCGAACACCAGCCCGCGTTCGATGTTCAACATGCTCAAGTTCTGCTGACGCGCAAATTGCGTCCACAGATGATGCCGCGGCTGATCGGAAATGCGCACGTGCACCAGTTCATTGGCCTCAATGAACTCAGCCAACGTCTTCTCGCCCAGGCGCGCCGCAACGCTCGGATGGCACAGCAGGCTGAGCCGCACCGGCCACAACAAATCCGTCACCAGATCGGTGACCGTCGGCTTGGAATACACCACGGCCACATCGACATCGCTAGGCGGCGGTCCCACTCCGTAGGGACTCACCAGATCAATCTCCACTTCGGCGGCCGCGCGCCGGAAGTCGCGCAGGATGGGCACGGCCAAGTGCACGGCAAAACTCGGCGGCATCTGCACGCGCAGCGTTCGCAGCGTGGTAGAGCCGTCATTGCGGATGTCATCCAGCGCATATTCCAGCCGGTCGAAGGATTTCATAACTGCGGGCAACAGATGCTGCCCTGCCTTGGTCAGAACCAGAGCATGCGGCTTGCGCTCGAACAACTGCACGCCGATCAATTTTTCCAGCGCGATGACATGGCGCGACAAGGCGCTTTGCGAGATCAGAAGCGAGTTCGCGGCGGCGGTGAAACTCGAATGCTTGGCGACGCCTTCGAAGGCACGCAAGGCGTTCAGCGGCAGCCAACGCCGATCGATCGTAGTCTTGCCCATCAAGGAGCCCAACCGGAGGTGTAGCCAATGGCGCGTTTCTGATCTTCGATGATGGTGCGCGACGCCAAGTACAAATGATATGCCGCCCAAAATCCCGTGGGCGCGAGACACAACAAGGCGAGGCGCAGCGATGCCGCATCCGTCGCGTGCGTGCCGGCGAACCAGTCGCTCAACGCGCCCACGATCCAGGGCGCAACGATCAAATTGAAGACGTTGGCGACCAGCAGCGACACCGCAATGAACATATTCCGCATGTGGCAGGGCGCCAGATTGTTCAGCAGACCGAAGCACGGGCCGATATAGAAATAGATGGCGGGGATAAAGATACTGAACATCAGTTTGCACACCCACAGGGAGTGCGTCCAATAAGCGATGAACGACGGGATGGTCGTCAAGCCGATGCCGGCGGCCAGCAGCCAGACCACGCGGCGCGGGTCTGCCATGGAGGGCCGCGACAGCAGCCAGGCCGTGCCCACGGTGGCGAGCGATCCGCCCACCAGATGAATATTTCCGGTGACCGCGCCCGCCTGGCCCACGTCCAAATTGTAAGCCCGCTGCAGGAAGGTCGGGGTCCAGTAGATCAGGCCCCAGCCCCACAGGGCACACACTCCCCCGCCCATGACCACGTGATAGGCCGCCTTCTGCTTCCACAGGAAGCGCATGGATTCGGCGAGGGACGGCTTCAATTCGTCGACGATGGCGTCCAGTCGGCCGCGCTGCGGTTCACGCACGGTAAAGTAGACAATGACACCGACGATGAGGCCGGGCACACCGAGCACCAAGAATGCGGCGCGCCAGTTGTAAGCATGAGCCACGGCGCCAGCCATATTCGCACCCAGCCAGGCGCCGATCGGTGCGCCCAGCGCCAGCACCGTCATCGCCATGGGCCGGCGGTCGGGCGGAAAACAGTCCGACACGATGGCCGTGGACGGAGGTGTGCCGCCGGCCTCGCCCGCCCCTACCCCGATACGTCCCAAGAGGAATTCCCAATAATTTCGCGACAAGCCGCACAGCGCAGTGAACGCCGACCAAATGATCAGCGAAGCCGCCAGGATATTGCGCCGATTGGCGCGATCGGCGAACCAGGAAATCAGAATGCCGAATGTCACATAGAAAATCGCAAGAGGAGCGCCGGTGAGCCACGCCACGCCGCTGTCGGTCAATTTCAGTTCCAATCGGATGGGCTCGAGCACCGTCGAGACGACATAGCGATCGGCAATGTTGATGGCGTAGATCAAACAGGTGAGGATGAGGACATACCAGCGCTCGATCGACGACGGCGCCCGGCTTTGCGGCAGGTCAAAGGCTGTAGTGCTCATGCCAACCGCACCATACAGGGTTCAGCACAGTTCCGCGACGGGGCGTATGCGTTTGGGTGGGAGGCGTACACGTTTGGGTGGAAGGCCTTTGCGGTTGGGCGGCGAGGTCGCGGCTTGTTCGAATAATGACATGGGTGAATCGCGAAATGGCATAGCGCGGCCGCATCTAAAGACTAAGCTCCAAACGGTGGAAACCTTTGACTACATTATCGTCGGTGCAGGAACCGCTGGCTGCGTGCTCGCCGATCGCCTCTCCGCCGGCGGTCGCGACAAGGTTTTGGTTCTCGAAGCCGGCGGCACCGACCGTCGGTTTTGGATCAAGACGCCGATCGGTTACGGCCGCACCTTTGCCGACCCGGCGGTGAATTGGAAATACCAGACTGCGCCGAATCCCGGCCTCAACGGGCGCAGCATCTACTGGCCGCGCGGCCGCGTGATCGGCGGCTCGAGTTCCATCAATGCGCTGGTCTACTGCCGCGGCATGCCGGCGGATTTCGACGACTGGCGTGACATGGGAAATGTTGGCTGGGGTTGGGACGATGTGCGGCCATACTTTGAAAAATCGGAACGCCGTGTGGATGCCGCCGGTCGCATCAGCGGCGCGGGACCGCTCGACGTCAAGGACGTCACGCCCTTGCTGCACCCGATGCGGCGCAACTGGATGGACGCGGCCACCGAATTGGGGCTGGCGCAAACGGACGATTTCAATGGACCTCATCCGGAAGGCTTCGGCTGCTATCAAGTGACCATTCGCAACGGCATGCGCCGCTCAGCCGCCGACGCATTCTTGAGGCCCGCACTACGGCGCGGCAATGTTCGCCTCGAGACTCATGCCTGGGTCAGCAGGATTCGCTTCGAGCAGCGCCGTGCGGTCGGAGTGGACTATGTTAAAGACGACTCGCCGCGCTTCGCCACCGCCACTCGCGAAGTCATACTCTGCGGAGGCGCCGTCAATTCACCGCAATTGTTGCAACTGTCAGGGATCGGACCCTCGGCGACCTTGCAGGCGGCCGGCATCACGCCGCTGCTCGACAACGCCGCGGTCGGCGGGCATCTGCAAGATCACCTGGCCGTGGTGTATTCCTTCAAGGCCACGCAGCCAACCCTCAACAATGAACTTCACTCCGTCATGGGCAAGTTGCGTGCCGGCCTGCGCTACATCATTGCGCGGCGCGGACCGCTGGCGTTGAGCGTCAATCAGTTCGGCGGGTTCGCGCACGCCGATCCGCAAAGCCCGCGGCCGGATGTACAACTGTATTTCAACCCGGTGACCTACGGCGTGGGTGACGCCGCCCGCACGCGCATCGAACTCGACGCGTTTCCAGGGTTCTATTTGTGCTTTCAGCCCACCCGACCGACCAGCGTCGGGCGCATCGACATCGCGAGCGCGGACTTCCGCCGCCCGCCAACTATCGCAACCAATTACTTGTCCACCGACAAGGATGTCGGCGACGTAGTGCACGGGGGACGCCTGCTGCAGGCCATCGCTCGCACGCGCGCCATCAAGACCCTGATACGCGAACCGATCGTGCCCGATCTCACAACCATGGGGTCGGAGGAACTGATTGCAGATTTTCGCGCGCGCGCCAGCACGGTGTACCACCCGGTCGGTACCTGCCGCATGGGCAGCACGATGGGCGAGTCCGTGGTCGACGCCTCGCTGCGGGTGCATGGCGTCACGGGCCTGCGCGTCGTCGATGCGTCGGTATTTCCCACGGTGACCTCGGCAAACACCAACGCGCCGACCGTGATGGTGGCGCAAAAGGCCGCTGATTTTATCTTGAAGGGATGAGAATCCTAGGAAGGGGTGTATGAAGCTTGACAGCGTCAAAGTGTTTCTCGTGAGCAACCCGCCGCCGAGTTTCGGCGGCCGCTACTTCGTGTTCCTAAAGCTCAGGACCGCCTGCGGCGTCGAGGGGGTCGGCGAGGTGTATGCCGCCACCTTCGGCCCGAAGGTCGTGGGCAAGATGATCGAGGATTTGTTTACGCGGCGCTTCGCGGGGCGCGATCCCTTTCAAATCGAGTCGCTGTGGCGCGAGAGCTATGGCTCGGGTTTCAGCCAGCGTCCGGACATCTCACTGCTGGGCGTCATCAGCGGCTTGGAAATGGCGTGCTGGGACATCATCGGCAAGGCCGTGGAGCAGCCCATCTATAATCTCATGGGTGGCAAGGTCAACGAACGCCTGCGCAGCTACACCTATTTGTATCCCGCTGAAGGAGAGGGGGACGAGTTCTACCATGATGCCGAGCGTTCGGCCGTGCGCGCGGCGGAGTATGTGGCGCAAGGATTCACGGGACTGAAATTCGATCCCACCGGCGGCTTCTCCGCCTATGACCCGCGCCAACCCACCCAGGAAGCGCTGGAACGCACAGTGCGTCTGGTACGTCTGGTGCGCGAAGCCGTGGGCCGCAAAGCGGACCTCTTGCTGGGAACTCACGGACAATTCACGACGTCAGGCGCCATTCGTCTGGCGAAGCAGCTCGAGCCCTACGATCCCTTGTGGTTCGAGGAGCCGGTGCCGCCGGAGATGCCGGAGCAGATGGCCCTCGTGGCGCGCGGCACCAGCATTCCCATCGCCACCGGCGAACGACTGACCACCAAGTACGAATTCGCGCGGGTATTGGCGAGCGGCGCCGCGAACATCATTCAAATGAACTTGGGCCGGGTCGGCGGCTTGCTGGAGGCAAAGAAAATAGCGGCGCTGGCCGAGGTGCACTATGCGCAAATCGCGCCGCATCTGTACTGCGGCCCGGTGGTGGGAGCGGCCAATATTCAAATCGCCGCCTGCTCGCCGAATTTCTTGATTCTCGAAAGCATTCAGCAGTGGGGCGGCATTCACGCGAAGCTGTTGCATGCTCCGATTCGTTGGGAACAGGGCTACGTCATTCCTCCCACCGCGCCGGGCCTCGGGATCGAACTCAATGAGGACGTGGCGCGCGCCCATGCCTATGTCGGGGAGAGCCCCCTGCACTTGGAAATGATCGATCACCCCCTGGGGTAATGGAATGAAATTGAATTACGGATTTATCGGACTAGGGAATCTGGGCAGACATCTGGCCGTCAATTTGCGGCGCGGCGGCTTTGAAGTGGGGGTGTACGATTTGAATGCCGTCGCCGCCGAAGCGGTGCTGGCCGCGGGCGCAACCTGGTCGGATTCCATCGGGGCGCTGGCCGCCACCTGCGACTGCCTGATCACCTGCCTGCCCTCCCCGGCCGCCACCCGGGCGGTTATGGACCAGGCATTGCCACGCATGCGCCACGGCGGCACCTGGGTGGAAATGAGCACCAATGATTTCGAGGAAGTCGAGGCGCTGGCCGCTCGTGCAGGGGAACAGGGAATCGCCACCCTGGCCTGCCCCGTCACCGGGGGCGTACACAGGGCGGAAGCCGGCGACATCACTGTGCTGGTCGGCGGACCGAAGGACGCTTTTGCCCTGCATGAGCCCGCGCTCAAGGCCATGGGAGGCCGGGTCATTTATATGGGTGGCATCGAGCAGGCCGCGGTCACCAAGGTGGTGACCAATATGCTGGCCTTCATTCACCTCATCGCCGCGGGCGAGGCACTCATGCTCTGCGCCAAGGCGGGAGTCGACCTTCGCTCGGCCTTCGAGGCCATTGCCGCAAGCTCGGGCAATAGCTTCGTGCACGAGACCGAGAGCCAGGTGATTCTCAATGGCAGCTACGACATCGGCTTCACCATGGATCTGGCCTGCAAGGACGCCGGCTTTGCGCTCGAATTCGGGCGCCGCTTCGGCGTACCGCTGAAACTTGCCGGGGTCATGGAGCAGACCTTTATCGAGGGCCGGGCCAAGTATGGCGGCGCGGCCTGGTCGTCGATGATCGTTAAATTGCTCGAGGATTCCGTCGGAACTTCGCTGCGCGCTCCTGGATTTCCCGCGCGCTTGGGACCAGATGACCCATAGCGCACCCGCCCCGCGTGTTTTCGTTGGGTCCGCGCAACAGCTGATCGCGACGCATTGACCAACCTTTGCGCAGCGGGGATTTGCATCGATAGTCGATACTGTACCAGCCTGCACTCGAGCTGGAGCCGAGCACGACAAACTCGGCTTCGGTGGCGCGCTGGCCACGCGCGTGCCCGGCAGACTTCAGGGGGCCATGAGTGCCCGACTGTTCTGGAACCACCTGCGCAAGTGCCGCCGGCGAGTCGACCGGAGATACCACATGATGCAGACGTTGCAAAGACATGTTTTTCCTACATATATCATATGCACTTTCCGTTCCGCCGGCGGTACGGGTCCGCGCTGACGCTCTGACAAATTGTCGCCGGCCCTTAAGCACCGCGTATTGTAGGAAGCGGGTTAACCGCATCTTCTGCATCGAAACCCTTACCCACCCAGGTGTCCACATGACGCAGCGGGTGCTGCTGGCAGCAGGCTGGGGTGCGTGGTGATCGAATTTCCGCATGGCTAAATCTAAAATCAGCATACGACCGATGCGAACTCACAACAAAATAGCGCTATCGCATTGCGCCCGCGATGCTATTCTCCGGCTCAATCACACAGATGATGGCATTTCGCCGATTCAGATAATTTAGCGAAGGGATGGAAGCATGAACTCAAATCCGAAGTTGTCCTATGCGATTGCCGCCATTTTGAGCGGGGCCCCCGCGGGTTTCATCCACGCGGCAGCTGCCACCGACACTGAAGCGTCCGATAGCATTCAAGAAATCACCGTGACTGCGCAGCGGCGTTCGGAAAACATTCAGAACGTGCCCATTTCGATCCAGGCGCTCACCGCCGAGACGCTGACGCAGCTCAGCGTCACCACTTTTGACGATTTTGTGCGCTACTTGCCCAATGTATCTCTGTCGAGCAACGGTCCGGGTCAGGGCAATATTTACATGCGCGGATTGAGCGTGGGTAACGCAGGCAGTCAATCGAGCGGCACCATCGGCGGGTTCCCGAACGTCGCCATCTACCTCGATGAGCAATCCGGTCAGCTGCCGGCTCGCAACCTGGACATCTACGCGGCTGACCTCGAACGTATCGAAGTTCTCGAAGGCCCGCAGGGCACGCTGTTCGGCGCCGGTGCGCAAGCCGGCGTGGTCCGCTACATCACCAACAAACCCAAGCTGAACGTGACCGAGGGGAATGTGGAGGCCGGTTATGGCGTCACGGCCCACGGCGATCCGAACAGCGACCTGACGGCGGTGCTCAATGTACCGCTCATCAGCGACACGTTAGCGGTGCGCGCCGTGATTTATAACGACCGGCGCGGCGGCTACATCGACAACGTTGCGGGCACCTTTACACGCAAGAACACCGACGTCGGCATTCAGCGCGGTTATGCACACTACGCGGGCGGCGGTGTCCCTCCGGACGCTCCGGTGATCAACAACAACGCCATCGCCGGGCGCGCCATCAATCCGGTCACCTACACGGGCGCACGGCTCGAAGCGCTCTATCAAATCAACGACGATTGGAACGTATTGGTGACGCAGTCGTACCAAAACATGGACGCGCAGGGCGTGTTCTATCAGATGCCCTACTCTTCTGATGGAGCGAAGCTGAATCCGCTCGAAGTGACGCTATTCAACAATTCCTACGACAAGGATAAGTTCGAAAATACGGCTTGGACGGTCAACGGCAAATTTGGCGACTTGAAGGCCGTTTACACCGGCGGTTATCTGGTGCGCCACGTCGACCAGGTGGCCGACTACACTAACTACGCGCGCGGTGTGTTTGCCGACTATTACCAGTGCTACGGTCCGGGAACCGGCTACGCTGTCGCCAATCCGAACCCGCCCGGCTACGGAGACCCGAACCTGACGTCGAAATGCTACTCGCCGAGTTCGACCTGGCGAGAAACCGAGCGCAACCAGCACCTGAGCAATGAATTCCGCCTGAGCACCCCGGACGATTGGCGGCTGCGCGGCATCGTCGGCGTGTTCTACGAGTCGAACAAGTTATTCGACCAGACTGACTGGTTGTACAAGACTATTCCCGCTTGCACGGGAGGAGTGCCCGGTACACCCGGACCCGGGAACACCGGATGTTTGTCGGACGTCGGCACGGCGACGGGCGGCGCGACCACGGAAAATCCCGGGGTGCGGAACGACAACACGGCGTTCTTCGAAGACACTCAGCGTGAGGTGAAGCAGCTCGCCGAATTCATCTCGGTCGACTTCGACATCATTCCGAAGGTTTTGACGATCACGGGAGGCACCCGCCATTTCCGTTTTCAAAATTCTTTCACCGGCAGTGTGACGGGAAGCTTCTACTGCTTCGAACAGGGCGCGCAACCGGGCGGCTGCACCAACTCGGCCAGCAACCTCAATGCCAAAAACCTCCGCAACACGGAATCCGGCACCAAGAGCCGAGCCAATCTCACTTGGCATGTCACTCCAGACGTTCTGGCCTACTTTACGTATTCGCAAGGATTTCGTCCCGGCGGTTTCAACCGCAATGGAACCACCACTGCCAGTTACATCCCTGGACCGGACGGTAAGAATCAGTTCGCGATTCCAATCTCGTATCAATCCGACCAGTTGACGAACTACGAATTTGGCTGGAAGAGCGAATTCTTGGATCACAGATTGCAATGGAACGGGGCCGTGTATCAGGAGAACTGGGACAACGTACAGGTTCCCTTCTTCAACCCGGGTGCAACGGGCAATCTCGCCTTTGGCGCCAACGGGCAGAACTTCCGCATCCGAGGCGTAGAGACTTCCGTCGTCGCTGTCGTATTCCCCGGATTGACCCTGCAGGGAGCGGGCTCGTGGAATTCGAGCGTGCAAACGAACTCGCCGTCGCTGCTCGATCCGAACGGCAAACCAATCACGTTGATATGCTCCAAAACGGGGACGAACTGCCAGGACCTCGTCAACCTGTACGGAAAGCCGGGCTCGCCCAGCGCAAACTCGCCGCCCATTCAGTTCAATCTGCGCGCGCGCTATGACTGGACCTTCAACAGTTACAATGCCTTCGTGCAAATTGGCGGGCAGCATACGGGTCACTCATACACTCAAGCCGGCAAAGCTCCATACACACAGGGACAGGCTATTACTACGACGTTGCTCAATTTTGAGAATCCGGCCTATTCGACCTACGATGCCTCGCTGGGTGTGGCCAAGGACGCCTGGAGCGCACATTTGTTTGCTCAGAACCTATTCAACAAGGAAACAAGCCTGTTCGCGAATGTCGCCCAATTCGCCGTCGGAGAGACGGCGCTTCGCCCGAGGGTCATTGGCGTGAAGTTCGCGTACAAGTTTTGACAAATAGCGTGGCTTTATGATCGGCGGCTTCACGCGCTGATCGAATGCAGCGATAATGGCGGGCACTTTGCCCGCCATTTTTTTGGACGCCATGCAATCAGCCCCCACCACGCCATCTCCATCGCCCGTCGAAGCGCAGGTGCAGCGCATCCGGGTGATGGTGGAGAACAATCGGTTCGCCGCCGCACTCGCCGCAGCGCAGGTCTTGAGCGCCGAAGTCCCGGAAAACCGCGACGTGCTCTACATGATCGCCGTAAGCGAGCGCTGCCTCAGGAAAATCCCCGAAGCGCTTGCCAGCCTGGAGCGTCTGCAGAAGCTGCACCCCAAGTTCAGCCGTCTATACCAGGAACGTGGCCATTGTTTCGTCGCGCTGCGCGACGCGCCGCGGGCCATCGACGCCTTCATGGCCGCCGTCCAGATCAATCCGGCGCTGCCCGCCAGCTGGCGCACTCTCAAGTCTCTCTATGAAATGACCGGGCAGTCCGAGAATGCTGCGGTAGCGGAGGCGCAGGTGGCAACGCTGGCAAAGCTGCCGAGCGAGATCGTCGCGGCCACAGCTCTCTTTTCGGACGGCGATCTGGCTCTGGCGGAAACCCTCGTGCGCGCCTACCTGCTGAAACACGGCGACCACATCGAGGGCATGCGCCTGCTGGCACGGATCGGCCTCACGCTCGACGTGATCGATGATGCCGAACTGCTGCTCGACGGGGTGTTGACGTTGGCGCCCGATTACCGGGCAGCGCGCTACGACTATGCCATCGCGCTGCTACGGCGCCACAAGCACGTGCAGGCCATTGCGCAACTCGACATACTGCTGCAAAGCGATCCCGGCAATCGAGCCTATCGAACAACTTACGCGACCACCAAGATCGGACTCGGCGAACACGAACAGGCGCTCGATCTGTATCGGCAGCTGCTGGCCGATGCGCCGGGCGCCATACCGGCCAGCGAATTGCATTTATCCATTGCGCATTCGCTGAAATCCATGGGACGCCAGGCCGAAGCCATCGACGCCTACCGTGAGGCTGCGGCGGTGCGGCTGAATTTCGGCGATGCTTACTGGAGCCTCGCCAATCTCAAAACGTATCGCTTCACGGACGACGAAATTTCCAGGATGCGCGTGCAAGAGGCCGCGGAGACCACACCCGAGGTCGACCGCTATCACCTGTGTTTCGCGCTGGGCAAAGCATTCGAGGACCGCGGCGATTATGGAGCGTCGTTTCGCTACTACGAGCGCGGCAACGCGTTAAAGCGATCCGCAAGCAATTACCGACCCGAACCCATCGAGCGCAACACCCGCCTGCAAAAGGAGATCTGCACCGCGGAGTTTTTCGCTGCCCACCGGGGTGTCGGCTGCGGCAGCCCCGACCCGATATTCATCGTCGGGCTGCCACGTTCCGGCTCCACCCTGATCGAGCAGATCTTGGCGTCGCATAGTCAGGTTGAGGGCACCATGGAACTCGCCGACATTCCGCGCCTCGTTCTGGAACTGCAAGGGCGCGAGATGGCGCAGGACAGCCCACGCTACCCCAGAGTGCTGCAGGAGTTGAAGGCCGAGGACTTCGCGCGGCTTGGACAGAAATACATCGACGACACACGCGTGTACCGAACGTCGGCCAAGCCCTTCTTCATCGACAAGATGCCGAACAATTTCCGGCATCTGGGCCTGATTCACCTGATCCTGCCGAACGCCAAAATAATAGATACGCGCCGCAATGCGATGGCATGCTGTTTCAGCAACTTCAAGCAGTTGTTCGCGGGCGGGCAAGAATTCACCTACAGCATGGAAGACATCGGCCGCTATTACCGGACTTATGTCGAGCTCATGGCGCACTGGCAGGCAGTACTGCCTGGCAAGGTGCTGTGCGTCGAGCACGAAGATGTGGTCGAGGATCTGGAGGCGCACGTGCGCCGCATTCTCGATTTCTGCGGGCTGCCGTTCGAGCCGCAATGCGTCGAGTTCTACAAGACCGAGCGCAGCATCCGCACCGCGAGCTCGGAGCAGGTGCGCCGGCCTATATTCCGGGAGGGTCTGGATCAGTGGCGAAACTTCGAGCCCTGGCTCGGGCCGCTCAAGGCGGTGCTGGATACGCCGAGTTAGGTGCCACCGGCGGCGTGCTACCGGTTAAACCGGCGGCGGTGTAATCAACGAACTGGTATGTTTGGAATAGAAGTATTGGTAGAACCAGGAATATTCCCTCTCGATTTGGGCCTGAATGCGGGAGGGAATGGAATGGGGCTGTGGTTTGCCGACGCGCTTCAACTGCGTGTGCAGGTACTTCATGCTGTAATGGCTGTCGCTTTCCGCGGCCATCGTGGGCGCGACTTTTTCAGGATCAATCGTCATCGGGGATACGCCGAGCCACGCATACAACTCCGACATCAATCTGACAGGATGCTCGACCAGGTCTTCGAACCGCAGCATATACAGGTGATTCTGGACCGCCCTTGGCAGATCCGCCACCGCCTGCAATGAGATCAGAGGGGCGCCAATGGTTCTATCCTTGGCGAACAGAGCCTCGGCCCGTCCGAATCGATCGAAATCGGCCAGCTCATCAATGAAATCCATCAGGATGGTGCGTTGATGCTGGGCTTCGATGGATCCGTATATCTGACCCAACTCGCGCAGGCAGACGATCAGTTTCGCATCCGGTTCGATTTGCAGCAGGAGCTCAATCGCGTGCAGCCAGGCGCGGTTCTTGTCCACCGCCAGTTTCTTGTCGCAGCCGCGGTACCAGCCGCGCACGAAGCCCTGCATGGCCCCACCCAAGTGCGCATAGCCCCGTTCGAACGACTGGTCGAGCTGCGACAGAAAGAATCGATCCTTGCTTACCATGCGTCGAATCCCGAGAACGGCATTACACAGCGGCGAAGTCACACCCTCGCATTGAATTTCCGGGTGCTGCGCCAGCAATTGGCACACCAAGGTGGAGCCCGCGCGCGGCAGCCCCGTCACAGCGACGAACATCGGACTGGTACGCGCCTCGCTCATGAACTCTGTCTCCCAAGTGCCTTTACGTGCATGCTAAGTTAGCGCAATTGATCAAGGGACAGAGTAACTCAATGGCAATCCAAACAGACATTTCATCGGTGTGGTACTCATGCGCGGCAGCTTTGTTCCTGACCGCCTTCGGGGCGGCTGCGGCAGCGCCTGTCCCGTACCGCCCAATCGAACCCAGCATGGCGGACAAGACTGTGGTGCTGTCCGGACACGATCTCAGCGTGGAGCAAGTCGTGCAGGTGGCGCGCTACGGCGCCCAGGTGGCGTTGACGCCGGAGGCGCGGCAGCGCTCTGCCGACGCCCATGAGCTGCTGCTCGAGGCCGCTGCCGAAGGCGTCTCGGTGTATTGGTTCAATCGCGGCTCAGGTTCAGGCCGCGAGAAATTCATCTTCACCGGCGATCCCTTGTCGCCGCAGAACAAGAAATTCCTCGAGGCGCGGCAGCTCGCGATATTCCAGCGCGGCGCGCTCGCGGGCCTCGGCCCCGAAATCAGTGAGGAGGAGATCGTTCGGGCCATGCTGGTGGTGCGCGCCAATACCATGAGTTTCGAGGCCGCCAGCCCGCAGTTGACACAGCGCCTGCTGGACTTGCTGAATGATCGCATCACGCCGGTGGTGCAATCGCGCAGCACCGTCGGCGAGGGGGATCTGGGTCTGTTCACCAATGTCGGTGCGACCATGGTGGGCGCCGGCAATGCCTACTACCGCGGCGTGCGCATGCCGGCCGCGGACGCGCTCAAAGCCGCCGGCCTCGAACCGCTAGCGCCATTCGGCGCCGACGACAGCGAGCTTGAGAGCACGAATTCCTATGCCACGGGCCAGGCGGCTTTGTTGTTGTTCGACGCCCGCGAGGCGCTGTCGTGGGCGGACCTGGTCTATTCCATCGACCTGAACGGCATGAACAGCAGCGTCTCCCCGCTGTCCCAGCCGGTGCAGGCCAACCGGCCGTTCAAGTGGCTGAACTGGGACGCCGCGCGCGTGCTCGACATGTTGAAGGGCAGCTATCTGTTCGAGTTGGACCAGAAGCGGATTATTCAAGATCCGGAAAGCTTGCGCGCCTCGTCCATCCGGCAGGGCTCTGCCTGGCACTCCTGGGCGCAGCTGCGCGATGTAGTGCTTATTCAAATGAATTCTTCGGATCACAATCCCGCAGTGCGCGTCGGTGCCTCGCCAACGGATTCGTGGGAGCTCGCCACGCCGCAATTGGCGCAGTTCTACGTCAAGGGCAGCGCGCGCAATCATGGCCAGCATGGCTACATATTCTCGAATGCCAATTGGGACCCCTACCCCATGGCCAACGAGATCGAGGCCTTCAGTATTGCGCTCGCCAACATGGACACGGCGATAACGCAACGCATGCTGCGATTCACCAACACGTTCTTCACCCAAATCACTGCCTCCGACGAGTCGCCGGGCGAGCCCGGGCGCTTTCATCTTACGCAGGGGAGCGAGATCGCCGCGGTGGCGCTCATGCAGGAGATCCAGGGACTGATCAACCCCGTGCCACCCGAAGGCAATGCGCTGATCCAAAATGTCGAAGACCTGCAGACCCAGACCCGGCTCAAAGTGACTCGTGCTCGCGCCGCCGTCGACAACACCATTGAGCTGCTGGCCGAGGATCTATTAACCGGCACCTACTGGCTGGACATGCGCAAGTCTCAGGATCCGAAGCGCAGTTTCGGAGGGTCGCCCACGGCGGTATGGACCGCCTTTCGCGCCACGCTGCCCTTCAACGGGCAGGGTGCTGCCTCGGCTACTCGACCCATCCACGAGATCGCCGCCACGTTCATCCGCAGCAATCCTGCGGGGAATTTCTACAAGGACAACTCGCGCGAACCGGGCGGGGCCCTGCGGCGGCAAATCGCCGAATGATTGCCAATGCTCGAATGTACTCGGTGAGTCCGGAGGCCGCCGGGCTGTGGCGCAGGCTGCTGACCGCGGTCATCGAACACGCCGGGCTCGATGTTCAACTGCTCGAACACACCGAGCCCAAGCCCATCAACGATCTGTGGCAACGCACCGACAAGGCGGCCGTGTTCATGTGCGGATTGCCCTTCTCGCGTTCGCTGCCGCAGCCGGAGATCATTGCCGCACCGGTGCCCTCGCCGCCCGATTTTCGCGGCCTGCCGCAGTACTGGAGCGAAATGGTGGTGCGCCGGGACAGCGCTTTTCGCAGCATTGAGGATACCTTCGGCGCCCGCCTGGCGCTGACCGTACCGGACTCCCAGTCGGGATGCCTGGCGGCGATGAATTACCTCATGAGCATCGCCGACCGATTTCCGCTGTACCGGGAGGTCATAACGCCGCAAGTCACACCCTTGGGCGCAATGTCCGCGGTGGTCGACGGCGCGGCCGATGTGGCGCCCATTGATTCCTATGCGTTTTACCTATTGCAGAAATATCGCCGCGACCTGACGTCGCAGTTGCGCAGCGTCGCCCGCACGCCGCGCACGCCGATTCCGCCGCTAGTGGCGTCGAGGCCGGGATTTGAGGCCCTGACGGCCACATTGCTTGAAGCCCATCGAATCGCCGCCATAGCGCCCCTGATGTCGGATCTGTTGCTGGAGCGATTCGTGTGCCCAAACCCGGCGACTTATGACGCGTTGCGGTTGAATTTCGAGACCGCCACCCGGTTTTGGCGCGAACATGCGCTGGCGAGCACCATCCACGCGAACTTCACCGAACTATAGGCTCGCCGAGCCCGTGGGTTTGCCGATAGACTGAACGAGATGCCCACGAGATTTCTGAAGCAGAAGTTTTTTCAATTCGACGGACCGACCTGGCTGGTGGCCGTGGTGCTGTACGGCTGCTGGGGACTGCTGGTGTGGTTCAACGCCGTACTCCCCTGGTGGGTCATCATGCCCATCGGCGCCTATCTCATCGCTTGGCATTTCTCACTGCAGCACGAAGCCATTCATTCGTTTCGCGGGGTTCCGGACTGGCTGCGCTTCGCCGTGGTGTTTCCGCCGCTGGGGTTGTGGTTTCCCTATCCGCTCTATCGCAAGAGCCACAGCACGCATCATCGCGACATCAACCTGACCATCCCGGGAGTGGACACCGAATCCTACTACGTGCTGCAGGCCGACTGGGCGCGTATGGGACACCTCAAGCGCGGCCTGCTCATGTTCAACCAGACCATGGCGGGGCGATTGCTGATCGGACCCTTGCTGCGCCTGTGGAGCCTCGTGACCAAGGAAACACGCAGAGTGTTGCAAGGCGACCACTCTCATCTGCCCCACTGGGGCGTGCATTTGGTTGCGGTCGCACTTCTCTTTTGGTTCATTTCCGGCGTTTGCCGCTTTCCGTGGTGGCAGTACTGCCTGTTGGTTGCTTATCCGGGATTGAGTTTAGGGTTGCTGCGCGCCTTCACCGAACATCGCGCGGCGGAAGATTCTCAGGAACGCACCGCGTCGGTGGAATCGAATGTGCTGTTCGGCATGCTGTATCTGTATAACAATCTGCATGTGGCTCACCACTTGAAGCCCACCATGCCCTGGTACGAAATCCCGCGTTTCTATCGGGAGAACAAGACAACGTTATTGGCAAGCAACGGCGAATTCGTCTATCCAGGGTATGCCGTTCTTGCCCGGCGCTACTGGTTGGTGCCCGTGTTCAGCCCCGTTCATCCCACATTGTAGCATTCCATTGCCCGGCAAAACCCGAGCGATCGTCGCAACCTCGATCGGCAACATGCTCGAATGGTACGACTTCACCGTCTATGCACTGTTCGCCGGCTACATTGCCGGAAATTTCTTCCCCGGCGACGAACCCGATACCCGATTGCTCAAGACCTTCCTGTTCTTTGGTTTGGGCTTCGTAGTCCGCCCTTTTGGGGCTGTGCTCATCGGCAATTTCGGTGATCGGGCGGGACGCAAAGCCGCCCTCACCTTGACCATTTTATTGATGGCCGGCGGCACCGGCATCATTGCTTTCTCGCCCACCTATGCGTCCATCGGCTTCGGTGCTCCCATGCTGCTGCTGCTGGGCCGCGTGCTGCAAGGATTCTCGGCCGGCGGCGAAGTGGGCGGCGCCACCGCCTATCTATTGGAGAGCGCCGAGGTTGGGCAGCGTGGCCGAGTCGCCTCCTGGCTCGAGGCCAGCATGGGAATGGCGAATATTCTGGGTGCGCTGGCCGCATTCTCGGTCACTGCCGCGTTGAGTGCCGCGGAGGTGCAGGCCTGGGGCTGGCGCATCCCCTTCATCTTCGGACTCTTGATCGCGCCCGTGGGCTTGTACCTGCGCCGCACCCTGGATGAGACCGATGCCTTTCAAGCAGAAGCAATGCAACGAACGCGTGATCACGCGCAACGCCGCGTACCGCTGCTCGAACTTTTCCGCAATCACGGCCAAAGCCTCAGCATCGGCTTTTGCGTTGCCATTCTCTGGGCGGTCGCGACCTACGTGCTGATGATTTTCCTGCCCACCTATGTGCAGCGTCCGGACACCTTCAATTTCAGCGCAAGCCAGGCCTTCGGCGCCTCACTGATCGGCAACATTCCCTTCGTCTTCGGCTGCGTCTGGTTCGGATCGCTGTCGGATCGCATCGGCCGGCGCCGCAGTTTGTTCATCAGCGCATCCCTGCTGCTGCTGCTGGTGCTGCCGCTGTTCATGTGGTTGAAGGCTTCGCCGACGCTGCCCACGCTCATCGTCGTGCAATGTCTGGTGTGCATCCTGGTGGCGAGCTTCGTCGGGGTCGCACCGGCGGCGCTGTCGGAGATTTTCCCTACCGGTGTGCGATCGACCGGAACCTCTTTGATCTACAACGGTGCATTCACTGTGTTCGGCGGCTTCGCGCCGATGGTGCTGACCTGGCTGACGCAGCGATCGGGCGGCTCGATCTACTCACCCGCGTGGTATGTGATGCTGGCAGCGGGAGTCGCACTACTCGCCATCCCATACCTGGGCCGTCGCGTAGGGTCGCCTTGATTTCAGTGAAAGTGTCGGTACTTTCTTTCGGTAATTCTAGCGCGTGTCGCAATCGGCAGCGTGCTTTCTCCTCATGCATTGGACGAGAACGAGGCAATACGTCATGCCACGGATAAATCTCTCATCATCTGTGGTGTTAATGAGTGGCGCGCGGAATGCTTCGCGAGGTTCGATCGAACATACCCGCTACGGCATTAGACGCTCGGCGGTGCGTTTCTCCCACCTTCATTCGCCCAGTCGGCGTCTGCGGCTTGATCGAGAGCGCGCTCCGCCGGAGTTTTCACGCCACGCTTGACGATGATATAAATGGTTGCGGCAACCAATAAAAATAGTATTCGACGAGTCATTGGATTCCCCTCATGTCCCATTTACAGGCGACTGCGCCGGCCGCGATATCCATTGAGCAAGAACGCGATTACGAGGACTGCAATGATGAGCCCGACGGGGCCGATTCCCCACCCTGCTCCCATGCCCCAATAGAGCCCGCCTCCACCGCCGAACAGTAGCAACAAGATGATAAGCAATATAATGACATCCATGGGTTACATTCTTATGCTGGACGTCGTTTGTCTACGGGTGTTCGTCGCGCAACCGGCCGCCCAGTGCCGCGGAAACACTGGCGATAAATGCGCCCACGAGTAGGGAAAGGGCTAGAAAGATCGAGGCTTCGGCGGCCGCCTTTCGAGCTGTATCCGCTGAGGCTTTTGCCTTTGCTTCGGCGTCCATTACGCCGGAAATGAAATCATCCACCCGCTTTTGGGCATCTTGCTGCGAGGCTCCCGTGCGAACAACAACGAGTTGCGCTAAGTAAGTACGATCCGAGTCCGGCATGCTGCCGGTGAGGGCTGCTTTACCGATGATGTCAGCCACTTCGGCGCGTGTATCGGTGCCGCCCGTTGCACCGGCGCTTGCATCTACAGGCCTTAGCAGTCGACCGATGTCATAGCCCGCATCGGGCGCTGGCGCGCTCATCATCGCGCCCTTTGCACTCTGCGATGTTAATCCTGCTGCGGCGTGTCCAGCGGCGCCCACAGCCGAGTGCACTGTGGCCGCCAGCGTGCCTGCCACCAGCAGGCTTGCTACCGCCCAAGTAATCAACCCGCTCGCCGTGTCCCTAAAGAAAACCTCATGCGTGTGCGTTCCTATCCATCGAGTGCGTAAGCGACCCGCGAGATATCCCCCTATGCCGGCAGAAATCCACTGAGTTAGAATGAGCCAGATCGCGGCGGTGACCGCGAGGCTCATGCCTGAAATGCCCGTGGCCGGCCAGGGAGAAATAGCGGAAAGCCCCAAGCCTGAGCCTAGCGCCATTAGGACCAAAGATAGAGCGGTCGCAACCGTTGCGCCCGCAATAATCGCAGGCCATGATGCGGCGGATTTTGACCCGAAATGCCCAGCGCCTTCAGGCTGCATGGCACCGACTACTTGTTCTACCATGGCGGTCACTCTAGTGGTGCGAACACATGGCGAGTAACAGAATGATGGGGAGAGGTACGCCAAGCATCCAAAGAAGAATTCCGCGGCCCATGATTTTACTCCAATGTTATTGAGCGCCTTTGACTCGCTGCTGACTCTGGGCCTCAATCTTAAGAAATACAATGATGGACACCGCCATTAATATGTAAGTCGTGTCCTACTCCGGTTCTTTTATCGTGCCTTCACGTAGCGCCAACAATAAGCAACATGCGAAATGCACAGAGCCCATTTGGGGTGCCATCTGACGGGCAATAGAACGCCTTGCACGAATTTCTGAAATAGACAGTCTTCGCCACGCTTCTAACGTTAGGGTCATTAATTGAGTAGGTCGTACTCGATGACTTCGGATATTTGCGAAGCGAAACCCGTATCCATAAAAGCGGTTGGGATGTGAAGCCAGCCGCGCGGGCGGCGGTCCAGCGACCAACTTTTAACGGGCGGGCCAGACGCGCGCCTCAGTTTTATAGGTATTAAACCTGCCGGAGCCAAACGATGAAGCGCCATAGGTTTCCCAGCTTTCGCGATGATTACTTCGGCGCCTGCGGCGATCTCATCTACGATTCGCGAAAGATGGGTCTTTGCCTCATGAATATTTACGACGTTGGCCATGTGAATTCCTATCAACTAGACTTACATAGAGTTAACTGGCAATACCGGGGTGCGCTAAAGTGCCGCCGCACTAGCTAACCACTTTTTTTACGCAGGGAGAATTTCTTGCCGGATCGTCCGAATTTCTTGATCTTGATGGCGGACCAACTCACCTCGCGTGCCCTCCCCGCCTATGGAAACCGCGTCGCGAAAACGCCTCACATCGACTCGCTGGCGTCATCCGGCGTAGTGTTCGAATCGTTCTATTGCAATAGCCCGCTGTGCGCACCGTCGCGGTTTTCCTTCCTGTCGGGGCGTCAAGTCTCCGCCATAGGCGCCTACGACAACGCAGCTGAATTTCCCGCGCAAGTCCCCACCTTCGCTCACTATTTGCGGCAGGGTGGCTACCAAACCATCCTCAGCGGCAAGATGCATTTTTGCGGCGCCGATCAACTACACGGATTCGAAGAGCGCCTGACGACGGACATTTATCCGGCCGACTTCGGCTGGACACCGGATTGGTCTCGTTTCGACGAGCGGCCAACCTGGTATCACACCATGGATTCGGTGACCCAGGCCGGCCCCTGCACGCGGACCAATCAGATCGACTTCGACGATGACGTGGTCTTCAATGCGCGCCAGAAGTTGTTCGATATGGCCCGCGGCAGGGATGCACGGCCGTTTTGCATCGTCGCTTCAATGACTCACCCACATGATCCCTATGTGATTCCACATCGCTACTGGGACCGGTATGCAGACGTTGACATCGACATGCCGCGGGTCAACATTGACGCGAATGACTTGGATCCGCATTCCCGGCGCCTGCGCCACGTCATCGGGCTCGACCTCACGCCGGTGAACGAGTCACAGGTGCGCGCGGCCCGGCGTGCCTACTACGGCGCGGTCTCATACGTCGATGATCAAGTGGGCGCGCTGCTCGCGGCATTGGCCGATACCGGCTTCGCCGACAATACCATCGTACTGCTGCTCGCCGATCACGGCGACATGCTGGGCGAGCGCGGGCTTTGGTACAAGATGAGTTTCTTCGAGCCCGCCTGCCGGATTCCGCTGATCGTGCATGCCCCGCAGCGATTCGCGGCGCGGCGCGTCGCGCAGTCCGCTTCGCTGGTGGACATCCTGCCGACCTTGAGCGAGCTAGCCGGCTTCAGTCATGAGAATTTCGCGACGCCGCTGGACGGCAATAGCCTTGTGTCGCAACTCGCGGGCGCTGCGGGCCGGGACGAAGTCATCGGCGAGTATCTTGCCGAGGGTGCGATCGCTCCTTTGGTGATGATCAAGCGCGGGCGATATAAATATGTGCACTCTCCGGTCGATCCCGATCAGCTCTATGATTTGCAGGCCGATCCGGATGAGCTGCGAAACCTCGCACCCGGACCGCAGCACGCGTCCCGGCTGCAGGAATTCCGCGCTGAAGTGGCGCGGCGTTGGGATCTGGCCGCGCTGCAGGCCGCGGTGGTCGCCAGCCAGCAACGCCGGCACTTGGTCTACGCTGCGCTGCGCCAAGGGCGCTACACGCCCTGGGACTTCCAGCCTATCCGCGATGCCAGCAAGCTGTACGTTCGCAACGACCAGGATCTAGGGGACTTGGAAGCGATGGCCAGATTTCCGCCGTATCAGGCCTGAGTCGGAGCGGCCTTTAAAAAGTCGCGATACAGAAAGGGGTACCGCGACCTTCAGCCGCGGCACCCCTTGCACCCGTTAGTGGCGTTTGAACGGCCTAGTTGTCGAGTGCCCCCTGATTCACCCAAGTTTTCACCATGTCGATGGTTGCCTGATCCAGGCACGGATTCGCCGTGGATCCACACCCCAGGGGCATGCGTGAGCCCATAATGCCGGCAGCGCCCAAGATTTTTTTCACCAGGTAGCTATTGTCCGCATCGTTGGGTTTGATGCGCAACAGAGTTGGCTGCTCGATGCTCGCCACATTGACGATGCTCGCGAAGGTGTGTCCCGCGGTCAAGTTCTGCACTCCCGGCAAGGCGGTGCCGACGCCGCTGTGACATCCGGAACAAATCGGTGTGAATATCTGTGTCTGCAGCTGGGTAAGCGTCACTTGCGCAACCACGGTATTGGCAACCGTCGCGGTGACGGCCGCCAAGCCGACGTTGCCATCTGCATCCGTCGCCTTTGCGTTCAGGGCGACGGCGCCGTCTGCCACGGTGGTGGTATCCCAAGTCATGGAATACGGCGCAGTCGTGACGACTCCAATGGAGGTTGAGTTGGCGAAGAACTCGACCTTGGCAATCACCAGCGAATCCTTCACCGTCGCGCTCAAGGTAACGGTGCCCTTGAGATTCCCGGCGGGCGCTGTGAGTGTAACCGCCGGCGGCGCATTGAGCACCGGCGGCGTCGCGCCCACATCGATGCGCCCATAGCTGCCATTAGCCTCGTTATTCGTCCCGGCGGCGAAGAACAAGGTGTTGTGCGGCTGATTGTCCGCATCATTACCGAAGGCAATTCCCCATAGTCCAGGTGTCGCGATCGCCGCCCCGGTTGAATCCTTCACCGCGCCCGCCAGAGTGCCGGCGGCCGGATCGTAGGCGTTGATCTTGCCATCGCCGAAATTGCCGACCAACAGCATGTTGCTCAAGGTACCAAAGTCTGCCGGCGCCAGCACAATGCCCCACGGGGCGTTGAGGGCACCCTGGGCCACCAGCTGCTTGATGCGCTTGCCGTTCGTGTCGTAAATATCGACGTATCCCAGCCCCGCACCATTGGCATTGTCATGATTGTCCGGCGCCTGCTGCTGGGCATAGGTCACGTAGATCTGCGTAGCTGCGCCGACACCGCTGCCGGTAATGGCCTGAATACCGAAGGGTGCATATCCCGCCGGGATGCTCGGATCCACGAATGTGAATGCTGTCGCGGATGTTGTCTGCTTGACAAAGGACGCGTCGAACACGTCGACCTTGCTGTTGTGAAAGTCGGTCGCGTATAGGAATGATTTTCCGCCGTTCTGTGCAATCGCCAGGCCCTTGTAGACCGCACCGCCCGCATCGCTATACACGGTAATGGCATGGGTGAGGTCGACCCCGGGTGACCAGCCGGCAATCATTCCGCCCTCGCCGTCGAAAATAAATTTAGCGGAGCCGGAAACGCCCGCGCTCGTCACGCTGAAATCCGCGGCGTTGCCGTTGAAGACGATGCCGGTGGGATCGAATGTCGTGCCGCCCGCGCTTGCGGCGAACTGCACCATCAGCGGCGCGGCATGCGGTTGCGCCTTGCCGTTGCCGTCGTACAGCGTCGACGTCTCGGTGTGATTGTTCGCCACCCAGGCGGCGAAATTCCCCGCCGGAATAGATATGCCCCAAGGATTCACCAGGTTCGCGTCCACGTTCGCGGCAGTGCCTCCCGCAGCATCCGCCACCAGATTCGTCAGCGAGTAGGCCGTCTGAGCATTTACCGTGAGGGTGGCGGAGCCGGTGCCGGTGGCGCCGCCGCTGCCGTACCCGCCGCCGGTGCCGGTGCAGCTGAGATTGAAGGTAACGGTACCCGCCGCCGCCGGCGTCACCGTTTGTGTTCCTGAAGCCGCGAGACTGCCGCTCCATCCACCGCTCGCGGTGCAAGTCGCGGCGCTGCTCGATGACCAGGTCACCGCGGTCGATTGACCCAAAGTGATGGTCGTCGGATTCACTGACACCGTGACGGTTGGGGGAGGAGTGCCGCTCCCGCTCCCGCCATAACCGCCTCCGCAGCTTGCCAAAATCAGGCCACAAAGAATTCCCGTCACGCCGCTGCCCGCGGCACGTAGTATTTGCACGTTGTTTTCCTCGAATCGAAAGTTAGGTTGACTCGTGAGGTAAGTGCCCACGTGCGGCAAAAATGTTCCATCTCGCAGGCGTGAACAATCGCGAAGTCCACAGGGCGGCCGTAGGCGCCGTAGCATATTTATTTATATTATGGGTAATCGACTCGTCCGTGCACGGCATCCTGGTGCAACTCCCTCTTCCCCGCCATCTACCGGTGCACGCGGTATTGGAACGCATCGCGGTCGAAAAGGATGTGGACGGATTTCATCTCTACAATGTCGGCAGCCTCGCGCTGGGAACTGCGGTGTTTCCGCCCTGCACACCTTACGGCGTGCAAAAGCTGTTGGAGGCCGAAGGAATACCGATTGCCGGTCAGAACGTGGTGGTGGTCGGTGCCAGCAATATCGTCGGCAAGCCCACTCCCATGATGCTGATGCAACGGGACGCGACGGTTTGCATCTGCCACGCCAAGACTCGCGATCAGGCGCAATTCACGATTCTCGCGGATATCTTGGTCGTGGCTGCCGGCCGGCCCAATCTCATCGTGCCGTAAATGGTCAAGACCGGCGCGGTGGTCATCGATGTCGGCATCAATCGCTTGCCGAACGGCAAGATCGTCGGCGATGTGGACTTCGAGGGCGTATCGCAAAAGGCATCTTACATTACGCCGGTTCCCGGCGGCGTCGGTCCAATGACCGTGACCATGCTGCTCGCCAACACCATCACCGCAGCCCAGCGCATGTGGGGCGAGCCGCTCGGCGACGCCTAGGCGCCTTAGGTTCCAGCGGCTAGCGTGCCATCCACGGATAGGTCGCCAGCAACGTCATCCGTTCATTGACCGGAACAATCCTTGGAAACCAACCGCTGCCCAGCGGACCGGCGCTGTTCGCCGCGCGCGCCAGCGCGCTTCCGAGAGCGTGCACATCGGATCGAGACAACGTCGGCACATCCACCAGGGGCGGACGGTCACAGCCATGCGCACCATGAATCTTTGTGTGATCGTCGACGATCGATTCGACTCGCCGCGCGCTCGCAGCATAGTCCGCCAGGTTCGCGCCGGGCAGGAAGGCATAAATACTCGAGGGGTAGATGAAATCACCCGCGAAGACTCGATTGGCTTTGCGATCTACCAGCACCACCGATTCGGGCGTGTGCCCCGGTACATTCTGCAGTTGCAGCCGTCGACCACCCAAGTCGATTTCCGACCCGAGCGCCAGCCAGCGGGCGACTCGAAACGGTCGACGCTCGAAACCTTCAACGAAACCCAGGCTTTGATACAGTCCGAGCGAGAACTCGCCGTTATGAACCTGCGCGCGCAGCGCCGCCAAGTCAGGAAGCGCCACATCCTGGAAGTGCCGCAGATTGCCCGTGTGATCGAAATGCAAATGCGAGGGCAGCACCTCCACCGGCAGCGAAGTGAGAGCACGCACGACGGGTGCAATATCCCGCACCCCCGGTCCCGTGTCGAACAGCAGCGCACGGTGCGTGCCCGTAATCAGGTAGCTGAAATTGCACTGGCCGTACAGGGGTTCGCCGATGGCGAATGCGCCCTCCCCCATGTCCCCCACTACGTAGTAGTCGTCGAACCAGTGCAGCGGGTTTGCAAGCGTCGGTTTGAACGAAGACATGACGGGGGCGCCCTCGCGCGCGCGCCAAGCCCAGGCTTCAGCCTCGGGCGCGCGCCAAATCGCGACTGCTGCCGAGAGCGCGATCACGAAGATCAGCGCGATTAATACGTACAGCAAGATGCCTATGCTCGATCGGCGGCCGCGCATGCCATATCCCTTAAAGATCACCGGCCGTGACGACAATCCATTCGAGCAGATGCTCCGCATACACCCGCTCGACCAGCAACAGCACTTCGTCCGCGTCAAGGCGCAGGGCGGTGACCTGCAATTCAGCCAGGCGACCGGTGCGCGCGTCGCCCATCCCCGGCGCGACGCAGTTTGCCCCCAGGCGCGCCAGCAAATCAACCGTCTTCGGTCCTCGCACTCGAACGACGCGTATGCCTCCGGTCTGATCCACCATGCAACCGTCTACGGCGGCCGCCAGTCGCCGCTCGAGTTGCAGGAACGCCTGCGTATCCGTGCAGAGCAGTAGAATCTCGCTGGGACTACGCCAGACCAGCGTCACCTTAAAGTTTGTTGCGAGTTCGGCGCGGATGGCACGCAGCGGCTCCGGCAGCGGCCCGCCGACGGCTTCCCGCAGCGCTGTAGCGAAGCCGCCCTGAGAATTGAAAAAGCGCAGCGAGGCCGCTAGAAATTCATCGTCGACGCGCACACTCAGGCCGCCGGCGTCAATGACAGAGTGTGCGGGGCGCATACTATCCACGCAGACGCTCGCCTGTAGGATCGATGAACGGGCCTTTGACGACTTCGGCGTCGATGACGGCGCCCAAGTGATGAATCCTTATTTTCTCGCCCATTCGCTGTGTTCCCTGCGACAGCAGTCCCAAGGCTACCGGGCGGCCCAGTTCCGGGCTCCAATAACTCGATGTGACATGGCCTTCGGTTTGAGTGGGCGGCGCTCCGGCCGCTATTTGTGCCCCTACCGGCAGCAAAGTGCGGCGGTCGAGAGGCGATAACGCAACCAGCTGCAATCGATTCGGATCGCGCGCCGCGGGCCGCAGCAGCGACCGCCGTCCCACGAAATTCGCAGCCTTGCGCTCGAGCGCGCGCGCAAAGCCTAGATCCTGCGGCAGAGTCGTGCCGTCGGTATCGGTGCCGATATGGATGAAGCACTTTTCGGTGCGCATGATTTCAAGCGCTTCGATGCCGTAGAGCACCGCCGAAAATTCTCCGGCCCGCGCCCACAGCCGCTCGAGAAGTGCATCGGCATGGTCCGCCGGCACGTTGATCTCATATCCCAGCTCGCCGCTGAAACTGGCGCGCAGCACGCGCAGGGGCATTCCCTGCAGCGTGCTGTCGCGCAGGGTCATATGACTCATGGAACCCGGTGCCAATGCGGCATCGAATCCCGCAGCGGCAAGCCAATCCCAGGCGCGCGGACCTGCCACCGTGACATTGCCCCAGCGCGAGGTGACGGGGGTCACCAGAACGCGCATCTTGGTGTACTCGCATTGCAGCCATTCTTCGAACGCCGCCGCCGTGCGTTCCACACCCGCGCTGGTGGTGTTCACCCAGTAGTGCTCGGGCCCTAAGCGCGCGACTATGCCGTCGTCGACCACGATGCCGTTTTCGTTCAGCAGCAGCCCATAGCGGGCCTGCCCCAAATTCAGGCTGGACATCATGCCCACGTACATGAGATCCAGAAACTGCGCGGCGTCCGGCCCAAAAATCTCCAGCTTGCCGAGCGGTGAGCCGTCCAATAGACCGGCGGACTTGCGCACCGCGGCGACTTCGCGCCGGGCTGAGGAGTCCAAAGATTCGCCGGGCAATGGATAGGCCGCCGGTCGCAGCCAGTTGCCGAATTGTTCGAACAAGGCATTGTGCGCTTGATGCCAGGCATGCGCCGGCAGCCGTTTCAGCGGACGGTACAATGAACCGATGCGACGGCCGGCAAGCAATCCGAGCGTGACCGGCGCAAACGGCGGCCGGAATTTAGTGGTGCCCACAGCCGCCGGCTCGCGGCCGGTAAATTCACCCATCAACACCAGCGCGTTGATGTTGCTGGTCTTGCCCTGGTCCGTGCCCATGCCGGTGGTGGTGTAACGCTTCAAGTGCTCGACCGAGCGGTAGTTCTCCTGCGCGGCCAGGCCGATGTCACCCACGGCCACATCGTTTTGCAAATCCACGAATTGCTTGCCCGTTACTCCGGGCACGTGCGTGGCCGCCAGCGACCGCCCGGCACCCCCTGCCGCCGACGGCGGCACCGCACGGCCTGTGGCCAGCGCCGCCCCAAGCTGGGCCGCGTGATCGACTACCGCGTCGCGGGCGAACAGGCCGGCGCAGGCACCGGCGCTCCATAGTCCGGGCGCTGCGCCGTCAGGCACGAACATCGCCGCTTCCTCCACCCAGCGCAACTTACCGCCCGCCTGCGAATGCAGGTGCACCGCAGGCGCAGGGCCGCCGGCGCTCAAGATCAGATCGCACTCCAGACGCTGCGGACGTGCACCGTCCGAGTCTGTCGCGATCACCGTGCAGCTGCGCACCGCCCGAGTGCCGTCGACTCTGGCAATTCCCGCATTCACGAAGGTACGCACGTGCTCGTTCTCGGCACCGATGTCGGCGCGCGGCCGACGATCGACCAATGCAATCACATTCACGCCTGCCGAGCGCAGCGAGCCCGCTACCTGATAAGCGGAATCGCTGTTGGCCGCGATCACCACTCGTTCCCCGCAGGCAATTCCGAATGCATGCGCGTACTTGTCTGCAGCGCCGGCCAGCATCACCCCCGGGCGGTCGTTGTTCGGGAAAATCATCGGACGCTCGTAGGCGCCGGCAGCGGCGACGATGTGGCGCGCGCGAATTTTCCACAGGCGCTCGCGCAGCACGCCGGCGGCCGCAGGGATCCCCGGCGTCTGCAGGGTTTCGCGGGCGCACACCAGATTGTGGTCATAAATACCGAATGCCAGTGTCCGTGTCAGCTGCCGTACACCGCTGCGCGTGGCACGCTCGATGAGTTCGGCCACCAGGGCGTCGCCACGCCAGGCCAGCGCTCCGCCAAGCGCCGCGCCGCTCGCAACCAACAAGGTGTCGGCGCCCGCTTCGGCCGCGGCCACTGCGGCGCTCAATCCGGCAACCCCGCCGCCGACGACCAGCACATCGGCTCGCGCTGCCGCTTCCTCGTAGCGATCCGGATCGCTTTGACCTGAAGCCTGCCCGAGGCCTGCCATGCGCCGAATCGAGGGTTCGAACAGATGCCAGCTAGGCCACTTGAAGGTCTTGTAATAAAAGCCCGCCGGCAGCAGCGCGGCAAACCGGCTGTTGATCGCGCCCACATCGAAGCCGACGCTGGGCCAGCAATTGACGCTGGATGCGATCAGTCCGTCGTAGAGTTCGACCAGGGTGGCGCGCATGTTGGGGGTTCGCTGCGGTCCCTGCCCCAAGTCCACTAGGCCGCTGGGCTCCTCGACGCCACAGGAAAAGATGCCGCGCGGCCGGTGTAGCTTGAAACTGCGACCCACCAGTTGTACGCCGTTGGCGAGCAGCGCCGAGGCCAGGGTATCGCCGGCGTAACCACGTAGGGCTCGGCCGTTGAACTCGAAGCACAGCTGTCGCGTGCGGTCGAGACGGCTGCCGAACGGCGCTGCCAGGCGTGATGCCGTCACGCGGGCGGTGGCTCGCTGATGGCGTACACGGATAAAATCACATGCGTGACCGTGTTGCGCGTGATATTGAACCACTGCCCGCAGCCTTGCGCGTGACGCCAGCGTTCGTGGTGCAGGCCCTTCGGATTGTCGCGAAAGAACAGATACTCGCCCCAGACCTGATCGTTCTCCTCCAACCCCGGCCGCGTCAGGTGCGACGTGCCGCCGCAGACGAACTCGCTTTCGTCGCGCAGGCCGCAGTGAATGCAAGGAATCTGCATCATCAGTGTGCAATTCCGGAGGCAGCGGCCTCATCGATGAGGCGTCCCGTGGTGAATCGTTCGAGCTGAAAGGCCTCGGCCAGCGGGTGGCTTTGCTCGGTCGCCAGCACATGGGCGAAGGTCCAGCCGCCGACCGGTATGGCTTTGAAGCCGCCGGTGCCCCAGCCGCAGTTGATGTACAGGCTAGGTATCGGCGTGCGGCCGATAATGGGGCTGGAGTCGTGCACCACATCGACGATGCCGGCCCACTGCCGCATCAAATTCAAGCGGCTGAAGGACGGGAAGAGCTCGAGGGTGGCTGCGATGATGGCCTGCTTGACCGCAAAGCTGCCGCGCTGCGCATAGGAGGGAAACAAATCGAGCATGGCGCCCATGACGATCTCGCCCTTGTCCGACTGACTCACGTAGGCGCCCGTGCCCGGCGATAGAATCACGGTGTCGAGTACCGGCTTGATGGGTTCGCTCACCATGGCCTGCAGCGCGTAACTGGTGACGGGCAGGCGAAAACCGGCCAGTTTTGCCAACACCGAGCTATGCCCGGCGGCCGCGATGCCGACGCGCTCTGCATCGATGGGGCCGCGGCTGGTATTCACGCCTACGACCCGGCCGTCCTTCTTGATGAAGTCAACCACCTCGCAGTTCTGGATGATGTCGACGCCAAGCGCGGAAGCGGCACGCGCGTAACCCCAGGCGACCGCGTCATGGCGTGCAGTGCCGGCCCGCCGCTGGGTAAATCCGCCGAGAATGGGCAGCCGCGCCTGCGGCGACAGATCGAGGGCCGGCGCCAAAGCACCCACCTCGTCGCGGGTCAAAAGTTCCGCCTCAATTCCGTTCATGCGCATGGCGTTCGCCCAACGCGACATGGCATCGAGGTCGTGGCGGCTATGAGCGAGCATGATCAGGCCGCGCTGACTCAGCATGATGTTGAAGTTCAATGCCTGCGAGAGGCCTTCGTACAGATGCAACGAGAAATCGTACAGGCGCGCACTCTCAGGAAACAGATAATTCGACCGTACGATGGTGGTGTTACGGCCCGTGTTGCCGCCGCCGATCCAGCCGCGCTCGATCAGCGCTACATTGGTAATGCCGTGATTCTTTGCGAGGTAGTAAGCGGTGGCGAGGCCGTGTCCGCCGCCGCCGACGATGATGATGTCGTAGCGAGGCTTGGGGCTGGCGTCGCGCCAGGCAGGCTGCCAGTGCCGCTGCCCCGACAAAGCGCCGCGCAGCAAGGCCCAAGCCGAATATTTCACGCCGGGATGCCCGCGAGCCGCACTCGCACGCCTGTCAAATGTGTCTACTTCTCATCGCCCAGTAGTCTGCCCTCAAGGTGCGAGCAATACCAGTGCACGAATTGCGTCACTCCGGCTTCATGCACCGGAGAATACGGCGCGGGATCATAAGCCGGTGAATTCACCCCGATCTGGTTCTCCTGGCAGTTCACCGTGTCCGCTGCGTTGGTCGCCAGCCAAACCTTGGTCAGCTCCTTGACGTCGTAGTCCACGCCTTCCACCGCGTCCTTGTGCACCAGCCATTTGGTGGTCAACTGGGTCTGGGTCGGGCTCACGGGCAGCACCCGAAAGGAAATGGCGTGATCTGCCAACACGTGATTCCAGGTCGTGGGAAAATGGAACATCAGCAAGCTGCCGATGTCGCTCTCCGCCACTGAATCGGACAATGCCCGCCGCACCGCGGCCTGGCCCGACATGGTAAAGCTCACCGCGCCCTCGAGCAGCGGCGTGCGCACGGTGCGATACTGGCTGTCGGCGGAGATGTGAAACTTGCTCGGCAACCCGATGGACTCCCAGTGCGCCCATTTCGCAGCCGTTTTCGGGTCCGCGGAGGCACCTTCGCCATCAGTGGACGTGGGGTCCTCCGGGAAAGTCCGGATCAGTTCCGGATGGTTGGCGGCGCAGTGATAGCACTCGCGATTGTTCTCCCAAACGAGCTTCCAATTGGCCTGCTCGATGATGGTCGACTCGAAAGCAATTTTGGTTTGATGCAGCTTGTGCGGCTGAAAATACGGTTCGAGATGCCTGGCGATGGGCTCGAAGTCCGGCGCAACTTTCCCCAGGCAAATCCAGATATAGCCGCCGACGCTGGCGCAGTGCACGGGTTTTAAGCCGTGCTGCGATTTATCGAACTCGCCGCCCATATCGCGCGCCGCGATCAATCGGCCGTCCAGCGCATACGTCCACTGATGGTACGGGCATACCAGACGCGGTGCCGTCCCGCGCTGCGCCGAGCAAATCCGCGATCCGCGGTGCCGGCAGGTATTGTGAAACGCGCGTAACGACCCGTCGCGGTCGCGCACCACCACCACTGGGTATTCGCCGATTTGCACCGTCACATAATTACCGGGGTTCAATACTTCACAGTCGTGCCCGACGAACAGCCAATCGCGGTACCAAATCATGTCCAGGTCGATTTGATAGTCTTCCTGGCTGGTATAGAACTCTCTCTCCAACGCTGTTTCGAGATTGCGTCCCCGCAGTCGATTCAAAAGGGTGTCGCGCGCCGTCATGATGGAATCCCGCATCCTCTAGTGTTCATACCATAGCAACAAACGCCCCGCCGGCCAGTACCCCGAAGCGACGTCTTGTACACAATTTACGACAGCGCGATTGGCGCACCGCTCTGGAGTGCGTAGACTTGCGTTGCATGCGTGGCCGGCAAAGTGACAGCCTTTCTCGCCGCCGCGCCAGTCCGACGGCGCGATTGGGAACTCTCGCGGCCTTCGTCTTCGCGGCATTCACCTTATCGGGAATTATTCCGGCCGGTTTGAGCCACGCCGCTCCCCAGTCGGCACGCGCGGCTGCGACGCTGCTCGTGGGCTCGATTGCCCTGCGACGTTGCCCCAACGTGCCGGCCTTTTGCGGGACGCTCGATCGCCCCATGGATCCCACGGGGGCCATTCCCGGACGCATCTCGACATACTTCGAGTACTATCCGCACTCCGCGGCCGGAAAATCCCTGGGAACACTGGTCGCCACCGAAGGCGGCCCCGGTTATCCGGCCACCGAGTCGCGCGACTCCTATCTGGCGTTGTTCAGACTTCTGCGCCAGCGCCGCGATGTGCTCATCATGGACAATCGGGGCACGGGAAAATCCGGCGCCGTCGATTGCCGCGAGCTTCAGAACGCCGAGCAATGGACCGTGGAAATGAACGCCGGCTGCGGCGATTCCCTGGGTGCGCGCGCACCGCTGTACGGCACGGCCTATGCGGCGGACGATTTGGCCGCGATTCTTGATGCGCTCAACATCCGCCGCGTTGATCTATACGGCGATTCTTACGGCACTTATTTCGAGCAGGTGTTTGCGGTCAGGCACCCTCATATGCTGCGTTCCATTGTGCTCGACGGTGCCTATCCGCTGAACGGTCCGGATTACGCCTGGTACCCGAGCTATGCTCCGGCCATGCGCGACAAATTCAACATCGCCTGCCGCCGGTTCGAGCCCTGCGCGTCGCTGCCCGGCACGTCGATCGAGCACATCCTACCGGTGTTGCAGGAATTGCGCGCCCATCCCTTTCCCGCCCGCGCGGCGGACAGCGACGGCAAGGAGCGCGAATTCTCCGCCGATGCCTCGCAACTCGCCATCGTCATGTTCGGCGGCGCGCCGGCCTTGGTAACCGTTCGCGAGCTCGACGCGGCCGCGAGAGCCTTCACGGACGGCGATCGCGCTCCGCTGCTGCGGCTCATGGCGGAGACCTCCACCGCCGTGGCCCCCACGAGCGACATCGCCAAATTTAGCTCAGGGCTGGCAACTGCGGTGATGTGCCAGGACGCGCCGCAGATTTTCGATATGCGCCTGGCGCCGCTGCTGCGTACCGCGGATCGCGACCGCGCCGTCGCAGACCGCAAGCGCACATTTCCCGACACCTACGCACCTTTCACCATCGACGAATACCGCGGCATGCCCCTCGACTATAGTTTCATCGATCAGTGCGTCAAATGGCCGACGCCTCCCAGCACTCATCCTGCCTCGCACGTTGTTGCCGACGATGCGCACTATCCAGACATACCGGCCCTCATCATCTCCGGCGAACTCGACAGCATCACCACCCTGGCTGACGGCGCCGCCGTGGCGGGTGCTTTCAAGCATGGGACCCAGATTCGCATTGCCAATAGCTTCCACGTCAACGCTCTGCTGCACGCACGCAGCGGCTGCGCCGCACAGATCACGCGCCGCTTCGTCGAAACTCTGGAACCTGGCGACACCCGTTGTGCGGGCAAGGTAGCGCCGGTACGCCTGGTGCCGCGCTTTGCCGTACACGCGGCGCAGCTGGGTCCCGCCGTGGCCCTGCCGGGCAATCGAGCCGACCGGGAACAGCTGCGCTGGATCAGCGCCGCCGTGATGACCGCCGGCGATGTGCTGGCGCGCCTTGGCGGCAATTCAACCGGTCAAGGGGTGGGTCTGCGCGGCGGTACGTTCGCTGTCGTGGACGGCCCAGCGTCCGTGCATGTCACCTTGAACCAGGTCCGTTGGACCGACGACTTGACGGTCAGCGGAGAAATCGACAAGCCATCGGCTGGTAGCGGGAGAGTGCGCGCGACACTACATATGGCGGGCGCCGGTTTTCGCACCGGCAATCTAAAAGTCGAGTGGCCCGAAGGCATTGCGAATTCCGTGGCCGCCATTCACGGCACGATCGACGGCACGACCGTGATTGCACGAACTGCCGCACCCTGACGTTTCGGCCGCGCCGACTATTGCGCCGGTATGAAACGATCCAGCCACGCCGACATGCGGTCGGCGAGATCTTTCACGAAGCTGGGCCGCGTAAATACATGGTGCTGCCCCGGATAAATAACCAGCTGCGCAGGCACACCCAATGTTCGCAACGCCTGATACATCTGCTCACCGCCCATGATGGGCACGTTGAAATCTTTCTCCCCGCCCAAGAATAGCGTCGGTGTATGAATGCGGTCCGCATGGAAGAACGGATACGATACCTTGAGCCATAGCGCCGTATTGCGCCACGGTGGGGTTAGTTCGTTGTTGTACTGGCTGACGTATTGGTCGACTCCGTAGGTCGACAATTGATTACCGCTGCCGGCGCCGCTGATGGCAGCCTTGAAGCGTCCGTCGCTCGCAATGGTGTAGTCGGTGAGAATGCCGCCGTAGCTCCAACCGCCGACGGCAAGGCGGCCCGGGTCCGCAATACCGCGCGCGACCAGATGATCGACCCCGGCCAATAAATCTTCAACCTCCTTGTGACCCCAGTCGGCAAATATCGCCTTGGCGTAAGCAATTCCACGGCCGCTGCCGCCGCGATAATTGACACGCAGCACGACGAACCCCTTGGCCGCGAACATCTGCGGCTCGAATTGGTAGCCGTCGAGGACCAGGGAATGCTCGTCATGCCCGTTGGGACCGCCGTGGATCCACAGCACCGTCGGATACTTGCGGCCTGCGACGAAGCTCGGCGGCGTTACCATCATCCCGTGGACTTCGGTGCCATCCTTGCTCTTGAACTTGAGATTCTCCACCGCGCCGAGCTTAAGTTCCGCCAGCAGCGCATCGTTATGTGCGGTGAGCTTGCGCAGCCGTCCGTCCTCGAGCGCATATACTTCGGCGAACGCGGTGTCGTCGGTCTTGAGCAGTGCCGTGTGGCCGCCGCCGGTCGCCAGCGCCGACAGGATGAACGGCCCGGGGGGCGTTTCGCGAGAGATGGACCCGCTGCTCAAATCGACGCGCGCGGGGTAAGTCGTGTCGTCGTCCTCGACAATAAAGCTGATCGATGTCGAATCCGTGCCGAAGGAATAGGACATCACCGCACGATCGAGCTTGTCGGTTAGCAGGCGCGGCTTGCCACCCGCGGCCGGCACCACGGCGAGCCGGTCCTGAATATACGCGTAGAATTTCGGCTCAAGCCCCACCATGAAGGCGATGAGCTTGCCGTCGGGGCTCCAGGCGAGTTTCTGCGTGTTCGGCGCAAAGGGACGCGCGACGTTACGCGGCACAGCGCCGGCTTCGGCATCGACGACATCGATGTCGGCCTTGCCGTCCTGATCCGGCCCCGTTTCCCGCGTACGCACAAAGGCAATCTGCCGGCCGTCGGCAGACCACGACGGCAGATCTTCATTGAACTGCGAGTCAGCGGTTAGCGGGTCCATTCGCTTGGACGCAACATCGAACAGGTACAAGTGCTGCCGCTGTCCTGCCCGGATGTAGCCGTCGCTATCCTGCTTGAAGTGCATGGCATCGATGACGATGGGTTTGGGCGCCGTGCCTGGATCGGCCTCTGTCATGGTGAACACCAGGCGCTTGCCGTCCGGCGCCCAGGCGTAATCGCCGATGTCGCCGCTGACTTTGGTAAGTGGGGCCGCATCGCCACCGCGGCGGTCCAGCAGCATGATCTGCGCCTTGTCCGATCCAGCCGGCTTGGACATGAATGCCAGGTAGCGCCCGTCCGGGCTCCACTTTGGCTTCTCCGTGCCGTCTGCGGCAGCGCTGAGCGCGAACCGTTGCCTGCCGTCCCAACTCACCATCCAGATTGAGCTTCGCGCCTCGTCGGCCTCGCGCTCATTCGCCGTGACGACGTATGCCACCCACAGGCCGTCGGGAGACACCTGCGGGTCGCTGACATCCAACACCCGATACAGATCGTCCGGCACCAACGAGCGCGCGGCGCCGGCTGCATTCGTCGGTACTATCGCGAGCGCCGCGCATAACGGCAGCAGCAAACCCGCCGCAAGCCTGGCGAGAGCGGTTACCCGCGAAACATACGAATTACTCGCCCTTTCCCCAGCGGTAGCTGAGTCGCAGTCCGATGACCCTGGGCAGATTGGTGGTGTTGCGGTGATCATAGTTGGCGGTATTCGTGTAGATGATTGCGTTCTTGTCGAACAGATTGGTAACGTAGGCCTCGGCGGTCCAGCGATCGTTGGGGGCCTGGATTCCCAATCGCAGATTGGAAATATCGTAATCCGGCTGCAGCGTGCGGCCCAAGCCATTGGCATTAGTTACCCGCAGATCGCTCCACATATCGCCCTTGTGCGCGATGTCGTACTGAACATACCCGCTTAAAGTCGGCGTCACCCGCTTCTCGTAGCGAATGTTGGCGCTGTAGCTGAAATAGGGTACGAAGGGCAGCCGTTCGCCGGGAACCACGACAAAATCCTGGTTCTGGAATGTATTGGTGATGAGGCGGGAGTCGTTGTAGCTGCCAGAAACTTGCAAGTTCAAGCCCTCGGCGATCTTGTAGTCGACGTTTGACTCGACGCCGTAAATCTTTGCATTGCCGAGGTTGGCATTGAAACCGCTCGGACAGATGGTGAGATCGAATACAGGGGCCTGGTAGCCCTTCCAGTTCATTTGATAAAGGGCGCCGTTCCACGTCATGCGTCCGTCCAGCAAGGTCGACTTCCAGCCTACTTCGAAATTGTTCAAGGTGTCGGGCTTGTAAGTTGCCGGGGCACCATTCGCAGTGCAGGAGGCGCCGATACCCGTATTGGCGCCACCATCGCGGAATCCCTGACTGAAAATCCCGTACAGGAGCAAATTCCTGCTGGGCTTATACGTCACCCCCGCCTTGGCATTGACCTTATGGGACTCCCCGGTGTCGAAGGTCGGCTCCTTGGCGTTCCAAAAATAGCCGGCGTACAGGGAACCGCTTTCAAACGTGGACCTGTAATGCTGGACGCCGCCCTCGATGCTCCATTGATCGGTGATATTGAAGGTCAGGTCGGCAAATTCCGTGATGTCCAAGTAGTCGAAGCGCGATTTGTAGCTGTACCACTCATGCGGCAGCGGCGAAGCGGGCTTGTCGTTGTAATAGTTGTTGTAATACGAAATGATGCTCTGCGCCGCATCGCCATTCAGTTGCAGGCCCGGCATCGCATAGAAAATCGAATACGTGTCTTTCGTTTTCTCCCAGTAGGCGCCCACCAGCCACTGCAACCGCTGACCGGGTTTCGACTGCAGCCGAATCTCATCCGACCAGCGCTGCGTATTGTTGTCGTACACATAGTATTCGGACGGAACATTACAACCGCTGAATGGCACCGTGTCATCGCCCGCATTAGCCCCATATATGGTGGGGCCGTGAAGACATGAAAAGCTCTGCAAAAAAGGCGCGGAATACGGCGCGGCGGTCGAGAACTGAGTATATTCCGAGTACTCGTTGACCTGATGAGTGGCCTGCTGCTGGTAGGTGCTGGCGAACACCAGATCGGCGATGCCGACGTCGCCGTCGATGTGCAAATCCACCGTCTTTACGTAATCGCTGCCGTTCTCCGGACCGAAGCGCGAGACTTCACGCGGCGTTCCCGGAGTCTGATCCCACGCACCCACATGCCGCTGGCTTTGGTAGCCTGAAGTCAGCACTGCGCTCCACTGATCATTGAAGATTTGCTTGATGGCGGCACGGCCGCCGTCGATGTTTTGCGTGTTGTAATTATTGCGTGCCCATTGTGCGTTGTTCGACACCACGCCGTTCACCCATTGGCGCGTGCTGAGTGCATCGTCGATGAAACCGCCGTCGTGGGTGGCATAGGCCGACAGACGGATTGCCGATTTGCCGTCCACGAGGGGCAGATTGACGAAACCCTCGTAAACCGTGCTAACGCCGCCATTGCGGATCTTACCGGCGTCGACGTCGACCCCCGCGCTGAATGCATTTGGATCGGGCTTGGCCGTGGTGAGCCGGATGGCGCCCGACATCGAACCCGCGCCGAACAAAGTGCCCTGAGGGCCGTTCAAGACCTCAATCTGGGCGATATCGTACTGGTGCAGGTCCGGGATGGTCCCGAAAAAGCTCATCGACATGTCGTCCAAAAAGAAACCCGTCGAAGAGGTGTTCACGACATTGGGATTGCTGCCGTCGGATACACCGCGCATGAAAAACATTTGCGTGGCCGGTCCGGTGCTGATGAACGAGATCGACGGACTCTTCATCGCATAATCTTCGAATCGCGAGATCTGCAGGTTCTCCAGATCCTTGGACGTAAACACATCGATGCTCTGCGGCACGTCCTGCAGGTTCTCCGAGCGCTTGCGTGCCGTGACGGT
>JBDUBO010000055.1:0-25733 GCA_040004115.1 Gammaproteobacteria bacterium | reverse complement strand
GCATCGTTCGTTAACCATGGCTGAGCCCGCGTCGGTGTCCGCGTCCATGTCCGCGCCTAGGTTCGTGCCGCGTGCTTTGCGGGTGGGGTTGGTGGCCGGCGAGGCGTCGGGCGACACTTTGGGTGCCGATCTTATCCACGCGCTGCGCCGCCAGGTTCCCGACGCTTTATTCTTCGGCGTTGCGGGTCCGAAAATGCAAAGTGCCGGGTGCGAAAGCTGGGAGCCGGCCGAATCGCTCGCCGTAATGGGGCTGTTCGAGATCGTGCGCGACCTGCCACGCCTGCTGCGGCTGCGGGCGCGCATCCGTGCGCTGTTTCTGGCGGCAAAGCCGGATGTATTCGTCGGCATCGACGCCCCCGAATTCAATCTGCGATTGGCGCGCGACTTGCGCAACGCCGGAGTGCCGACGGTGCAGTACGTGAGTCCGCAGGTCTGGGCCTGGCGCCAGGGTCGAGCGCGCAGCATTCGCGAATCTGTGGATCTCGTCCTCTGCCTGCTGCCGTTCGAGAAGCGCTTCTACGACGAGCACGGCACGCGCGCCGAATTCGTGGGGCATCCGCTCGCTGATGCGATTCCCATGAGCGTTGACCGGCAAGCCGCCCGCGCGGCTCTCGGAGTGGACCCGGCTGCCCCGGTGGTGGGCTTGTTGCCGGGTAGCCGGCGTGGCGAAGTGGCGCGGCTGGCGGAGGACTTCGTCGCTACCGCGCGCTGGCTTGCCATTAAGCGCCCGGAACTGATTTTCATAGCGCCGATGGCCAGTGCGGCGACCCGGCTGATTTTTGCGCAGGCGCTGGCCCGCGATGCCCCCGAGCTCGAGGTAAGGCTCATCGACGGTCAAGCCCAGACCGCGCTCATCGCCGCCGATGTGGTGCTGGTGGCTTCGGGAACCGCGAGCCTGGAGGCCGCGCTGTGCAAACGGCCGATGGTGGTTGTCTATCGCCTGGGGGCGATGACGGCCTGGATACTGCGCCGCCTGAAGCTGGTCAAATCCAAGTTTTTCGCACAACCGAATCTACTTGCGGATCGGCGCGTCGTCGGCGAGTATTTTCAGGAGGAGATTGTCCCAGAGGCAATCGGAGCAGAGCTCTTGATGTGGCTAGACGATGCCGGGCGCCGCGCAACATTGGCAAGCGAGTTCTCGCGAATTCACGCCGAGCTGCGCCGCGACGCTGGTACTCGTGCGGCGCTCGCCATCCTCTCGCTGCTGGCATCTCGCGGGCGTCCTCAGGCTATCTCGCCGTGAGCGGTAGCGGGCTCATTAGGCGCCGAGTGGCCGGCATCGATGAGGCGGGGCGCGGTCCACTGGCGGGGCCCGTGGTGGCCGCGGCGGTGATCCTGCGTCCGGGCCGCCCCATTCATGGCGTGGCGGATTCCAAGGTGTTGAGTCCGGAGGAGCGCACGGCGTTGAGTGTGATCATTCGCCGCGACGCGCTGTGTTTCGGCATCGGCTGGGCGGACCGGGCTGAAATCGATGCATTGAATATCCTGCAGGCCACTTTTCTGGCGATGCGCCGCGCTCTGCTCGCAATGACCTTGACGCCCGATCATGTGTTGGTGGATGGTAATCAGTTGCCCCACTTGGGCGGTTTGGGAAAACCGATTACCGCGCGCGCCATTGTTGGCGGGGATGCCACGCATCCGGCCATCAGCGCGGCGTCCATACTGGCAAAAACGGCCAGAGATAGTTTTATGAATCATATGGATACCCTGTACCCCTCATATTCTTTCGCAACTCATAAGGGCTACTGCACCGAGGCGCATCAACGGCTTTTGGAATTGCATGGGCCCTGTCCCTTGCATCGGCGCTCATTCGCGCCCGTGCGCATGGCGCTGAAGGCGGACGCTTGAGGCAATTCGTTCACCTGCGATTGCACACCGAGTATTCCCTGCTGGATGGGATCGTACGCGTTCCGGAATTGATGGTTGCGGTGGCGGCGGCGGAGATGCCGGCGGTTGCCCTGACCGATCAAAGCAATCTGTTTGCCATGGTGAAGTTCTACAAGGAGGCATTGAGCGCTGGGGTTAAGCCATTGATCGGAGTCGACGCGTGGATTCGCGAGTCGGGCGAGCGCGCGGCGCCGTCGCGCGCCGTGTTTCTGTGTCAAAACCTGTTGGGCTATCGGCACTTGACGCAACTGGTGACCCGATCCTTCCTCGAAGGCCAGCAGCGCGGCGCGCCGATGCTGGAGAGGGCCTGGCTGCAGCGCGACATGTTGCAGGGATTGATCGTCTTGTCGGGCGGCTCGGATGGCGATATCGGACAGGCAATTGCCCGCGGCCGCGACGATGAGGCGGTGCGCTGCCTCAGTCGCTGGCAGGAGTTATGCGGCGACCGCTTTTATCTCGAAGTGCAGCGCACCGGGCGCGCCGGCGAGGAGACCCAAGCCGAGGCGGTGCTGGAACTGGCGCAGGAGCGGGGCGTCGCCGCGCTCGCCACCAATGATGTGCGCTTTCTGACGCGCGCCGAGTTCGAGGCGCACGAGGCGCGGGTGTGCATTCACGACGGCGCCCTGCTGGCTGACCCGAGCCGCGCACGGCGCTATTCGGAAGAGCAGTACTTGAAGTCGCCCTCCGAAATGGGGGAACTGTTTAAGGATGTTCCAGAACTGCTTGATAACACGGTAGAAGTCGCCAAGCGGTGTTCGCTTCAGATCCGTTTGGGATCCTCCATGTTGCCGGCGTACCCCGTGCCCGCCGGCAACGACACGGAAGGGTTTCTGCGCGACGAGGCGGTGCGTGGTCTTGGGGTGCGCCTGTTGGCCACTGCCGCCGCCACCGGCGCCGTCGCCGGCGATGCCGGATGCCTCGCCGGCGATGCACGCAGGGTCAGCTATCGGGAACGGCTGGATTTGGAACTCGGCGTCATTTGTTCCATGGGATTCGCCGGTTATTTCTTGATCGTGGCTGATTTCATTCGCTGGGCACGCGAGAACGGGGTCCCGGTCGGCCCCGGCCGCGGCTCGGGTGCCGGCTCGCTGGTGGCCTACGTGCTCGGTATCACCGATTTGGACCCGATCGAACATGATCTGCTGTTCGAGCGATTCTTGAATCCCGAACGCGTGTCGATGCCGGATTTCGACGTTGATTTTTGCATGGAGGGCCGCGACCGAGTCATCGAGTATGTCGCCAACAAGTACGGCCGCGAGCGTGTGTCGCAAATCATCACCTATGGCACCTTGGCAGCGAAGGCTGTGGTGCGCGATGTCGGCCGTGTACTCGGACACAACTACGGCTACGTCGACAAGATTGCGAAGCTGATTCCCTTCGAGATCGGCATCACTTTGGATAAGGCGCTCGAACAAGAGGAGGAATTGAAGCGCCTGTACCAAGGCGACACGGAAATCCGCGAACTCATCGACCTCGCGCGCAGCCTCGAGGGACTCGCTCGTAACGCCGGCACTCACGCGGGCGGCGTCGTCATTGCACCCTCCGTGCTGACGGATTTTACGCCCCTGTACTGCGAAGAAGGCAGCACGACCCCGGTGACGCAGTTCGATAAGGACGACGTGGAAGCTGCGGGGTTGGTGAAATTCGATTTCCTGGGGCTGCGCACGCTCACCATCATCGACTGGGCGGTGCGCGACATCAATACGCAGCGCAACTTCGCAGGCGAGGCGCCGCTGGTGATGAGCGCGCTGCCCATGGACGATGCGGCCACCTACCAACTGCTCAAGAGTTGCAAGACCACAGCCGTCTTCCAACTCGAATCGCGCGGCATGAAGGATTTGATCCGGCGCCTGCAGCCGGACCGCTTCGGCGACATCGTAGCTCTGGTGGCGCTGTTCCGACCCGGCCCGCTGCAATCGGGCATGGTCGAGGATTTCATCGCCCGCAAGCACGACACCAGCGGCGCCACGATCGATTACCTGCACCCGGATTTAAAGCCGGTGCTGGCGGCGACCTATGGCGTGATCCTGTACCAGGAACAAGTCATGCAGATCGCGCAAATCCTGGCGGGCTATACGTTGGGCGGTGCGGATCTCCTGCGCCGCGCCATGGGCAAGAAGAAGGCCGAGGAGATGGCCAAGCAGCGCTCGGTGTTCGTCACCGGCGCGGTGGCGCGCGGTGCGCGCGAAGCGCAGGCCACGCATATTTTCGACTTGATGGAAAAGTTCGCCGGCTACGGTTTCAATAAATCGCACTCCGCGGCGTATGCCGTTCTGTCTTACCAGACCGCCTGGCTCAAGTCGCATTATCCGGCGGCGTTCATGGCCGCGGTGCTGTCCTCGGACATGGACAAGACCGACAAGGTTGTGACCCTGATCGATGAGTGCGCCGGCATGGGACTGGCGGTTCAGCCGCCGGACGTGAACGAATCGGTGTACGCGTTTCACGTCTCGGGGCCGATGAGCATCCGCTATGGCATGGGCGCCATCAAGGGCGTCGGGGCGTCCGCAGTGGAAGCCATCATCGCTGAGCGCACCTCCAATGGGGCTTTTCAGAGCTTGCCGGATTTGTGCCGGCGCATCGATTTGCAGCGGGTAAACCGCCGGGTGTTCGATGCGCTGATCCGTTCAGGCAGCTTAGACCGCATTGGGCCCAATCGCGCCAGCCTGACCGCCGAACTCGATCGAGCCATGCAGCTGGGCGAGCAGAATTCGCGGGCCATGAGCGTAGGACAGGTGGATTTGTTCGGCTTGAGCGCGCCGAAAGACAATGTCGTGGCGGACTGGACCGAGGCGCAGCGACTGGCGGGCGAACGCGAAACGCTGGGACTGTTTCTGAGCGGTCACCCCATCACACCCTACGAGCCGGATCTGAAATTGCTGGGATGCGCTCGCCTCGCCGATGTCGTGAGCACGCCGAAGCCCTCCGCGCCCGTGGACGGTGCGCGCAGCTGGTCGGCCGGGAAGGCGGCGACCGTCGCCGGTCTGGTCCTGGAGATCCGACGCCGACCGAATCGGGTGACCTTGATCTTGGATGACCGCAGCGCCCGCCTCGAGGTGAGCCTGTACGAGGAGACCTTCCAGCAGCACCGCGACATCATCGTGAAGGATGCGATCCTGATCGTCGACGGCACGCTGCGCTTCGATGATTTCATCGAGGCGTGGCGCCTGCAGGCAAAGTCTCTGATGGATATCGACCGCGCCCGGGAACGCTTCGCGCGCCGCCTCTGGCTGCGCTGGCCGGCCGAATTTGACGGGCCGCAGGGTATGAACCGCTTCGAGCAGACGCTTAAACCCTACTTGAGAGGCCCCTGTGGCGTGAGCGTGGCGGTCAACCGGCCCGAGTATACGGGACGCATGAATTTGGCGGACACTTGGTCGGTACGTCCAACGCGGGAATTGCTGGATAAGCTCTCGGCATTGGTCGGGCGCGACGGCTGGTATTTGGTGTATGGTCCACGCAGTGATGTTCGTGGCGAGGAAACGTCTTCATGGCGATGAATTTTCTGGAATTTGAACAGCCGATCGCTGAGCTCGAGGCGAAGATCGAGGAGTTGAAGTTCTTGGGGAAGGACGAGAGCGTCAATATCTCCGAAGAGATCAAGCGGCTGCAATCGAAGAGCCGGGCGCTGACGAACAGCATCTTTGCCAATCTTTCGCCCTGGCAGATCACCCAGTTGGCGCGCCACCCTCAGCGCCCCTATACCCTCGACTACGTCTCCATGATCTTTACCGACTGGCATGAACTGCACGGCGACCGCATGTACAGCGACGACCTGGCCATTGTCGGCGGCTTGGCGCGGCTCGAGGGAATGCCGGTGATGCTCATCGGCCATCAGAAGGGCCGCGATACCAAGGAGCGGGTGCGGCGCAACTATGGCATGCCGAAGCCCGAAGGCTATCGCAAGGCGCTGCGGCTGATGAAGATGGCCGAGCGGTTCCGCATTCCGGTCATCACCCTGATCGACACGCCTGGGGCGTATCCCGGCATCGGCTCGGAAGAGCGCGGCCAGAGCGAAGCCATCGCACGTAATTTGTTCGAGATGTCGAATTTGGCTGCGCCCGTGCTCAGCGTCGTCATCGGCGAGGGCGGTTCGGGCGGAGCCCTTGCCATCGGTGTTTGCGACCGGCTGGTGATGCTGCAGTTCAGCGTCTATTCGGTCATTTCGCCGGAAAGTTGCGCTTCGATTCTATGGAAGAGTACTGACAAGAAAGAAATCGCGGCCGACGCCATGGGCGGCACCGCTGAACGGCTCAAGAAGCTCGGCTTGGTCGATGAAGTCCTCAAGGAGCCGCACGGCGGCGCGCATCGCGACCCGCGGGCCATGGGAGAAACCGTCAAGCAAAGCATGCTGAAAGCCTTGGCGGAACTACGAAATCAGCCGGTGACGCAGCTGCTCGACGCCCGTCAAGCGCGGCTGCGCGCCTTCGGTTCGTTTCGCGACGTATAGCGGATGCAATGCGCGACGCGCAACGCTGTGTGACATAAGCAATGAGTTTCTCCGCCGCTTCCTTGCGCGCGGTCCTGGAAGCTCAAGCTCCCGTGGACGCCACTGGTCTGGTGGTGGCTTTGAGCGGCGGCGCTGATTCGGCCAATCTGTTGGCGGCTGCCGCCTCGCTCAAGGGGAGCTTACGCGGGCTGAACGTGCGCGCGGTGCACGTCGATCATGGCCTGCAATTCGCTGCCGCCGCTTTTCGCGAAGCCTGTGCGGGGTTGTGCCGCTCCTTTGGCGTTCCCCTGACCGTGTTGTCCCTCGTGGTGCGAGCGCCGCAGGGCGCCTCCATCGAGGCGGCGGCACGCGACGCCCGCTATGCCGCGCTTGCGGCGGAACTCAAACCCGGTGAATGCCTGCTGACGGCCCATCACAGCGAAGATCAGGCTGAAACGCTCCTGCTGCAGGCGTTGCGCGGAGCGGGCTTGAAGGGCCTGTCTGCCATGCCCCTCTGCCGGCCTTTGGGGTTAGGCTGGCATTTGCGGCCGGTGCTGGAGATCTCGCAGGGCGAGCTGTTGGCCTTCAGCGCGCACTTGAGCGGCGCCAGCGCAGCTGATCCTATGAACGTCGATTCGCGCTTCGACCGCAGTTATTTGCGCCATCAGGTGTGGCCGCTGCTCGAGGCACGCTGGCCCGGAGCGGGCGCCACACTGGCGCGCGCGGCGCGGCATGCGGGCGAGGCGCAAGCGCTGTTGGAGGCAGCGGCGGCTGCGGATGTAAGCAGGCTGGTCGACGGCGACGCCTTGTCAGTGCCGGGCTTGCGAGGGCTGACGCCGCACGCAAGAATCAATGCATTAAGGTTTTGGCTGAGCGAAGCGGGCGTCGATGTGCCCCCGGCGGCGCGCTTGACCGAGGCGCTGCGGCAAATGTTGGACGCGCAAATTGATCACCTGCCCGCCGTGGTGTGGGGAAGCCACGCCTTGCGGCGTTATCGGCAGAGAATATTCCTCACGGCGGCTGATCCGCTGCGCCTGGAAGGACACCGCCCATGGTCCAGTGGATGCGACGCGGGGCTTGATCTGGGGACTGATCTGGGAGAACTGCACTGGGTCGCGCAGGCCGGGGGACTGGATTCGGCCTGTCTGCCGCAAACTCTTGTGGTGCGCAGGCGCGAGGGCGGCGAGAGCTTAAAGCCCGGGCTGCAAGCGCGAACCCAGACCGTGCAACACCTGTGTCAGTCGCAAGGCGTGCTGCCCTGGATGCGCGACGCGCTGCCGCTGGTGTTTGCGGGAGAGGCCCTGATTGCGATCGGCGACCTGTGGCTGGACGCGCGTCATCGGGTCGCGGCCGGCGCGCCGGGTATCGCGATCCGTTGGCAACGGGCTCCGATTATTGTTTAAGTTACAGGACTCGTGTTGTCGCAGGGCTCGTGTTCTGCTAGCCTGAACTCCCGTCGAATTCCCATTGTTCCCTTTTGGCTTTGGTTTGTGATCGCGCGATGGAGCCGGTGCGCGAAGGCTAACCTTTAATCGGCGGTGGCTACATGACACGATTCGTATTCGTCACCGGCGGCGTCGTTTCCTCGCTGGGCAAGGGCATTGCATCCGCGTCCCTGGGGGCCATCCTCGAAGCGCGCGGGCTGAAAATCAGCATGGTGAAATTGGATCCCTACATCAACGTGGATCCCGGCACCATGAGCCCCTTCCAGCATGGCGAGGTTTTCGTCACCGCCGACGGCACCGAGACTGATCTTGACCTCGGCCACTACGAGCGCTTCGTGCGCACCACCACCGGACGCAACAGCAACTTCACCACGGGGCGGATTTACGAACGCGTCATCGCCAAGGAACGCCGCGGCGATTATCTGGGTGCGACGGTGCAGGTGATTCCGCACATTACCGATGAAATCAAGCATCGAATTCGCATGGGTGCCGGCGAGTCCGATGTCTGCATGGTGGAAATCGGCGGCACGGTCGGCGACATCGAGTCGCTGCCGTTTCTCGAAGCAATTCGCCAAATGGGCGTGGAACTGGGGCGCAATCAAGTGCTGTACATGCATTTGACCCTGGTGCCCATCGTCGGCGGTTCCGGCGAGATCAAGACCAAACCCACCCAGCATTCGGTAAAGGAGTTGCGCGGCATCGGCATCCAGCCGGACATTCTTTTGTGCCGTTGCGTGCAATCGCTGCCGGATGAGCAGCGTCGCAAGATCGCGTTGTTCACCAACGTCGAAGAACGCGCTGTGATCACCGGAGTCGACGCCGACGATATTTACAAGATACCTGGGCTGCTTCACGAGGAGGGGCTTGACGACATCGTGGTCGACAAGCTGCGCCTGGACGTGCCTCCCACGGACCTATCGGAATGGCGCGCGGTGGTATCTGCGAAGCAGAATCCGGAGGCGGTGGTCGACATCGGCATGGTCGGCAAATACGTGCAAGTCCGCGACTCATACATTTCCTTGAACGAGGCGCTGATGCATGGCGGCATCAAGACCCGCACCCGCGTCAACATTCATTATTTCGAATCGCAGGACATCGAGCGCCTGGGTCCTGCGGCGCTGCAGAACATGGATGCCATCCTTGTGCCGGGAGGCTTCGGCGACCGCGGCATCGAGGGCAAGATCCAGGCGATCCGCTTCGCGCGAGAAAATCGTATTCCCTATCTCGGCATTTGTCTCGGGATGCAGCTGGCCATCATCGAGTACGCGCGCAACGTGCTGGCCCTGAAGGGTGCGAACAGCACCGAATTCGATCGCGCCACCACTCATCCGGTGATCGCCTTGATTACCGAGTGGCAGGACTTGGAGCGCGGCCAGCAAGTGCGAGATGACAAATCGGATCTGGGCGGCAGCATGCGTTTGGGCGCTCAGGAAGCGAGGCTCGTCTCCGGTTCGTTGGTGCATGCGATCTACGGCAAGGAGTCGATTTTCGAGCGTCATCGCCATCGTTATGAGTTCAACAATCACTATCTCGAAGAATTGACCGCGGCGGGCTTGAGCTTTTCCGGCTTCTCCGCGGATGGTTTGGTGGAATTCATCGAATTGCGCTCGCATCCCTGGTTCGTGGCGAGCCAGTTTCATCCGGAGTTCACCTCCACGCCGCGCGACGGGCATCCCTTGTTCGCCGGTTTTGTGCGCGCCGCCCGGGAGTTTCGCGCTGCACAGCAGCCAGGACGCGCGACGGCATGAGATTAGCCTCATTCGAGGTCGGGCCCGAGCGCCCGTTTTTTCTGATCGCCGGTCCCTGCGTCATAGAAAGCGAAGGACTGGTGCTCGATGTCGCGGGACGCTTGAAGGAGATGTGCGACCGGCTCGGCATCGCGTTCATCTTCAAGGCGTCGTTCGACAAGGCCAATCGCTCCTCCCGCGCCAGCTTTCGTGGGCCGGGCGTCGAGGCCGGCCTTAAGGTTCTGTCGCGGGTGCGCGAACAGATCGGGGTTCCGGTGCTCACCGACGTGCATGAGGACACGCCGCTCGGCGAAGTGGCCGCCGTCGTCGATGTGCTGCAGACCCCGGCATTTCTCTGCCGGCAGACCAATTTCATCGTCGCCGTGTCCTCGCAGGGAAAGCCCGTGAACATCAAGAAGGGACAGTTTCTGTCGCCCTGGGAAATGCAGAACGTGGTCGACAAGGCGCGCTCCACCGGCAATTCGCAGATCATGGTATGCGAACGAGGTTTCTCCTTCGGCTATAACAATCTGGTGTCGGATATGCGCTCGCTTGCCATCATGCGCGGCACTGGATGCCCGGTGGTGTTCGATGCAACGCATTCGGTGCAGTTGCCCGGCGGCAAAGGCGATGTTTCCGGCGGACAGCGCGAATTCGTGCCGGTGCTGGCGCGCGCCGCGGTGGCCGCGGGGGTCGCCGGGATATTCATGGAGACACATCCGGATCCGGCCAAGGCGTTGTCGGATGGCCCGAATGCCTGGCCCTTGGACCGCATGGCCTCGCTCCTCGCCACGCTCAAGACACTCGATGTCGCGGTGAAAAAACAACCTTTTGAGGAATCTCTGCTATGAGTCGTATCGCCGATATTCGCGGCCGCCAAATCATCGATTCGCGCGGCAATCCCACTGTCGAAGCAGACGTGGTGCTGCATTCCGGAATCATGGGCCGGGCGGCGGTTCCTTCCGGCGCGTCCACCGGTTCGCGCGAGGCAGTGGAACTGCGCGACGGCGATGCGAAAGTCTATGGCGGCAAAGGTGTACTCAAGGCGGTTGCCCACATCAACGGCCCCTTGCGCGATTTGCTGTTGGGCTACGACGCCCAGGATCAGGGCGGACTCGACGGCGAAATGCTTAAAGCCGACGGCACCGATTTCAAATCGCACTTGGGCGCGAACGCCATTTTGGCTGTATCGCTGGCGGCGGCGCATGCGGCCGCGCGCGACAATGGCTTGCCGCTGTACAGGCACCTGGCCGGCGCTGCTGCTGATCTCATCCTGCCCGTGCCCATGATGAATATCATCAACGGCGGGGCGCACGCCGACAACAGCGTCGATATTCAAGAATTTATGATTCTACCGATCGGCGCGCCGTCGTTTTCCGAGGCGGTGCGCTACGGTGCCGAAGTTTTTCACGCTCTGAAAAAAGTGCTGCATGCGGCCGGGCTCAACACGGCGGTGGGGGATGAGGGCGGCTTCGCACCCGATCTGCCGTCGAATGAGGCGGCTCTCGGGACGATACTGGAAGCCATCGACAAGGCGGGGTATCGAGCGGGCCAGGACATTTATCTGGGCCTCGACGTGGCCAGCACGGAGTTCTTCAAGGACGGCGTGTACACGCTGGAGTCGGAAAACCGCCGCTTCAGCGCGTCCGAGTTCAGCGATTACCTGGCAAATCTCGCGGCCAAATACCCCATCGTGACCATCGAGGACGGCATGAGCGAGGGCGATTGGGACGGCTGGTCGATTCTTACCAAGAGGCTTGGAGCCAAGGTGCAATTGGTCGGCGACGATCTGTTCGTCACCAACACCAAGATTTTTGCCGAGGGCATTGTCAAGAAAATCGCCAACGCCATTCTCATCAAACCGAATCAGATCGGCACCCTGACTGAAACTCTCGCAGCCATCGACATGGCGTACCAGGCCAAGTACGCGGCCGTGGTGTCACATCGTTCGGGCGAAACCGAAGACTCGACCATTGCCGATATCGCGGCGGCGACCACCGCCACCCAAATCAAGACCGGTTCGATGTCGCGCTCGGATCGCACTGCCAAGTACAACCAATTGTTGCGGATCGAGGGCGAGTTGGGTTCCAAGGCAGCGTATGCCGGCAAGCACGCACTGTCGGTACCAATCTCTTAAGAGTTCATGCTAAGCTCCTGTCCCCATGAGGATTTTAGCTGCCATCCTGGGTCTGACGCTGCTGCTGTTGCAGTACCGACTGTGGATCTCGGACCAAGGAACGCGCGAGGTTTCACGGCTTCAGGCGGCCGTGGACGCGCAGGCATCCGCCAATCGCGAGCAAGCTGCCCGCAATCGTCAATTGGTTGCGGAAGTCACTGATCTCAAAGTAGGTTTGACCGCGCTAGAGGAGCGCGCCCGCAGCGAGTTGGGGATGGTCGGCAACAGCGAAACCTTCTACCAAGTGGTGACGGCCGCTACCCCTGCTCCCCCTGCGCCGGCAACCCCCGTCACCGCCCGCGCGAATTGATGCCGGACTCAAAAGAGCGGCGCGTGTGGGCGATTGTTCCCGCTGCGGGCCGCGGCGCTCGCTTTGCCGCTGCGACCGACGCCTCGCCGGGCGACGCCTCGCCACCCAAGCAGTATGCGGCGCTGCACGGCGCCACAGTCCTCGAGTGGTCGTTGCATGCGCTCCTCGCCGAGCCGCGTGTATCGTCGGTGGCGGTAGTGCTGGCGGCGGACGATAGCCACTGGCCGGGCATCGCGGCGAGGCTCAACAGCGCCAAATTGCAAACCACCATCGGCGGCGTCAACCGGCAGGACAGCGTGGCGAACGGCCTGGAGTTTTTGGCGAGTCAAGCTGCCGAGGATGACTGGGTGCTGGTGCACGATGCGGCGCGTCCCTGTTTCAATTCCTTGGATCTTACCGCCTTGCTCGACGCCGTCGGCGCCGGTCACGGAGCGCACACCGCTCATGGCACGCAGAGCCCGGCAGGCGCGGTGCTTGCAGCGCCGCTCGTCGACACGGTCAAGCGCGAGTTGGGCGACACCCTCGCCACGGTGGACCGCCAGGGATTGTGGCGGGCGCTGACGCCGCAGGTATTTGTATTTGCGCAGCTGCGCCGTGCACTGAAGGAAGCAGCGCTCGCCGGTGTGCTCGTGACCGACGAGGCGCAGGCGATCGAACGAATGGGCCTGCGGCCGACGTTGGTGCAGGGCTCGCCGTTCAACGTCAAGATAACGCGAGTATCGGACCTGGCGATTGCCGCCAACATATTGAAGATGACGGAGGACAAACCGATGCGAGTCGGACAAGGTATCGACGTGCACGCCTTCGGCCAGGGGGATCATGTCATTTTGGGCGGCGTGCGCATCGCGCACACACAGGGCGTGATCGCACACTCCGACGGCGATGTCGTCATTCACGCGCTTTGCGACGCCTTGCTGGGAGCGATGGGCGATGGCGACATCGGACAGCACTTTCCCGACAGCGATCCGCGCTATCGCGGCGCGGACAGCCGCGTGTTCCTGCGCGTGGTGGCGGCGCGGATGCAGGCCGCCGGCCTGAAATTGATCAATGCTGACGTGACGGTGCTTGCCGAAGCGCCGCGCATCGCCGCGCATCGCCGCGCAATGGCAGCGAATCTCGGCGCCGATCTTGGCGTGCAGGCGCAGCTCATCAACATCAAGGCCACCACCACGGAGCGGCTGGGATTCATCGGCCGCGGCGAAGGGCTGGCCGCGATGGCTTCCGTCCTGCTGGGGCCTTAGACCTAACGTGCATGGCAGGCGCGCCAACGCGTGGGACAACGCGGCTTTGCAGCCGCCGCGAGCGCATGGAGCAGCGTTGCCGCCGGCGCAGCTCAAGGCTGTTCCGGAGGATTTTCATGTCGAGGAGCAACTCTCGTTCGAGCCGTCGGACAGCGGGCCGCACTGGCTGTTGCGGGTGGAGAAACGCGGCGCCAACACCCATTGGGTGAGTGCGCAACTGGCGCGCCTTGCGGGGGTGTCGACCGGTGATGTAGGTTACGCCGGGATCAAGGATCGGCATGCGGTTGCGGTGCAGTGGTTCAGCGTCCCCAGTCTCGCGACCACCGCCGACTATTGGAACAGCGTGCGCACTTCGGAATTCAAAGTGCTCGAAACACGCGCCAATTCACGCAAGCTGCGGCGCGGCGCCCTGTCGGGTAACCGGTTTCGCATCCGCCTGCGCAATGTGTTGTGGTCGCGCGAACAATTGGACTTGAGGCTCGAGACCTTGCGGATGCACGGCGCGCCCAATTATTTCGGGGCGCAGCGCTTCGGGCGCGACGGCTACAACCTCGATCGGGTTGCGGCATGGGTGCATAGCGGCGCGGCGCCGCGGGGCCGTACCCTGCGTGGTTTTGCGCTCTCGGCCGCCCGTTCCTTGGTGTTCAACGCCGTGCTTGCCCGGCGGGTCGAGGCGGGCGATTGGTCGCAGCTGGCGGCCGGCGATCTGGCAATTCTCGACGGCAGCGGCAGCCACTTTTCGGTTCCGAGCGTCGATGATGAGTTGCGCCGCCGCTCGCGCGAGTTCGACATCCATCCGTCAGGGCCGCTGTGGGGACGGGGTTTGCCCGCGAGCCAGGGTCAGGCCTTGCTGTACGAGCTTGCGGCGGCACGCGAATTCGCCCCGGTCGCGGAATTGCTGGCAGCTCAAGGGCTGTCGCAAGAGCGGCGCGCATTGCGCTGCGCGGTCAGAGAACTCACCGCCGAGCGCGATGCCAGCACCTTGACGTTGAGCTTCTTCTTGAGTCGCGGACAGTTTGCCACGGCGGTGCTGCGCGAAATCTGCGCGTTTGACGAAGCGCCGGAACACAACGCCGACGAAGACTAACTCGCGCGGCTCACAGCACGTTGAATACGGCCTCGTGCCGTGCCAGACGCCCGCGTTCATCGGCGACCAGCAGCACCAGGCGGTGGTGTCCCCGAGGCAGCCTTGCGCCGGTCACCCGCAAACCCTGTGCTGAGACTGTCGCCCGGTCGGTAATCCGTTTGGTGATGTCCATGGTGACCAGCCCGATATAACAGACGCGAAATGTCTCCGGCCGGATCGGTGCGCTGCCCGCAGGGATGAATTTCAGATCGATATCGATGGGCATGATCAAGGGTTTCACGATGGCCGGTTCCGTAATTTTGATTTGCGGATTGTCGGCGTCATTATTGGCGGTGGAGCGGCACGTGGGCCGGCCGTTATCCTCGCTCAAATCACGGGTCTCGAAATCCGTCGGTTCCGTCGGGCCGATGGTGGTCCATTTCTCCGCCTCGCTGTCGGTGACCAGATCGAAGGTGCCGATGGCGGCCGCCTGCGCGCAAGCCGGTTGCACCGCAAGCGGAGTGCCCGCCGACAAAGCGATTCCCATGCCCCAGAGTCGGATCCATTTTCTCATCGCTACCTCGTTCTTAAAAAAAATCAGGCCCGAAGCAATACGTACATGGCGCCGGCGCCGCCGTCAATCGCGCGCGCTGACACGAACGCCATGACGTCCGTATGCCGGCGCAGCCACAGGTTCACCGCCGTCTTGAGCACCGGGCCGCGCACACCCGAACGATATCCCTTGCCATGGATGATCCTCACGCAGCGGCATCCTACCTCACGACTGAGTGCGATGAACTGGGCGAGCCGGTCGCGCGCCGCCGTTTGGCTCAGTCCATGCAAGTCCAATTCGTCTTCGATCGGGTACAGGCCGCGGCGCAGCCGGCGCATCACTTGGATGCGCACACCGGCGCGCTGAAAGGACAACGGGCCCTCACCGGTGACGGCATCCGCGGGCAGGCTGCCGACCAACGGCATTGTCTCATCGAGAGTGTCGAGCGCGGCCGGCACGGCTGTGCGTGGGCGCGTGCGTGGTTTGAGTTTGGCGAGACCGGCCGGCGGCGGCGTTTGCGTCAAGGGTCTCACGTCACGCACCGCAGCGCGAAAGGCATTAGCATCGGACGTGACGTCTTCAGCGGCGATGATGTCGGAGGAGCGACGCTTGGCCATGAATAGGGGACTCGATCGGCTATCGGGGTTTCCAGGGTTACAGTATAGTCCGCACGGCGGCACCCGCCAGCTTGCGCCAGGCTGTTAATTCTTGTGAAAATCCTTCTATCGAATGACGACGGCTACCGCGCCGAGGGTCTGACCGCGCTGGCCGCGGCAATCAGGCCATTGGGCAGCGTGACCATCGTCGCTCCAGATCGCAACCGCAGCGGCGCGAGCAACTCCCTCACGCTCGATGTGCCGGTGCGCGCGGCTCGTTATGACACCGATGCCTACTACGTGAATGGCACGCCTACCGATTGCGTGCATCTGGCGATCTCGGGGCTGTTCGAGTTCGAACATGACATCGTCGTGTCAGGCGTCAACGACGGCGCCAATTTAGGCGACGACACCTTGTATTCGGGAACGGTTGCCGCCGCGGTGGAGGGCCGATTTCTGGGCCTGCCCGCGATTGCCGTGTCGCTATGCGTCGAGCCGGGCAGCCCGCGAAATTTTGCGTGCGCGGCGCGCGTCGCCGCGCAACTGCTGCAACGGATGGTGCAGGACCGATTGCGAGGCCCGGCGGCCGGACCGGTGATCCTCAACGTCAATGTGCCGGATCTGCCCGATGGAGAAATGCGCGGACTCAAGGCGACTCGTCTCGGGAGCCGCCATCGCAGCAAGCCCATCGTCAAGGCGAAGGATCCGCGAGGCCGCAATGTCTACTGGGTGGGCAATGCAGGTGCGGGTCAGGACGCAGGACCCGGCACGGATTTTCATGCCGTAGCCGAGGGCTTTGCATCCGTTACCCCGCTGCAGATCGATTTGACGCGCCACGCGGCCCTGCCCGAGCTGCAGAAATGGTTGACGCTTGAGTAGCTTCATGGAAGGTCCGCGACTCAGCGGCATCGGCATGACCTCGGCGCGCACCCGAGAGCGGCTGGTGCAACGTCTGCAGGAACAAGGAATCAGGGATCTACGAGTGCTCGATCGGATTCGCAACGTGCCGCGGCATCTATTCATGGACGAGGCGCTTGCCAGCCGCGCCTACGAAGACACGGCGCTGCCGATCGGCTTCGGCCAGACCATCTCGCAGCCCTTCGTGGTGGCTTGCATGACCGCGGCGCTGCTGGCGGCCGGCGAGACGCGTAACGTTTTGGAGATCGGCACGGGCTGCGGCTATCAGACCGCAGTACTGTCGCCCTTGGTGGAGAAAATTTACACCATTGAGCGGATTGCCAGTCTTTTGGGGCGAGCACGCCGTACCTTGCGGGAGCTGCGAATTCGCAACGTCAATTTCCGGCACGATGACGGCAGCATCGGTTGGGTTGCACGGGCGCCCTACGACGGAATTTTATTGACGGCGGCGCCGCACGCCGTGCCGCCCGCACTATTCGAGCAACTCGCCGTCGGCGGGCGCCTCATTGCGCCGGTGGGTCCCGACGGACGCCAAGAGCTGTACCGTTATACCAAGGGCGAAACGCGGATCGAGCGCGAGACGCTCGGTTCGGTGAGTTTCGTTCCTCTGCTCTCTGGATTGCAGAGTTAACAGCCTGCCGGAGACAATTTCAGGGACGCGACCGTGGCGCTTCTCGCACTCGATATCCACTGTCGGGCTGTGCTGTGTGCTGTTGGGCGCATGCGCCAGCGTCGCGGTCGAGGGGCCGGAAAGCTACATCGTTCGAGCGCACGACACGCTCTACAGCATTGCTTGGCGGCACGAGCTTGATTTTCGCGACTTGGCGCGCTGGAATAATATCGGCCCCGATTTTCATATCGCGATCGGCCAGGTCTTGTTGTTAAGCGGACCGCCTCGCAGCGCGCCGCTGCCTCGGCCGGCGATTGCAGCGCCGCCCGTCACGCCGGCATGGCGCCCCAACGAGGTGCCGTTTGTGGGAAAGCCACAGCCGCTGCCGAGTGCCGCTGCGCCGCCCGGCGCGCCTTCCGCCGCCGCGCTCGAGGCCCCGATTGGGGCCGGTATCGCTGGACGCGATCGCGGCTCCAGTGCGGTCAACGGGCCGGTGAAATGGGTCTGGCCCACGGACCATGTCGCGGCGCCTCGGAGCGTCGCGGGCGGCGGAATTCTTTTGGCGGGGCGACTCGGGCAGAATGTGCGCGCGGCGAGCGCGGGCCGCGTGGTGTATACCGGCAGCGGCCTGCGCGGCTACGGCAATTTAATCATTATCAAGCATGCCGACAGCCTGCTGTCCGCCTACGCTCATAACCGCGAAATGCTCGTTCACGACGGCCAGGAAGTCACTGCGGGCCAGGTAATCGCACACATGGGGCAGGGTGCGAAGCAAATGCCGCTGCTGTATTTTGAGATACGGCAGAACGGCAAACCGGTCGACCCGCTGCCTTTTCTTTCGAGATGATATAAATTCGACATTTATTCCATAAGTAATTGATTTATTTAATTTAATACTGCAATGACCCATTTGTTCTCGTGCTTGCGGCTGCACATTTCGTGTGTTTAACTGCGCGCTGATCGGGAAAGTCCATTTGCGGGGCGCCGTAGGTTTGCACGAGGTGAGAGGGATAAAAGAGTAACAAGATCAAGAAGAAGAACAATAAATCTCGATACCGTATTGATCGTGAATTCCGTAAGCGCCCTGCCATTTTCTGCTTTTGTTGTCACACCATCAGCAGCGCCAAAACGCGGCGCTGCTCAGCCACCAGCACATTGAACGTGCGGCATGCTGCACCGGTATCCATGACCTCGATTCCTATGCCTGCCGATAGGAACTGACCACGGAACGAGGCCGCCGGAAAGATTTGGCGCGGCCCTGTGCCGAGCAGTACCAGTTCCGGCTCAAGCGCGAGAATGCTCTCGAGGTCCAGGCCAACCAGATCGTTCACATCCCGCACGGCGGGCAGACCCAGCACAGCGGTCGCAGTGACGATGACGGTTTCCCGATAGGTGTCATTGTTGATGCGCAGTTCCCCGGGCACATAGGCGCGAATGAGGTGGCCGGTAGAGGTCGAGTCCTGGGTGAAGCGCATATGCGTAAGATACTGAAATTGATGCCGGAGCGTTCGTGTTCACCCATTACTTTCATTTTGCCTGTCGGGGCACCGTCAGCCGGCGGCGTGCACCTTTGCTGGAACGATTGCTGGCGCGCGCCGATTCCTGCACGGCTGTGACCGATTGGCGCGCCGATGCTTTTAGCGTCATAGCACCCGTGACGGCGTCGATGCCGGGAGTGGGTGCGGCCGCACTTTGCTCCGAACTCGGCACGCAGGATGGCGTATCGGTATTGGTCGCAACGCCGGTTCATTACCAAGTCGAAAGCAGTAATGTACGCCTGCCGGCCGAGGGTATCCTGTCGCTGCGCGTGGACGAGGCCGATGTGCTGTCCGGCGAATTCAATCGGATCTGGCACGATGCCGGCATCCGAATGCATGCCGGACGGCGCGGCGGATTGTTTTGCATTGCCGATCAACCGTTGACCGTGTCGACTCACGATCCCCAGGACGTACTTGCACAACATATCGAAATGTATCTGCCCAGCGGCAAGGACGCGCCGCGGTTGCGGCGGCTCATGAGCGAGATCGAGATGTGGCTGTTCGAGCATGAGGTGAATCGGGCGCGGATCGCGGCCGGAATGTCTGCGCTCAGTAGTTTGTGGTTGTGGGGAGCGGGACCCGCGCTCACGTCGCTGCCGCAAGTGACAGGCTGGACGGCGGGCGACGATGTCTTTTTCCGCTGCTTCGCGGGGCGGCGCGACTCAGCTCATACCGGTTCGGGGGTGGTGGCGAGCACGGTGGAGCCGGGCACGGATGCGTGGCGCGAGTTCGAGTCGCGTTGGCTCGAAGGCTCGCTTGTGGATCTGCGCGCCGGCCGGATAGGACGACTGGATTTGTCGGCAGGCAACCGATGTTTAAGCTTGAGCCGGCGCGACATGTGGCGATTTTGGCGCCGCGGCCGGCCCTGGTGGGAGTCTTTCTCATGATCTCGAGCGAAATCCTGCGGCGTCCTGCGGCGCCGGCGTGCGACCTGGGTGTGGAGGTTCATCCCGTGCTCAGGCGCGTCTATGAGGCGCGCGGCCTCAAGAGCAGCGCGGATTTGGATTTGTCGCTCGATCGGCTTCTTCCCGTCAGTTCGCTCGACGGCGTGGACGCGGCGGCTCAATTGCTCTCCGCACATCGCGCCGCGGGACGCGTGCTGGTCATCGGTGATTTTGACGCCGACGGCGCCACCAGCACGGCGTTGGTGGTGCGCGCACTGCGTTCCATGCGCTTTGCGCATGTCGATTTTCTGGTCCCGAATCGGTTTCGCTTCGGCTATGGCCTAACGCCCGAAATCGTGGCATTGGCGGCGGGTCGCCGACCCACTCTCATTGTCACGGTGGACAATGGCGTGTCGAGCGTGGCAGGAGTGGAGGCGGCACGCGGCCTGGGAATTCCCGTGCTGGTGACGGATCACCACTTGCCGGGGGCTGTGCTGCCGCGTGCGGAGATCATCGTCAACCCCAACCTCGCGGCAGCTCGCTTCGCCAGCACAGCCCTGGCCGGCGTCGGAGTCGCGTTCTACGTGATCGCCGCCCTCGCGAAATTTTTGGCAGCGGAGGATTTTCGGGTCGCGGATCTCCTCGATCTTGTGGCGCTGGGCACGGTGGCCGATGTCGTGCCTCTGGACCGCAACAATCGAATATTAGTGGCTCAGGGTCTGCGCCGCATTCGTGCGGGCCGTTGCGTGCCCGGGATTCGCGCGTTGTTGGATTCGGCGGGCCGCGACCCTGAGCGAATCACCGCCGCCGATTTGGGTTTCGCGGTGGCGCCGCGATTAAACGCAGCCGGGCGGCTCACCGACATGACCGTGGGGATTGCCTGCCTGCTGGCTGAGGACCCTGTCGAAGCGCAGCGGCTGGCGGGCATGCTGGCCAAGCTCAACGAGGAGCGGCGCGAAATCGAACGGCGCATGCAACTCGAAGCGCTCGATATCACCTCGGCGGCGCGCTTCGATGACGCGGGCGGCGAGGCCCTTGGACTTTGTCTGTACGATGAAAACTGGCATCAAGGAGTGGTGGGATTGGTCGCCGGCAGAATCAAGGACCGGCTGCATCGACCGGTCATTGCCTTTGCGCGCGCCGAGGATGGCTCTTTGCGCGGCTCGGGCCGCTCGGTCGCCGGTGTCAATATTCGCGACGCCCTCGACAGTATCGCGAGCCGTCATCCGGGTCTCATCGACAAATTCGGCGGCCACGCCATGGCGGCCGGAATGAGCCTGCCCGAGGCGAACCTGGCGGCCTTCAAGAGCGCTTTTGCAGCCGAAATTGCTCTGCGTACCGACCCGGAATCGCTCGCCGGCGTCATTCACTCGGACGGCGCTCTGAGTGCCGGCGAACTGTGCCTCGACACGGCCCGCGCTTTGCGCGGCGCCGGCCCTTGGGGTCAGGGGTTCCCTGAGCCGGTCTTCGATGGCGAATTCCAGATTGCCGATTCGCGCATCGTGGGCGACAGGCATCTTAAGATGCGGCTCAAGGCGCCGGATGCTTCGATCGGCAGCGGCAGCGGCAGCGGCGGCGAGCTCATCGACGCCATCGCCTTCGGCTACATCGGTGGAGGTACCGAGGACCCGCTGGTGCAGAGCGGCGCGCGCATTCAACTCGCCTATCGCCTCGAGATCAACGAGTATCGAGGCAACGAGAGCGTGCAACTGAATTGTCAGCAGGTGCTCGCATTGCGTACTTCCCTATGATCGATACGCGCGCTACACGGCGCCGATAGCTACCCGCGGGCGATGTGCTAGGATTCGAGCCCATGGAACTCAATCAAATCAAACGATTCATCAAAGATCTCGAGGAGCGCACCGACTCTTTGAGGAGGTATCTTTGATTACGACAACAAGCACGAGCGTCTGCAGGAAGTAGAGCGCGAGCTCGAACAGCCCGGCGTCTGGAATAATCCGGAACGCGCTCAGGAACTCGGCAAGGAACGCGCTCAGCTGGACCAGGTAGTGGGCGGTCTGGATCGTCTCAAGCGTTCTCTAAGCGACGCCGCGGAAATCCTCGAGCTGGCGGCGGCAGAAGGGGATGCCGCTGCAACCGATGAGATCGAGTCCGACGTCAATCGATTGTCCCTCGAAGTGGAACAGCTGGAGTTCCAGCGCATGTTCCCGGGCAAGATGGACTCGCACAATGCGTTTCTCGACATTCAAGCCGGGGCGGGCGGCACCGAAGCGCAGGATTGGGCCGCGATGCTGCTGCGCATGTATCTCAAATGGGCCGATGGGCATGGCATCAAGACCGAAATCATCGATCAAAGCGACGGCGAAGTCGCCGGGATCAAGGGTGCGACCATCAACATGATCGGCCCTTACGCCTATGGCTGGCTGCGGACTGAGACGGGGGTGCATCGCCTGGTGCGTAAATCACCGTTCGACTCGGGTAATCGGCGGCACACGTCGTTTGCCTCGGTGTTTGTCTCGCCGGAAGTGGACGACGACATCGACATCGAAATCAATCCCGCGGACTTGCGCACCGACGTATACCGGTCCAGCGGCGCCGGCGGACAGCATGTCAACAAAACCGAATCTGCCGTTCGCATCACGCACATGCCGAGCGGTATCGTGGTGGCTTGCCAGGGTGAGCGCAGTCAGCACAAAAATCGTTCCACCGCGATGAAGATGCTCAAGGCCAAACTCTACGAACTCGAGTTCAACAAGCGCAACGCCGCCGCCAAGGTCCTCGAAGATTCCAAATCCGACGTAAGCTGGGGCAATCAAATTCGCAGCTACGTGCTGGATCAGTCGCGGATCAAGGATCTGCGCACCGGGGTGGAAATCGGCAACACCACCGCAGTGCTCGATGGGGCGCTCGACGAATTCATGCAAGCCAGCCTAAAGCAGGGGTTATAGACCTAAACAAATGAGCGACGACGACGACAACCATTTGATCGCGGAGCGGCGCGCCAAGCTTGCCAAATTGCGCGAGCGCGGAAATGCCTTTCCCAACGACTTTCGCCGCGATGCATTGGCCGCGGATATTCTGACGTCATACGGCGCCAAGAGTACCGAAGCGCTCGATGCCGCGCCCATTCGCGTCAAAGTGGCGGGCCGGATGCGCGCCAAGCGGGTCATGGGCAAGGCGAGCTTTGCCAAGCTCGAGGATTCGAGCGGCGCCATTCAAGTCTTCCTGCAGCAGCAGGCGCTCGGCGAAGTCTACGACGAATTCAAGGGCTGGGACGTCGGCGACGTGGTTGGTGCCGAGGGCACATTATTCCGCACCAAGACCGGCGAGTTGTCGGTTAGGGTCCTGCGGTTGCTGCTGCTCACCAAATCGCTGCGGCCGCTGCCCGACAAGTGGCACGGCATTGCCGATACGGAATTGCGCTACCGGCGCCGCTATGTCGATTTGATCATGAATGAGGAGAGCCGGCGGGTGTTCGAGACACGCTCGGCGATCGTGCGATACCTGCGCGCGTTTCTCGATGCGCGCGGATTTCTGGAAGTGGAAACGCCGATGCTGCATCCGATACCGGGCGGCGCTGCTGCGCGTCCTTTCAAGACCCATCACAACGCACTCGACGTGGATATGTACCTGCGGATCGCACCCGAGCTGTATTTAAAGCGGCTCACAGTCGGCGGTTTCGAGCGGGTGTATGAGATCAACAGAAATTTCCGCAACGAAGGGGTGTCCACGCAGCACAACCCTGAATTCACGATGCTCGAGCTGTATCAGGCCTACGCGGATTACACGGATCTCATGGAGATGATTGAAATCTTGTTTCAAGGGCTGGCCGACAGCTTGCTGGGTTCGCGCAAACTGATCTATCAGGGCACGGAGATCGATCTGTCGCAGAGCTTTGCGCGCAGGACCATCGAAGACATCATTCTGGCCAACAATCCCGATCTCGATCCCATGTCGCTGCGGGATGTGTCGTATTTGCACAGAGTTTGCGATCAAATGAAGATCCCCTACAAGGCTGCGGACGGCCCCGGAAAATTGCAAATCGAGATATTCGAGCGGACCGGAGAGCACACACTGGTGCAGCCGACTTTCGCCTATGCCTATCCCGCCGAGGTGTCGCCGTTGTCGCGGCGCAACGACGCCGATCCCTTCATCACCGACCGTTGGGAGTTCTTCATCGGCGGCCGCGAGCTCGCCAACGGATTCTCGGAACTCAATGACGCCGAGGACCAGGCGCAGCGTTTCAAGGATCAGGTGCAGCGCAAGGACGCCGGCGACGAAGAGGCCATGTATTACGACGCCGACTATGTGCGTGCGCTGGAGTACGGCATGCCGCCGACGGCGGGGCTCGGACTGGGTGTCGACCGGATGGTCATGCTGTACACGAATTCAGCCTCGATTCGCGATGTTTTGCTGTTCCCGCATCTGCGGCCCGAGTCTTGACGCGGCGTAGTTCGGTCGGTCCGATCGGCGTGTTTGATTCCGGCGTCGGCGGATTGACGGTGCTGCGGGCGTTGCGCGCGGTCAGTCCTGCGGAAGATTTCATCTACTTGGGCGACACGGCGCGGCTGCCGTACGGCACCAAGAGCGCGGCAAGCGTCGTACGCTATTCTCTGCAATGTGCGGACGCACTGATTCAGCGGGGTGTTCGGCTCCTGGTGGTTGCCTGCAATACGGCATCTGCCTCCGCACTCGACGCGTTGCGCCGGCAGCATCCCGACACGCCGGTCATCGGCGTGATCGAGCCGGGCGCCAAAGCGGCGGTGGCAGTCTCCGCTGCGCAGCATATCGCGGTGATCGCCACCGAGGGTACGATCGCAGGCGGCGCGTATGAAACGGCCATTCACCGCTTGAGTCCTTCGGCTCGTGTCACCTCCCTGGCGTGTTCGCTGTTCGTGTCCATGGCGGAGGAGGGCTGGACGGAGGGGGCTATCGTAGAGTCGGTTGCGCGCCACTACTTGGAACCGATTTTCCCGGCGGGTGATATGCCCGACACCTTGGTTCTGGGCTGCACTCACTTTCCGGCGCTGGCTCCAGCCATACGCGCGGTGCTGCCGTCACACGTGATTATCGTCGACTCGGCGGCGTCCACCGCCGCCGCCGTGCTGCAGGAACTGGGCGGCGCTCCCGGCGCGGGGCGTGAGTCAGTCGCGCGGGGTGAGGCGGGCGCGGACGTCGTGAGCGGCACAGTCCGGTGGCTGGCCACCGACAGTGCGGCCCGCTTCGCACGCGTAGGCAGCGCCTTCCTCGGCGAGACATTGCGAGCCGAGTCGGTAGAGATCATCGATCTCTAACGGCGGCGCTCGTCGGTCAAGGCGTCGAAGTGGATTTTCGTAGTAATCAGCGTCCCGCTGACGTCCGTCGGACCCATCTCGGCCAGATTCGACATGGGCGACCACTTCAACGGGATGTTTACGAGCGCTTCGCCCCGGGAGAACACGGCGCTGCCAGCTATCCTTGGTGCGCACGAGTAAACACACTGTGCTTGGCGAGATTCCTCGTTGGCGCGGGGTTTTATCGAACTCTGGTTTCGTGCGCCACGCAGAGACGGTGCGGGTTCGAGGAATTCTCTATACTTGTCCGCCCATGTCGACCGAACTCGATGTCCTATATCTGGTGAGTCAACGGCTCGATGCCTGCCGCGTTCAGTACATGCTGACAGGGTCCTTTGCGCTAGCTTTTTACGCCACGCCCCGAATGACTCGGGACTTAGATCTGGTGGTTCAACTCAGCGAAGCCGATATGAAACGGCTCGCGGAGGTTTTTCTCGAGGATTTCTATTTGGACGCGGAAGATGCGGCAACGGCGGTCGCAGCGCGGCGGATGTTCAACCTTATGCACCTTCAAAGTGGCATCAAGGTGGATTTCATAGTGCGCAAGGACACCGAGTATCGCGAAGTCGAATTCAGCCGCCGAAAAGCAGTACAAATCAATGGCTTAGATATCTGGATTGTGAGCCGGGAGGATTTGATCCTGTCGAAAATAGTATGGTCACTTGAGTCAAAGTCGGATATGCAGCGGCGGGACATCGTCTCGCTCGCTCATCCGTCCCTCGATTGGGCCTACTTAAGGCGATGGGCGAATAATTTGGGCATTTCCGCGGCACTTGAGCAAACCTTAGGATGAACGACACATCGTCGAAGATTGCGGAGCGGGTCGCCCGACGCTACGCCGAAATGTCGCCTGACGAGCGTATGCAGGCTGCGTCCGGCATGTTCGATACTGCGCGGATAATCATTGAGTCGTCGCTGCCCGCAACGCTGTCGCGTCGTGATCGACGGATCGCACTGGCTCGCAGGTTGTATGGCAACGAACTGACCGACGCCGCGGTAAACGCATTTGCCGACTGGCAGGACGATTAAATTTGGTAAGGCAGCGGCAGTTCGGCCGCG
>JBDUBO010000054.1:0-25773 GCA_040004115.1 Gammaproteobacteria bacterium | reverse complement strand
GTGGGGCCGTTGACGCTCAATCGCAACTTAACCGGTGCGGCGTTGGCGCATTCGAGCGACATGGCCATCCATGCCGAATTCGATCATCGCGGTCACGACGGCAGTACGCCTACAGTGCGCGTGACGCGTGCGGGCTACGGTAAATATATTGTCGTCGGCGAAAACATTGCCGCCGGCGCCATGACGCCGGTGGAGGCGATTGAAGGATGGCTCGCAAGTCCAGCGCACTGCGAGAACATCATGGACGGACGTTTCACGGAAATCGGTATTGCGTACGCCGCGAATCTCAACGCATCGGCCGGTATGTACTGGACTCAGGACTTCGCCACGCGCCGTTGATCCTGTGGCGCGCGGGACGACGCCCTTCAGCGGGGGTCAATCAGTCCACACAATCAGTCCATCACGGCATTGATGTCAGCCTCGACGTCCGCGGACTTCCGGCGGGCGGGCGGTCGAATCAGCAGCAGCAGCGGCATGACGGCCAGGGTCAGAAACAGCATCAGCCAGAAGTCATCGATGTAGGCGACCATCGCCGCCTGCTGCGTGATCGAACCATCGAGAAAGGCGACACCGCTCGAGGTGCCAAGGTCATAAGCTTTTGCGATGGCGGGATTCTGCCAGGCGGGGCTTGCGTTGGTGATGCGCTCCGTCAATTCGGCGTGCGCGAGCACGGTATTGCGCACCAAAAGGGTCTGCACCAGGGAAATCCCGATGCTGCTGCCGATGTTACGCACCAGGCTGAAGAGGGCGGTGCCCTGCGCTCGCATCTCGGGGTTCAAGGTGGCGAAGGTGGCCGCGCTCAAGGGCACGAACACCAATCCGACGCCGATTCCCTGAATCACGCCCGGCCAAACGATGTCGCTCGGCGACAATTGCAGCGAATAATGGGCCATTTGCCACAGAGCCATCGCCGATATGGCGAAGCCCGCGAACAACATCAGCCGAAGATCGATTTTGCCGATGAGCCGCCCGACGATCAGCATCGCAACCATGGTGCCAAGCCCCGATGGGGCCGTCACCAAGCCCGTGGTGGCCACCGGATAGTCCAACAAGGTCTCAAGCATGGTCGGTAACAGCGCGCGCGTTGCATACAGCACGAGTCCCATGATGAATATGAACAGAACGCCGGTGACATAGTTCTGATTCTTGAACAGGCGGAAATCGACGAAGGATTTGTGCGCCGGCGTCATGACGGTATGCGCGATGAAGTAAGTGCTCATGACAATGAGCACGATCATTTCGACCCATGTCTCGGTCGAGGAGAACCAGTCGTTTTGTTGGCCGCGATCGAGCAGCATCTGCAGCGCCCCAATGCTCAGGCTCAAGGTGGAAAAGCCGAACATGTCGAAACGCATGCGCCGAATGCCCGGCACGGGGCGGATATATTTCCACATGCCGTAAATAGCCAACAGGCCGATGGGAACATTGATGAAAAACACCCATCGCCAGCTGTACGCGTCGGTCAGCCAACCGCCTAAGGTGGGACCCAGTATCGGTCCAACCATGACCCCCACGCCCCAGATCGCCATGGCCGATCCCTGCTTCTCGCGCGGATTGATGTCCAACAACACAACCTGCGACAACGGCACCAAGGCCGCGCCGAATACGCCTTGCAGAAGGCGCGCGGCCACGATTTCAGTCAGTGTGTTCGACAGTCCGCAAAGCATGGAGGCCAGGGTGAACCCGCCGATGGATGCGAGGAAAATATTCTTCTGCCCGAAGCGATCCACCATCCAGCCGGTGAGCGGCGTGGCGATGGCTGCGGCGACTATGTACGCCGTCAGTACCCAGGCGATCTGATCCTGCGACGCGGACAACGCCCCTTGCATGTGCGGCAACGCCACGTTGGCGATGGTGCTGTCGAGCGTTTGCATGATCGTCGCCAACATGATCGACAACGTGATCATGGGCCGATTGAGCGGACGGGTCACGGCATGGTGTCGATGTCGCCCTGCAAGCCTTCGAGAAGTTCAGTCGCCACAAGCAGCTTTTTCGGATCGAGATCGGCCAGAAGCTCCTTTCGAAATGCGGCGGCCTCCGCTAGAACCTTGCCGTAAAGCTCGGTGCCGGCGTCGGTGAGCAGCACGCGATTGACGCGCCGGTCGGTGGTCGAAGGCTTGCGCACGACCAGGCCCGCCTTCACCAAACGGTCCACCATGGCCACCATGGTGGCGCCCTCGACGCCCAGACGGTCCGCCAGCTCGGATTGAGATAGGGCCGAAGGCGCCTTGGCGGCCATGGCAATGGTCATCCAACTTGCCTGGCTGACGCCTAAGTGTTTGAGCCTCCGGTCCAAGGCCTGACGCCACGCCCGGGAAGTATTGTGCAGTGCTCCGCTAAAGCGCTCGGCAAGGTCGGGCATTTACAAAGCTCTCTAATCGTTAGTCGTCTAACTAATATAACACTCCATAGCCGCCATCGAAACTACAATATCGAGGAAACGGAATCCCGCACCTACCTTGGGGTAAGCGCGCTGCGCCGAGGGATTGGTCTACGCCTTCAGCAAGACGACAGTAGCGATACCGGCGAAGGTCATCAGCAGCGAGCCCAGCAAATGCGCCGCGAGGGCGCCCAAGGCCCATAGCGAGCGGCCGGACTGCAGCAGCATCACCACCTCGGCTGAAAAAGTCGAGAACGTGGTCAATCCTCCGCAGAATCCCGTGGTTACGAACAGCCGCCACTCGGGAGCGATGTCCGGGTAGGCGGTGAAGAATGCAATGGCCATGCCGATGATGTAGCAGCCGATGAGATTGGCGGCCAAGGTGCCCGGCGGAATCGCCGGCAGGTAGCGGTTGAGAAAGACAGCCAGAACCCAGCGCAAGACGCAACCTAGCATTCCCCCCAAGGCTACCGCGACTAAAGGCCTAACCCACGTCAAGTGTTCAATTCGTTGACAGACCGCATTGCACAGATCGTAATCGCTTTGGCGATACGAATCAAAACAGTGGAGAGATCTCTTTGAATTCCGAAAGGTCGATTGTGCTGCATAGCTGGTGCGTGCAAGCGGACTGGAACGCACCCACCATCGTCGGCGGGGAGGGCGCGCGGTTCTGGGATGAAGCGGGCCATACGTATCTGGACATGAGCAGTCTCGCGGAATGCATGAACTTAGGTCACCAGCACCCGCGGCTGATACGCGCCATTCAAGAACAGGCGCAGCAACTGTGCTTCGTCAATTCGAGCTGGGGCGCCGCGCCGCGCCGCGCGTTGGCGGAGCGGCTCCTTGAGATATCGGGATTTGAAGGCGGCCGGGTGTTCTTCACCTTGGGCGGTGCCGATGCGAACGAGAATGCCGTGAAATTCGCGCGTCAGGCGAGCGGCCGTCCGCAGGGCATGGTGGTCGCACGCGACCGCTCATACCACGGCGCTAGCTATGCGACGATGGCTTGGTCCGGCGACAGCCGCACGCGCAGCCCAGGAGACGAGGCCTTCAGTGTGCTGCGTGTGCCGCCGCCCTATGCCTATCGCTGCCCTTTTGGCAGCGTGAGTGACACCGAGTGCGGCGCGCGCAATGTGGCTCATATCGGCCAAGTGATCGGCCAATCGGGAGCGGAGAATGTCGCTGCGGTGCTGATGGAACCGAACGCCGGCACCAACGGCATCATCGCTCCGGAAAACTTCTGGCCGGCACTACGTGCGGAAACGCTCCGCCGCGGCGTTTATCTGATTGCCGACGAAGTCATGAGCGGCTTCGGGCGCTGCGGTGAATGGTTTGCATGGCAGGCGCACGGCGATGCAGGCCGCCCGGACCTCATGACACTCGCCAAGGGACTGACCGGCGCACACATTCCCTTGGGCGCGGTAATTCTGGCACCGCATGTCGCGGCGAAGCTCGAACACAGTATGCTCAACACCGGGTTGACCTACTGCGGGCACCCGTTGGCCTGCGCCGCCGGCGTGGCCGCGATCGCGGCCTATCAGGACGAGAACTTGATTGAGCGCTCCCGGCGCTTGGGCGGCGTCATGTTGAGCCGCCTGCGCGCCATGCAGGATCGGCATGCGGCGATCGGCGACGTACGCGGCGCCAATGGGTTGTTCGCCATCGTCGAACTGGTGAAGAATCGTCAAACTCGCGAGCCCCTGTCGCCATGGCCGGCCCTGCATCCGTCCCTGGTCCGGTTCGTGACGCTGGCGCGCGAGCGCGGCGTGTCGTTCGCGGTCCGAGGCAATTTGATTATTCTCGCGCCGCCGCTCGTGATCGAGGAGAATGAATTGGAGCGCGCACTCGATATAATGAACGCCCTATTGGGGGAGCTTGACTTCACATGAAAAAGCCGTACATCAAAACCGACTTGCCGGGCCCGAAAGCCCGCGAACTGCTGGCGCGCGACGCGCTCGTCGTTTCGCCGTCCTATCCGCGCGATTATCCTTTCGTGATGTCGCATGGCAAAGGCGCCGAGATCTGGGATGTGGACGGCAACCGCTTCCTGGATTTTGCCGCCGGCATCGCGGTATGCAGCACCGGCCACAGCCACCCGTCCGTGGTGCAAGCCGTCAAGGATGCCGCGGACAAGTTCCTGCACATTTCGTCCGATTACTGGCACGAAGGGCAGGTCAACCTGGCAGAGCGTCTCAATGAGATCTCACCCCTGAAAGAACCCACCATGAGCTTCTTTGCGCAGTCCGGCACCGAGACCGTGGAGGCGGCGCTGAAACTCGCGCGCTACACGACAGGGCGCGGCCGATTCATCGGATTTCTAGGCGGCTTTCACGGCCGCACCATGGGCTCGCTGTCATTCACCTCCAGCAAGTACACTCAGCAAAAAGGTTTCTTTCCCAGCATGCCGGGCGTCACTCACGTCCCCTATCCGAATAATTACCGGCCGCTATTTGCGGGAGCCGACCAGGGGCGTGCGGTGCTGAGCTACATTGAAGACGTCCTGTTCGTGAACAACGTGCCCGCCAGCGAAGTGGCGGGAATTCTCATAGAACCCATCCAGGGCGAGGGCGGCTATCTCGTACCCCCGGATGGCTTTTTGCAGGGTTTGCGCGAGCTGTGCGATCGGCATGGAATCCTGCTGATATTCGACGAAGTGCAGTCCGGCATCGGCCGTACCGGCAAGATGTTCGCCGCGCAGCACTGGGATGTCGCCCCGGATATCATGACGCTGGCAAAGGGACTGGGCTCGGGAATGCCCATCGGCGTGGTGATCGCCAAGCGCAGTATCATGCAGAAGTGGAGCCGCGGTGCACACGGCAATACCTTTGGTGGAAATCCCGTGTGCTGCGCCGCTGCGCTCGCGACCATCGACCTCGTCGAGCGTGAATATTGCGCCAATGCCGCCAAGGTCGGCGACTATTTCCTGCGCCGGCTGCGGGTGTTCGCCGACAAGTTTGCGGTGGTCGGTGAGGTGCGCGGCAAGGGCTTGATGATAGGCATTGAACTTGTGAAGGATCGGTCAAGCAAGGAACCGGCCAGGAAACTCTGCGATGCCCTGATTACCCGGGCCTATCACAACGGCCTCATTCTGTTGTCCTGCGGCCTGAGCACAGTGCGCTTCATGCCGCCGCTGATGATCGACGAGGCTGATGTGGATGAGGCGATTGAGCTACTCGAGCTGAGTTTGACCGAGGTGCTGGCGGGCGAGCATGTCCACTGAGCCGACGCGCTGCAGCTGCCTTAAGATGGCGTCGGGAGACACGGCTCTGCCCAGGAACTGCTGCAGCAACTGCGCGGTATCGATCGAAGAACCGAATCGCAGCAGGCGTGCCGAGGTCCATTGATACCAACGCGGATTGCCCGCGTCGAATTGTCCGATGGAATCGCGGATGTGTTCGCGAATATCTGCCGTGAGCACGGCGCCGAGGCCATAGTTGATCATGTATCCGGGCCAGCGCACCAACTGCACGCGCAATGCCCACCACGACCATTCCGGATGCGGAACGATGTTCAAGTAGCGCGAGGTGATGTCGGTCCACAGCAGGTTCGGATCCATCGACGGATCCGCGAGCATGCGCAATTCGAACAGACCCCAGGCCGCATCGAGCATAACGCCCGAGAACAGGTCGCGCAGCGCAGAACCCTCGTCCGTGTGCCGCCCGAGATACTTCTGCTGCCAGGCGGGCTCCGAGCTGCTCCAGGCGGGGACGTCGGCGAACGCTTCAAAGAACACATCGTCGCCGAGCGAGAAGAACGCCGGCCGGGCGCGCACCGCGGAGTAGTGCACGGCATGCCCGTCTTCATGGATGAGTTCGTTGAGCACGAACATGCCGCCCAATTCGTAATTTCCGGAGACCCGGGCCAGCGTGGGCCGCCAAATCTTGCCGATGCGCCGCCCTATTCTGATTTGGTCGGTATACGCCAGCGGCGACTTCCCCGGGCGCACCTCGAGGTCATGCTGGACTTCGAGCGTATCCAAGTCGGCGCCGAGATCCCGGTAAAAGCGCTTCGATAGGGCGAGTATGGAATCGTGCGGAATGGCGCAGGACAGGTCGCGGCTTGCGCCCGCCGACGCATACCAGTAATCCCAGGGCTCCAGCGGCGGACCTTCGGAGCGCGCTCGCCAGGCCTCCAGGACTTGCACCAGCCATTGCTCCACCTCAGGCGAGGTGATGCCCAGTGTCGTCGCGGCATCGCTGATGGGCGAGCGGCCTCTGCGGCGTACATCGGCGCCGTTCAAAACCATCATGCGCCGGTAGGGACTGTCGATGCTGTTCGCCCCGTTAACCGCAATCCATAACGGCGACAGCGCAAAAAACAAGCGCCTGCGCCGCTCGCTGTCCGGCAATTGCTGCAGCTGTTGCAGCGCCGTGGTGCGAAACATGGGGCGGCCTTCGAAGTCGATGCGATCGCCGATTTCCTCGAAGCAGGCGTATAGGGCGATTTGTAGACTGGCTGCATCGCTCGCGGCACGTGTGCCGTCGGCGCAGGTGGCGCGCGAGCCGTGCGCGCCGGCATCGGGCACTTGCGGTGAGTAGTCGACAAAGCCCTTACGCATAGCCTGCACCGCGCGCGCATCTTCAGGGCTCAATGCCGCGGAGCCCGATGACTTGAGCGCCAGCGCGAGCTGCGGAGTAAGCGCCTTCAGGCGCGCCGCCCAAATGCCGCGGCCTTCACCCGCAATGCGCGGTGTCAACCCGGAATCGATGGTCGACACGGCGCCGACCGCGTCCAACCAATCCGCATACACGACCTCGACATGCGCCACCGAGTAAGAAGCCGCTGCACCGGATCGCGGCGCCAGCAACGTCGCCGCGGCAAGAAACAGCGCCGCAGCCCGGAGTACGCCGTGAGTCACGGCAATAGCCGGTTGTACTTCTTGAGCACCGCGCGAAGCGCTGCATGCGGTAGGGCAATGACGCGATGCTCGTCGACACCGGTCATGTCCTGCGCGGCAATCATGGCGTTGACAATGGCTTCCTCGGTCGCCTCCACGGTCGCGCGAAACACCGGATCCATCAAGTCGTTGGGCAGCATCTTGAGATCGACCACGTGATCGCTTGCGGCGGCTCCGGAATTGGCGGTGGAAAATGCGATGAAGATATCCCCGGAGCCGTTGCCCGAAATGCTGCCATTGCGGCCCAAACCGAGAGTTACCCGATGCGCGAGGCGCTTGAGCTGATGCGCCAGCAGCGGGGCATCGGTGGCCACCACCACGATGATGGAGCCGCGCTCGGCAATGTCAGAAGGCATGAAGGCGTACGGTTCGGGCGCGGGAATTTCCCGTCCGACCGGAATGCCGGCGATACGTAAATTGTCCCGGGTGCCGTAATTGCATTGCACCAGCACGCCCACCAAGTAGCCACCGTCTTTGGGCTCGAGCCGCCGCGACGAACTGCCGATGCCCCCCTTGTAGCCGTTGCAAATCATGCCCGTGCCCCCGCCGACGCTGCCCTCTTCGACGGGTCCCGCGTGCGCCGTGTCGAGGGCGTGCATCGCGTGTTCGGGCTTGACGTGAAATCCATTGATGTCGTTCAACCATCCGTCCCAGGTTTCGGCGACCACAGGCAGCGACCAGTAATACCCGGTTGCATCCGCCGCGGCGTGCGACACCCGCCACTGGATCACCGCGTCGCGCACCACCCCCACGCTGTGCGTGTTGGTAATCATCACGGGTCCTTCCAGGAACCCCGACTCCTCAACCCAGGTCGTGCCCGTCATCTCGCCATTGCCGTTTTGTGTGAACCACGCGGCGAACACCGGATTGGAGAGCGAGTCGGCGCCCCGAGGCAGAACGGCAGTCACCCCGGTGCGCACCGGCCCCTTGCCCAGTTGCAGCTTGCCGGACCCGGAAATCAGCGTGGTGTGGCCGACCAAGACGCCGGCCACATCCGTGATGGCGTTGAGGGGACCGGGGGTGCCGTCGAATGGAACTCCCAGATCGCGAGCGCGAGGTTTCTGCGGCGACGAGGGCGCGGTTGTCGTGCCCGCAGGAGAGGCTGCGCCCGCGCCCGCCGCCGTGACGGCGGCCGCAGCGGCGGATGCGCGCACCACAGGAATAGCCACGGCGATCGCAAAGATCGCAGCAAGTACCGGTAATGCCCCGCGAAACCCAGTTATTAATTCTTTCAATTTATGCTCCCTCCTGTTGACGATCTGCGTGCCGTCGCGGGACCAGCCGCCGTCGCGGCACGCGGCCTTTGCGGCGATGGTAAACTATGCCGATGAATTTCAGTCGTTTTAGCGGCGTGGGGGTGCTGCTGCTGCTCGCGTGCGCAGCGCTTTTGTCCTGTGGACCCGCCTCCACCGGCGCCGAGGAAAAACGTCTTTTCATCTATAACTGGACGGATTTTATCGGCCTCAATACCGTAGCGGAGTTCGAGAAGCAGACCGGAATCAAGGTCACCTACGATGTCTACGATTCAGAGGAAACCATGGATGCAAGGCTCCTGGCCGGGAGTGCCGGCTACGATGTGGTGTTCGCGTCTACTGAATACTTCGGCCGGGAAATCAAGGCGGGTGTGTATGTACCGCTGGATAAATCCAAGCTGCCCAACTGGAAGAATGTAGACCCGCGAATTCTCAAGATACAGGCGGTGCACGATCCGGGGAACGTGTATTCGGTTCCCTACGTGCATGCCATCAATGGCTTCGCTTACAATGTCGATATGATAAAGGCACGCATGCCGAATGCGCCGCTCGACAGCCTCGACATGATTTTCAGACCGGAAATCGTCGCAAAATTCGCGGACTGCGGCGTCACTTTCCTCGACTCGGCGGCCGATACTTTGATGCTGGCTTTGCAATACCTGGGCTTGGATCCGAATAGCACGCGCCGCGAAGATTACAAGGCGGCTGAGGATCTGCTCTTGAAGGTGCGTCCCTACGTCCGCTCCTTCGATTCTGCCGAGTACCTGAATGGACTGGCCAACAAGGAGATTTGCATCGCCATGTCCTGGTCGAGCGACTATGCGCTGTCTCGAGCGCGCGCGCGGGCGGTAGGCGTGAATGTAAATCTCGCTTTTACCGTGCCGAAGGAGGGGGCCAATCAGAATTTCACCTCCCTCCTGATCCCCGTGGGAGCACCGCATCCGGAGGCGGCTTATCGATTCATCAATTTCATTCTCCGTCCGGAGGTGATCGCCGAGATCACCAACGGGATTTATTATGGGAATGACAACATCGTCTCGCGGCCGCTGGTCAATCCCAGTATTCTCAAGGATGCGACTCTATATCCCACGCCGGAAATCGAAGCCAGGTTGTTCCGGTCCGACGAAGCATCCGCCGCAACCGAGCGAATCCGCACACGGACTTGGACACGAGTGAAGACTGCAAAATGACCGACGAAACACCCGAAGCTGCTTCTGAGATGAAGGTCGTGAGTTTCATCCGCATGGAGGACGGCACGCAGGAAGATTATGAATTCCTGGACCGCTGCGAGCGCGAGTATGTGCACGCGTTGCCGGACCGCGTGCTGGCCACGCTGCGCAAGCTGGATCAGAGCCTGCAAGGGTATCGCGTGACTCGACTCGAGCATTCCCTGCAGGCGGCAACACGCGCGCTACGCGACGGAGCGGATGATGAAATGATCGTCGCGGCCCTCATTCACGACGTGGGCGACGATCTGTCGCCCTACAACCATGCGGAAGTTGCCGCGGGCATCATTCGTCCCTATGTGCGCCGCGAAGTTTCTTGGATCGTGGAACAGCACGGGCTGTTTCAGACGTATTACTACGCCCACCACTATGGCCGCGATCGAAACGGCCGCGAGCAATTTCGCGATCATCACTGGTATCAGGCTTGCAAGGATTTTTGTGCGAATTGGGATCAGTGCTCATTCGATCCCCGGTATCCCTCCGAACCCTTGAGCACGTTCGAACCGCGCCTGCGGGAGATCTTCAGCCGGCCGGCGCACGATCCGCGCTACGTCGACAAAATCTAATGGACCCGTGGCCGGCATCGCGGCCTTGCGGCGTTGCGACGTGGTGCGCGTCAGCGCTCGGCCATCTGAGCATCCAGGATCCGCTGGCGCTCGGCACGACGCATGAGATAGCCGGCGAACAGCACGCACGACCCGACCAGGCAGATCATCAAGCTCGCAAGCGCGTTGACGTCGGGGCTCACACCCAGCTTCACCTTGGAAAAGATCACCATGGGCAGAGTGCTTGCACCGGGGCCCGACACGAAGCTCGAGATGACCAAATCATCGAGCGAGAGCGTAAAACTTAGCAGCCAGCTCGAGGCCAGCGCGGGCGCAATGCCGGGCAGTGTGGTATCGATGAAGGCGCGAACCGGCCCGCTGCCCAAATCCATGGCCGCCTCCTCGAGAGACCGATCGGCGCTCGCCAGGCGCGATTGCACGGTGACCGTGACGTAGGCGCTGCAGAACGCAATATGCGCGATCACGATCGTGGTGAAGCCGCGGTGCGGCCAGCCCAGCAGTTGCAGCATTGAGACGAACAGCAGCAATTGAGTGATGCCGGTGATGATTTCAGGCATCACCAGCGGCGCGTTGACCATTCCCGTCAGCAACAGGCGTCCGCGAAATACCTTGAAGCGCACCAGGGAAATCGCGGCCAGAGTGCCCAAAATCACCGCTGCGGTTGAGACCACGACGCCTATTTTTAAGGATAGCCACGCCGCGTCGAGAATCTGATCGTTGTGGATGAGCTCGGTGTACCAGGTGGTCGAGAATCCTCCCCACACGCTGACCAGTGCCGAGGCATTGAAGGAGTAGCCGATCAATACCAGGATAGGAATGTACAGAATCGCGATCCCGATGCAGAGCACCGAAATCAAGAATGGCGAGATGCGGTTCTCCACCCTAGGCCTCGAGCTGCTTGGTGCTGTAGTGCTGGTATAGGGCGATGGGGCCGACCAACAGCACCAGAAATGCGATGGCCACGGCGGAGGCGACCGGCCAGTCGCGGTTGCCGAAGAACTCGTCCCAGAGCACGCGGCCGATCATCAGGTTGTCTGGTCCTCCGAGCAGGGTTGGGATGACGAATTCGCCGATTGCCGGTATGAACACCAGCATAGATCCGGCGATGATGCCGGGCACGGACAGGGGTAGCGTGACATCGAGGAAGGCACGCCACGGGGGGCTACCGAGGTCGCCGGCCGCTTCGAGCAGTGAATGATCCAGTTTCTCGAGTGTGGCAAACAGCGGTAAGACCATGAACGGCAGATAGGAATAGATGATTCCAAGGTATACCGCGAAGGTGGTGCGCATGATCTGCAAGGGGTGGTCGATGACGCCCAGCCACAGGAGCGCGGTGTTCAGCAAGCCAGTCTCACGGATGATTCCCTCGAGCGCATAAACGCGCAGCAAAAACGAGGTCCAGAACGGCAAAATGATGACGAGTAGCAGGATGCTTTGCGTGCTTTTCGAAGTGCGAGCGATGCCATAGGCCATCGGATAACCTATCGCCAGACAAATAAGCGTGGAGAAAAACGCCGTTTTGAGCGAATACAGGTAGGAGAGCCCGTAGACCTCGTCGCTGATCAAATACCTGAAATTCCCCAGATTCAGCGTGAGGTGGATGTGCCAGTCGGGACTGACGGATAGAATATCGGTGAACGGCGGCACCCGTACGGCGGTATCGGCAAAGCTTATAACCAAGGCAAATCCAAACGGAATGAGGAAAAAGACCAACAGAAACAGCAGCGGCGGCAGAATAATGAGCCATTTACCGCGGCGCTTCAGCCAGTCGCCGCGCACCCCGCGGGGAGCGGCGCGCATCAGGGCGTCGTCGTGCGCCGCCGATGTCATGAGAATCTGATTCGACACATGCGAAGCCTCAAGAAAAAGTCCCACAAAACCGCGCGCGTCCCGCGGGCGCGCAATGCCCACAGCCGTCAGCGCCAGCGCTTGATCGAGGCATGCATTTCCGCGCTGCACATCTACGGACCATCGCGCACGACGGTGGAGAAAGTCGTGGCGATCGCGAAAATGTCACCCGGGATCGTGCGTTTCTATTTCGCCTCCAAAGCCGCCATGCTGGTCGCGTCTCTTCAATTTCTCTCGGCCGAATTCGAGGAGCAACTCTTAGTTCCCGTGTCGCGGCTCAAATCCCGGCCGGTCGCTGCGCTGGAGTTGATGGTTGCCTTGTATCTCGACCCCGAAATCGCCAGCCCGCGCAAGGTCTCGGTTTGGTATGCATTTTGGGGCGAGGCGAGTTCACGCCAGGAATATTACGATATTTGTGGACAGAAGGACGAGAGCTTTGCGGTCCTGGTGCGCGAGCTCATCGAGCGCCTGATCCTCGACACCTCCCAGCCGCAACTGGACCCGGATGGAATCGCACTGGGTTTGATCGGCGTGCTGGAAATGCTGTGGCAGGATTTTGCGTTCCGGACCGAGGCCGATATCGACCGCGAGGCCGCGAAGCGCCGCGCCATGGCTTATCTGCGCTCGATTTTTCCGGGTCAATTCGCTGCCTCCTCGGTGCCGGCCGGCAGCCTCGGCGGCGACCGCCGGCCGGCGGGCTGGGTGTATGCCAATCCGCGGCTGTTTGCGGTCGAGCGCGAGGCATTGTTCCAGGACGCATGGCAACTCGCGGGGCATGTCGCGCAAATCCCCACGCCCGGAGATTTCCTCGCCGTCGACCTCGGTATCGAGCGGGCATTGGTACTGCGCGAAGCCGGCGGGAAGGTCCGCGCATTTCGCAACAGCTGCAGCGAGGCGCCGCATGCGCTGACGACGGCGCGGGCCGGGCATGTGGAGGTCATTCAGTGCGCGGTGCACGGGCTGCAATTCGAACTCGACGGGCGGCGCCGCGGCACCCGGGCCAGTGCCGACCTGAGGCCCTTGGAATCGCGCATTCTCGGCGATTTAATTCTGGTGCGTGCCACGGAGCGCCGCCGGCCTTCGTCGGAGGGCGTGGACGCATGGCTTGATTTCTCGCCGACGCCGGGTACGCGGCCGCTCGACCCGCCCATGGAGACGGCAGTGGCGGCGGATTGGAAACTCGTGATAGAGCAGTGGCTCGAATCGATGAGCACGGGATTGCCGGCTGCGGCACGCCAAGGATGGAGTGCTCGAGCTTATCACCGGCTCCTGGCGTCTGCCGTCAACGGCGTCTGGCAGCGGCTATTTCTCGCGCCCAATCACCTGATCGAGGTGCGACCTGACGGCTTTACCATCCTGCAGGTGCTGCCGCTGGGACCGGGGCGCAGTCTGCTGCGCCAACATGGCTACTCGCTGTGTGAGGCAGAGCGACCGGCGAGAGCGGCCCAATACCTGGCTGCGCGGCAAAGCCCCTTTACCCGCAGGGCGGCTGTCGCCGTGGTGGAATCGACGCAGAATGGCATTGTGACCTTCGGTCATGAAGCCGCGCAGGGGGCGCATGCCGCGCCCGCGCTGGCGGCGTTCCGGCGGCAATTGCTCGCGCTAGTGCCCATGCTCGGGCTCGCCCGGCCACCGCACGAATCTTAATGAAATTCTCTATACTGAGAACATCCACTGCGACCTTGATCGGGAGTTGAGCCAATGAATTTGACGTCCTTGACCACGAAAGACTGGCATGCGCGCGCCGCCGCGGTGAGCTACGAGACCCGGCATTTCATCGATGGGCAGTACGTCGATTCCGTTGCGCGCGGCCGCTTTACCGTGGTGAATCCGGCCACCGGCAAACCGCTGTGCGAAGTCAGCGCCGGCACTCAAGCCGACATCGATGCAGCAGTGGCCTCGGCCAAACGCGCCTTCGCGTCGCGGGTCTGGAGCCGCAAGGCGCCGCGCGAGCGCATGGCCATCATGGCGGCGTTCAGCCGGCTCATCGATGAGAACAATGAGAAATTCTCGATTCTCGACACCCTGTGCATGGGCAAGCCCATCACCGACATGGTGACCATCGACGTGCCGTCGGCGGCCAAGAATTTCGCTTACTTCGGCGAGTTGATCGACAAGATCGACGGCCAGGTGACGGCCACCGCCGCCGATGCCTTCCATTACATCTTGCGCGAGCCCCTGGGTGTGGTCGGGTGCATAGTGCCGTGGAATTATCCGCTGTTGATGGCGGCCTGGAAGGTGGCGCCGGCGCTGGCGGCGGGCAATTCGGTGGTGTTGAAGCCGGCTGAGCAATCGCCTCTGTCGGGACTGCTGATGGCACAGCTGTTCGTGGAGGCGGGCGGGCCGCCGGGCGTGTTCAATGTGGTCAATGGATTGGGTGAGACCGCAGGCGCCGCACTGGCGCTGCACAATGACGTAGCAAAAATAGCATTCACCGGCTCGACCGAAATCGGCAAGCAGATGCTGATTTATGCCGGCCAGTCGAATATGAAACGCGTCAGTCTGGAATGCGGCGGCAAGACTCCGCAAATATTCCTCTCCGACCTGCCGGATCTCGACACCGCGGTGACCTACGCCATCAATGGAATCTTCGGCAACATGGGCGAGGTCTGCAACGCGGGATCACGGCTGTTGCTCGACCGGCCGATTGCCAAGGAATTTCTGGCGCGATTCATCGAGCGCGGCAAGGATGCGTATCGAGCCGGCGATCCGTTCGACCCCACCACCAATTTGGGGCCGCTGGTCACCGCGTCGCACCGCGCGCGTGTGATGAGCTATATCACCCGCGGCAAGGCGGAGGGCGCGCGTCTGGAATTCGGCGGCGGCACGCCGGATTTGCCGGGGTCGTTCGTCAATCCCACGCTGTTCTCCGGCGTCAACAACCGCATGACCATCGCCCAGGAAGAGATTTTCGGACCGGTCGCTGCGGCCATCGAGGTGGACGGTCTTGCCGAGGCGCTGAGCGTTGCCAATGACTCAATTTATGGACTGGCCGCCTCGGTCTGGACGCGCGATTTGAGCACGGCGCACAAAACCGTGCGTGATCTGGAAGCCGGCGTCATTTGGGTGAATTGCTTCGACCATGGTGATATGACTCAGCCCTTCGGCGGGTACAAGCAGTCGGGCCAGGGGCGCGACAAGTGCGTGGAAAGCCTGCTCAGCTATACCCAAACGAAATCAGCCTGGATACACCTCGGCTAACTCCGACCTACATATTTTGTACCGCTAAACGACTATAGCCTTGGCGAGGGGTGGCTAGCTGAAATGCTTGGGCGGGCTCGCCAGGGCGAATTCGGGGATGCGTTCGCGCAACAGATTGTGGAACTCGAGCATCCAACGCTCTAGCTGCGACAGCGGGCCCGGCTTGTAGCTGCCGGATGCCAATCCGCGCTGCACTCGAGCACACAACCACTTGTCCTCGTTGTTCACCTGCGCGTTGATGCGCGAACTCAGGTAGCGCACGGCGCGCATTTCGCGCCGCTCGTCAGGCAGGCCGAACACGCCGCCGCGCACCATGCACTTGCCGGGGCCGGCCGGCAGCAGCTGAAAGAAATCCATCTGGTCGGGAAACACGTCGATTCCTAAGTTCGGCAGCGCACTGTAGAAGCGCCAGCAGCGGCGCTGATCCTCGGGCAGATGCGTGGCTACGCCACCGATCATCCGCTGATACAGGCCTTCGGCCCAGCGCGGCGAGTCCTGCTGACGCATCCAGCTGACGCCGCGTGCGACTCCGGACACCGAGGCCTGATCTTCGTAATCCGGCGTGAACATGCGATACAAACCCGGATGTCCGATGGGTACGTGGTAGGACTCGAGGTAATTGTCCATCGCGATCTTCCAATCGACGGGCCAGATCTCTTGGCTGATGGGTCCCAACGGCACCATCTCTTCGAATCGATACGGCAGAAATTCTTCGGCCAACTTACCCCAGACCTGCGACACCGGCGGCGGGTCTCCCGCCAGGCATATGAACACGAAGCCGAAGGCAATGTCGGTGCGCACCGGTCGCAGGCCGTGTTCGGCACGATCCAGTCCCGGGAAGCTTTCGCGAACCGGCATGCCGATCAGGCTGCCGTCGTGTTTGTAGGTCCAGCCGTGGTAAGGGCAGGTAATCGTCGCGGGGCAGTTTCCCGTGCCGTCCAACAACCGCGCACCGCGGTGCCGGCACACATTGTGAAAGCCGCGGATCGACCCGTCCCGATCGCGCAACACCATGACGCTTTCCGGGCCCAAGTCGAAAGTCTCGTAATCGCCCGCCTTGGGGATGGAATTGACGTGGCAAACGATTTGCCAACTCGGCATGAGGATGCGTTCGAGTTCCAGCCGGCTCAGTTCGCTGTTGTTGTAGACCCAGGCGGGCAAGGCATGGGGCAAGGCGTTTTCGGCCTCGTCGGCGCGCTTCGCGACGGATAGGTTGGTCATGGCGTTCCCCGCTGCGATTTATATGTCCATTTAATGTACGCTGAAGGGCGCATCGTTGGCAAGTCGGAGCAGCGCAGCAGGGCATTGCGTGCCTTAAATTGCTGATTTAGGGCCGTCATTGCGGGATTGTGTGAGTCCTTGATCAACTGAGCCCTGACTGCGCCAGACCTTTGACTTATATGGTCATATAATAATTCTGGACGACCATGCCCGGCGAATGTTACGGTCGCGTGAAATCCGCGATTGCCATCAATTCAAAGGGGAAGTCATGGCCAGAAAACTGACCAAGAGCAATGCGCATTTCAAGCGCGCCGTCAAACGCCTGCCGCTCGGCGTGGCTTCTAATTTCCGCTACTGGGGAGATGATCGGACGATTTACGTGAAAAGCGGCGCGGGCGCGCGCATCACGGATCTCGACGACAACAACTACGTCGACTACCGCATGGGATATGGACCGGCGATACTCGGCTATGCGCACCCCGAAGTCGACGCAGCGGCCCGCGAAGGCATGCAGGTCGGCGGCGTGTTCGCGCTTTCCACCGAACGCGAACTCATCGTCGCCGACCGCATCTCCAAGATGGTGCCGGCCGCCGAACTCGTGCGCTTCTCCAACTCGGGCACCGAAGCCGTCATGGCCGGACTGCGCCTGGCGCGGGCCTACACGGGTAAGGACGATTACGTGATTCTCGAGGGGAGTTATCACGGCCTGTTCGATGCCGCGATGTGGTTCACCCCGATGGACAAGTGGTCGCAGGTCGGTGACCCCGAAGTCAAACCGTACAGCGAAGGGGTGCCCATCAGCACGCGCAGCTTTGCGCACTTCGTGCAAGCCAACGATGCAAATCAACTGGAAGACGTATTCAAGCGCCACTCGCATCGCATCGCCTGCATGCTGATTGAGCCCATCATGGGCAATTGCCTGGGGATCGCAGCCGAACCGGAATACCTGCGCGCGGCTCGGGAATTGTGCGACAAGCACGGCGTAGTGCTGCTCATCGATGAGGTGAAGACCGGATTTCGCGTTGCCCGCGGCGGCGTGCAGGAACTGTACGGCGTCAACGCCGACCTCTGCACCTTCGCTAAAGCGGTGGCCAACGGCTATCCCATATCCGTGCTCGCGGGCCGCGAGGAAATCATGCGCAAGATCGGCAAGGGCGTGGCGCACGGCGGCACCTATACGGCGCATTCCATATCACTGGCCGCGGCGGAGAAGTGTCTGCAGATACTCGATGAAACCGATGCGCTGGAGCGCATCGCCGACTACGGCACCCGGCTGCGCTCCGGCATGCGCGCGGTGCTGGGCGCGCGCGGCATCGCCCATAGCTTCGTCGGTCACCCGTCGATGAGCGGACTGTACTTCGCACACGAGCCGCCGCGCAACTATCGCGCCTGGAAGAGCAGCGATTACTCCTTCTACGACGCCATGGCGCAGGTGCTGCACGACGAGGGTGTGTTGTGCGAGCCGGATTCGCGCGAACCCTGGTTTGTCTCGGCGGCCCATGATGACACGTGCCTCGCCGACACATTGCGAGCATTCGAAGTTGCGGTCGATGTCACGTTGAAGTCGAGCGGCGCTTCGCAAAAAGTGCCCGCTTGAGCGGCGGCGCAGTGAAACCGCCTGCGGACCTGGACGCCATCATCGTCGGGGCGGGCCATAACGGCCTGGTCGCCGCCTGCTACCTGGCGCGCGCGGGACTCAAGGTGCTGGTTCTCGAACGGCAGCCTTTCATCGGAGGCGCGGCGGTGAGCCGCCGTCTTTACCAGGATTTCACGTACTCGAACTGCTCATACGTATGCAGCCTGCTGCGGCCGGAAATCATCCGCACCCTGGAGCTGCCCAAGTACGGCCTGCAAGTCATCCCTTATGAAGGGGGCTGCACCATGATGCAGGACGGCGGCCACCTCGCGCTGTACGACAACCACGATGCGCTGCGCCGGGAAATCGCCAGGCATTCGAAACGCGACGCTGAAGCCTACGATCGCTATTCGCGCGACGTCATGCGCCAGTGCAAATTCATCAAGCCGCTGCTGATGCGCGAGCCGCCGGATCCCACTTCCTTCAAGCCGCGCGACATCCAGGAACTGCTGTATCTCGGCAAACGTTTCCACGGCCTGGGCGAGGAGCGCATGTACGACACGCTGCGCTTCTGGACCATGAGCGCGGCGGATTTCCTGGATGAGTATTTCGAAAGCGAGATTGTCAAAGCGCATTTCGCCGGCAGCTCGATCATCGGCACGGCATTGGGCCCGCGCTCGCCCGGCACCGCGTACGTCCTACTGCATCACTACATGGGCGACATCGACGACACGGTCGGCGCCTGGGGATTTGCACGCGGCGGCATGGGTGCGATCACGCAGGCGCTTGGCGCGTCATTCGAAGCCAGCGGCGGCATCATCCGCCGCGCCGCGCCGGTGGCCAAAATTCTGGTGCGCAGCGGCCGCGCAACTGGCGTTGCGTTGGCCGACGGCGAGGAGATCCGTGCGCCGCTCGTGATCTCCAATCTGGACGTGCGCCGGACATTTCTCGAGAGCATGGATGCGAAAGATCTGCCCGATGAGTTCTTGCGGCAAGTGAAGAACTTCAAGATTCGCGGCTCCTCTGGCAAATTGAATATCGCATTGGACGGCATGCCGCGATTTCCCGCCATACCGGCGGGTTCGCCCTGCATTCGCGGCGACTTGCACGTTACCGACACCCTCGAGATGATGGAGCGCGCCTATGATGATTGGAAGGACGGGCGCTGGTCGCGCGCGCCGTACATCGACATGCTTATTCCCTCGCAAATCGATCCGACCATGGTTCCCGACGGAAAGCATTATATGTCGGTGTTCGTGCAGTACTGCCCCTACGAACTGGCCGACGGGCCCTGGGATGCCGCCAAGCGCAAAGCCTTCGGCGATACGGTGATCGAAACCATCGCGCGGCAAAGCCCGAATTTCAAGGATCTGATACTGCATGCCGAGATTCGTACTCCTTGGGACATAGAAAACGAAGTGGGTCTCACCGAGGGAAATATCTTCCAAGGTGAATTGACCATGGATCAGCTGTTGTTCAACCGGCCGATACCGGGTTACGCCCAGTATCGAGCGCCGGTGCGCGGCATGTACATGTGCGGTTCGAGCACGCACCCGGGAGGCGGCGTGATGGGCGCTCCCGGTGCGAACGCCGCCCGCGCGGTGCTGCGCGATCTTGGGCGGGCGAACTGATGGCGGCAGTGTCACCACCAGCGCACTACGACTGTGTGATTGTCGGCGGCGGTCACAACGGCCTGGTGTGTGCAGCCACTTTGGCACGCGGCGGCCGTTCGGTGCTGGTACTGGAGGCCGCTGCCCAGGTGGGCGGCGCGGCGGTGACCCGCGAATTTGCCCCTGGATTTCGCGTGTCCGCGGGTGCGCACCTGCTGCATCTGATGCCGGCCACGCTGCTGCGTGAGCTCAACCTGGAATCGCATGGGCTCGAATGGGCGGCTCAGGACATGACGACCGTGGCGCTGGTGCCGGATGGTGCCCCCTTGAATTTGGCTCCTGAAGAGTCGCGGCGGGGCCTGTCGCCCGCGGATGCCGAGGCGTATGCGGCCTTTACGGCGCGCATGCGTCGTTTCGCCGCGGCGCTGGCGCCGATGTTTTCGCGACCGCCGCCCCGCCTGGGTACCACTGCCTGGGCCGATCGCCTGGCGCTGCTTCGCCTCGGCTGGCAGATCCGCAAACTGGGCCGGCGCGACATGCGCGAGCTGCTGCGTATCGGCGGCATGAACGTCTATGATTTGCTCGAAGAGAACTTCGAGTCGTCGGCGCTCAAGGGAGCCTTGGGGTTGGATGCCGTGCTCGGCGCAAACTTCGGTCCACGCTCTCCCGGTACCGTGCTGACGCTGCTATACCGCATGGCGGCCGAATCCGCTGCGGGCGATTCGGGTCTGTCGCAACCCAAGGGCGGTCTGGGAGCCTTTTGCGACGCTCTGGCCAAGGCGGCTACCACCGCGGGAGCGACCATCCGTGTCGGCGCGCCGGTGGCGAGCATTCGAGTCGAGGGGGATCGCGCCGTCGGCGTCGTTCTCGATTCCGGCGAAAGCATCGGTGCGCACAGCGTCGTTTCCAGTGCCGATCCGAAAACCACATTTCTGCGCCTGCTCGGTCCTCGTCATCTCGACACCGGATTCGTGCGCCGGGTCAACCACATCCGCTGCCGCGGCCTCGCCGCCAAACTTCATCTGGCGCTGAATCGTGCACCAACCTTCAGCGGCGTAGGGGAAGCGGGCTTGTGCGGCCGGCTGCTGGTCGCGCCATCGCTGCAGCACATCGAGCATGCCTACAATCATGCGAAGTACGGCGAGTTTTCGGCGGCACCGGTCATGGAAATCACGGTGCCCACCGCCAATGACCCGTCGTTGGCGCCGGCCGGGCAACACGTGCTGTCGGCCATCGTGCAATATGCGCCGTATGCGCTCAAGGAGGGTTGGCAGAACGGCCGACAGCGCTGCCTGGAGGCGGCACTCGATCAACTGGAACGTTACGCTCCCGGCCTTCGCGCCGGCATTATTGCGGCGGAGTTGCTGACGCCGGCCGATATGGAACAGGAGTTCGGCATGACCGGCGGGCACTGGCATCACGGGGAATTGGCCTTCGATCAGTTCTTGATGGTTCGCCCGGTGCCGGGGGCGGCTCAGTACCGGACTCCTTTGGACGGCTTGTTTCTCTGCGGTGCCGGCAGCCACCCCGGCGGCGGCGTCATGGGGATCGCGGGCCGCAATGCTGCACAGGAAGTACTCAAAGTGAGCCCCAATTGACCATGGCAGAAACCGTCGCGCCGCATTTCAAGCAACCGCTGCTCAAGACGCCGTTTCACGATCGCGCCCGCGCCTTGAGCCAAGTCGACAGCTTCATCCCGTGGGCAGGCTATACCACGGTGGATGTGTTCACCACCGTGGAGCAGGAATACTTCGCTATTCGCAATGCGACGACGCTTTATGACCTGACCCCCATGGTGAAGTACCGCGTGGCGGGCCCGGAAGCCTTGCCGTATCTGAATCGGCTCGTCACGCGCGACGTCGCCAAGCTCAAGCCGGATCGCGTCGCCTACTGTGTGTGGTGCAACGATGCAGGCCACCTCATCGACGATGGCACGATTTTTCGATTAGGCGCGGGCGAATATCGCATCTGCACGGCGGAACGCCAGATAGACTGGCTGCTCGATTCGGCGATTGGCTTCGACGTCGAGATCAGTGAGGTCACCGAGCAAATAGCCGCCTTGGCGGTGCAGGGGCCGACCTCCTGCGCGGTGCTCAAGGCGCTGGGCTTGCAGGGGATCGAGAAGCTCAAGCCTTTCGAGATAGGCAATTTCGCGCTTGGGTCGCATCGGCTCACTGTATCGCGCACCGGTTTCACCGGCGATTTGGGCTACGAGCTCTGGATGGAGCCGGCGGCCGCGGAATCCATTTGGGATGGGCTGATGGTGGCAGGGTACTCGCGAGGCATTCGCGCCATCGGTTCACAGGCGCTGAATGTGGCGCGCATCGAGGCGGGCTTTCTACTTCCCAATGTGGATTTCGTTTCGGCCGAGCACACCATCCGCACCGGACGCGATCGCTCGCCTTTGGAGTTGGGCCTGGGCTGGCTGGTGGACTGGGGAAAGGGGCATTTCACCGGCCGGCGCGCGCTGCACAACGAGATGATCCAAGGTCCGCGGCGTCATTTGGTGGGATTGGATATTGCCGGCAACAAGCCGGCGCACAACGCGCTGCTGTACACCGATGACAGCGGCAAGCGGGAAATCGGCCATGTGACGTCCGCGATTTGGTCGCCCACTTGCAAGCGCAACATCGCCCTTGCTATGGTCGACGCGCCGCATTTCCAGATCGGCTCGACCGTGTGGGCCGAAATCTATTTGAACCGCGAACTCGTATGGGAGCGTCGAATGTCGCGAGCGCAGGTCGTCGAGCGTCCATTTTTCGCGCCGGATCGCCGCCGTGCGACCCCTCCGGCGGACTTTTAGGGTTAGTTTGGCCGCCACCCCCAAATCGATCGCCGATCGTCCCTGGCTCGATCCGGATGCGAGACCGCAAATCGTCATCGAGAGCGTCAACAAAACCTTCGGCGCATTCACTGCCGTGGACAGCGTGAATCTCAGGATCTACAAGGGCGAAATGTTTGCGCTGGTCGGCGCCTCCGGCTGCGGCAAGACGACGTTGCTGCGTATGCTCGCCGGGTTTGCCACGCCGAGCACCGGGCGCATCATGATCGACGAGATGGATATGACCCAGGTGCCTCCACACGAGCGGCCGGTCAACATGATGTTCCAGTCCTACGCCTTGTTTCCGCACATGACGGTCCAGGACAATGTGGGGTATGGACTGCGTCGGATGGCCTTGGCTGCGTCCGTCAAGCAGAAGAGAACCCAGGAAGCGCTGGACATGGTGCAGCTTGGGGCGCTTGCGAAGCGCAAACCTCACCAGCTCTCCGGCGGCCAGAGGCAACGGGTGGCCTTGGCGCGCGCGCTGATTCGGCGGCCCAAGGTGCTGTTGCTGGACGAGCCCTTGAGCGCTCTCGACAAGAAATTGCGTGAGCAGACGCAATTTGAGCTCATGAATATTCAGTCGCAGGTGGGTATTACTTTCGTGTTCGTCACTCACGATCAAGACGAGGCCATGGCGCTGTCGACGCGCATCGCAGTGATGAACCGCGGCCAGGTCATACAGGTGGGCACGCCGTCGGAAATTTACGAGTTTCCGCAGAGCCGTTTCGTCGCCGATTTCATCGGCACCACCAATTTCTTCGAGGGTACCGTGAGCGGCGGCGAACCCGGTCACATCATCGTGAGCAGCGCCGAAGCCGGTTGTGATCTCATCGTGGATGAACTTGGCCGCTTCGGCCGTGGGCAGCGGGTATGGGTGGCATTGCGGCCGGAGAAAATTCGCCTGAGCAAGGAGCCCGTTGCCGGCAACCGCTTCAATCAGGTCAAGGGCATGGTGTGGGAATTGGGCTACCTCGGCAATCGCTCGACCTATCGGATCAAGACGGAAACCGGCAAGCTGGTGACCGTCTTCGCGCAAAACGACCGTAGGACGTCGGAATGGAGCATCGATTGGAGCGACGAGGTGTATTTGAGTTGGACCGCGAATTGCGCCGTGGTCCTGCAACAGTGAGCGACTTCGCGCGTAATATCCAGACCGACTCTCGAGGCTAACCCATGAAAATATCATTCGGAATCATCTGCGGCGGGCTGGCGGTCAGCGCGCTGCTGCTGCTCGCCGCAACCCCGGCGCAGGCCGGTAAGACGCAAAACGTGGTCTTGATCGTGAGCGACGGACTGCGCTGGCAGGAGATTTTCACCGGGGCCGACCCGCTGCTGCTCAATGAGAAGTCCGGCGGGAGCTGGATGGCCGAGCCGGAGCTGCGCAAGCGCTACTGGCGCGAGGATGTTGATGCTCGGCGCGCGCTCTTGTTTCCATTTCTTTGGGGAACGGTAGCCAAGCAAGGACAGATTTACGGCAATCAGGTGAAGGGTAGCGTTGCGCACGTGACCAATGGCAAGGCGTTTTCTTATCCCGGCTACAACGAAATGTCCACTGGATATCCCAACGATGCCATCGACAAGAACGAGTTCGGTCCGAACCCGAACGCCACGGTGTTCGAATGGCTGAATAAGATCGACGAATTCCGCGGCAAGGTCGCAATTTACGGCACGTGGGACGTTTACCAGGACATTTTCCGCAAGGGCCGCAGCGGATTGGTGATCCAGACAGGATGGAGTCTGCCGCCTAAGGCGAATGAGACTCCGCGGGACGCATTGCTGCGCGAACTGTACGAGACCTCGACGCGCTTCGATGAAGAAGACGTTTGGAACTCCTTTTTGCAGATCCCGCTGTTGGACTACGTCAAGACATCGCATCCTCGGGTGCTGTTTGTGGGCTATGGAGAAACCGACAATTGGGCGCATCAAGGTCGCTACGATCTCGTGCTCGACAGCGCGCACCGCATGGACCATTTAGTGCAGCAGTTGTGGGACACCATGCAGGCCATGCCTGAATACCGGGGCACGACCACTTTCATTATCACCGCTGATCACGGGCGGGGCAGCGGACTTACCGAGTGGAAGGAGCATGGTGTCGACGAAAAGGGCTCAGAGAACGTCTGGATCGCCGTGATCGGTCCGGATACGGCGCCGCTGGGTGAGCGAACGCATATCGCTCCGGTCACCCAAGCGCAAATCGCCGCCACCGTGGCAGCGTTTGTCGGCAAGGATTATCACCGCGACGTCCCCAAGGCCGCGCTGCCCATCACTGGAGTGTTGGGCGCAGAGAAAAAGTGATCGTCGATGCGCGGCAGTTGCACGTGTCGATACGCATCGACGCACGGCATCGGCACGCGTCGCGCGCGCCTCAGTGCATCTTGACCGTATGCACTTTGGCCGGTCGCGGCTTTGCGGCAATGACTTCGACTTCCAATAGTGCACCCGGCGCGACCAACGCAGCCACTTGAACGGCACTGCGCGCGGGCTTGTTCGGCTGTTCCGCCGTGCCGAAGAACTGGGTGTAGCCCGCCATCAAGCCTGAGAAATTGAGTTTATTGTCATTGGCGGGATCGGCCACCATAAAGACCGTCATCTTGACCACGTCGCCCATGCCGAGCCCCAACTTGGCCAGCGTGCCTTTGATGGAGGTCAGCACGCTGACCGTCTGCGTCTGCATATCGCCGTACTTAGGCGGCGTCCCCTTCGGTGCATCCTGGTTGATCGCCGATGGCAGGGCGCCGCTGACATAAACGGTATCGAGGCTCGCGCGAACCGTGACCGCTGCGGAAATCGGAAATGGATTGCCGTCCGGCAGGGGAGTGCGCACCACGTCTTCCGCACCCGAGGACAATGAACTCGCCATGGTTGCCAGTAATCCCAAAGCCGGCAATAGGCGGCGCCGAGCCGTGATCTTCTGCATGTCGCATCCCCCTGTTTAAATGAGCCAGGGATTCTGACAGTTCCGCAGCAGGTCTGCCACTGTGTGGTTTTTTATATTATACTCAAGATATTACAAAGATGGCGTTCGCGAGGTGGCAATGATGCGCAAGGTAAAGACACTCGGACTTTTGGGAACGGGCGTGATCGGGGGCGGCTGGGCCGCACGTGCCCTGCATTTTGGGATCGACGTCATCGCGGCGGACGTCAAGCCGGAAATGGAAGAATGGATACGCG